>MEQV01000180.1 GCA_001770355.1 Betaproteobacteria bacterium RIFCSPLOWO2_02_FULL_62_17
AGCGCGTCGCCGGCGCAGCAGACCAACACCATGCAACCCAGGAACACATTCAGCGCGAACACCTGCGCCGCCTGCCGCGCCGGTCCCGCGTCGGGTGAGTGCGCCCGGAGGTAGGCCGGACCATAGATGGCCGCCGCCACGGTCACGAGGGAGATGACGAGCAGGAAGTAAGCCGAGAGCCCGTCCACCGAGAGCGAAAGCCGGGCAAACGGGAACAGGTCAGGGAGCGCTTGCGTCAACGTGCGGCCCGGGTCGCCGAGGAGCACGCCGAGCGAAACGCCGATGCCTGCCACGGCCCCGCCGAGCGCGGCCAGGTGCCCCACGCCGAGCGCGAGGCGGCCCGACCAGCGCGCCAGCAGGGACGCAAGCGCCCCTGCCCCGTAGCACGCAGCCATCAGAAGCGTGCCCGTCAGCAGCAATTCCTGGTCAGGTGGCGATGAGATCACGTCGGCATGAGGAGGTCGCCGCGAGCGCGAGGGACACCAGCGCTCCGGCGGGAAACACCACGCCGCCGATGTGCCGCGGCATGCTCATGGACGCGAGCCCGATCCAGTTCACCGACAGCATCACCGCGGCTTCCATAGTCTGTAGAGAAACAAAGTCCATTTATCTGTATCTTCCAAGACTTTGTAACACACATAATATGATAATTCAATTATCATGGTATGTGAGAATTACTGTTCGAGAATTACTGTTCCGTCAACTCATTGCACGAGTTCAAACCCATGGAAGACAAGACCGCGCGACTGACCATCCTGATCGATCCGCGCAAGAAAACCTTGTTCGAGGAAATCTGCGCCGCCCAGGACATCACGCCGTCGCAGGTGGTGCGCCAGATGATTCGCGAATACATCGTGGAACACGCCGACGGGCGCGAACTCCCGGACTGGTTGGTCAGCGCCGCGTCAAAGGGGCGCGTGAAGGTATGACCGTGCGAACGCGGCGGCGAACGCTCCCAAAGCACACCGATCCGCTGAGCGCGGGGTCGCTTTGAATCACTCCTGACAGCCAGAAAAGGAAGGAGACCACGCAATGCTCGATGCCGATACCTGCCGGCGGTTCGAAAAGTTGCTCCGAAATCGTCTGCGCGAGATACGGGAGACACTGAGCGGCGCCACGCAGCGCACCCCCGCGGTCGAACTCGAAACCATGGGCACGGGCAGCATGACGCTGGAGGAAGGCTTTCGCCAGCGGGCCATGGCCAGCGGCCTCAGAGAGTTGCTCGATAATGATCGGCGCAAGGTCGAGGCGGCCCTCGATCGCATCGCCGCTGGCAGCTACGGCCGATGCTGCGCCTGCGATATAGGTATTTCACTCGACCGCCTATGCAGCGATCCGGCGACGCCGTTCTGTGCCGAATGCTACGAGGACGTGCGCTTGCGTCGGGCGTGACACCACAAGGCGGCGACGCAATGCGATCTCGCACCGCATTTACCTGCGCTCGACGTGCGGGATGCGAGAGTATCGACGTATGCGGCGGTCCAATTTCAGCGGACCACCTCTAGCTTGTAATGATGGAAAACAACGGGCAGAATTTTCCATGAACGCCGACATCAGGAGCATTTGAGATGTATGCAACCCCGATCCTGCAATTATTGAAAAAAACCGGCCAGCAACTCGACTTTGAGATCGCAGCGGCAACAGGCATCCCGCTTCCCAAGGTGCGCCGATCTTTATCAGACCTGTCGGCGCGAGGGGATATATCCAGTTGCAGCGTGACTCGGTTTATTAACGGCAGGCCAGTTAGAGGAACGCTTTGCCGGATCGCGGGATCCATTCAGCCCAAGAAACCGGGCAGGAGACCCCCAAAATAAGGTTTGCACTTGAAATCAACAAGCATCAGTGCGCGCCCGAGGCAAGCGCGTGTTCAGCCTCACGCCATTTTCAAATCAAGACTGATCTGCGAAGCCGACGCTGAAAAGGGCGTATTGATCTGGCGCAAAAAAATTAGCAAGCAGGGCAGCCATAGAACTCGCTATCGCCTGTGTCCACCACCAACGTGAATCGACCCGCCGTCGCTTCCCCAATGAATCGGCTTGGGGGCCGTTAGGCGGCTTTTGCTCTGCCACCACTGCTGGATGCGGATATAAATAATGTCGCTGCGCCGGTTCTGCGGCCACGCCCGCTCGTTGTGTCGATTACCACGCGGTTTCTCTTTACCCAGACTGACGGCTTCGATCTGGCTGGCGGGAGCGCCAAGAAGAACCAGCAATTTATAGTATCTTTAGCCTCCATGCATCGATTGCTCAGTCAGTTCTTCGACTCATGCGGGGAATTCTCACCGCCATCGCCGCGACTCGCCGCTGAAGGACCGCAACAACATGATGGACTCATTCGATCTGGATTTTATTGGCTGGTTCTATGCGACGGCCTGCGGCCTGGCGGTTCTTTTCGGTCTGGGCGTGTTCGCCGTGCATTACGTCCGCGGGCAGCTCAAGGAGCGCTACAAGGATTACAACATCCTGAACGACGTCATGCTGCTGATGATCTGGGTGATTGGATTCGGTGGCGCGATCGGGGTGATCGACCGCAGCCAGTGGGGCCAATTCCTGCTGCAGCTGTTCTGCTGGATGCTGATCGCGCTGGTGGTGCTGTCGGCGGCGAGCCGGATGTATACGGTGTACAAACTTGGGCAGGGAGTCACGCGCAGGGAGTGGATGCACATATTGGTGGGCATGACCCTGTTCGTGGTGCCGATCGTTCTTTTCTGCGTGGCCACCATTCTGAGCCTGCGCACGGACATCGCGCGCGTCGCCTTCGGCATTCCCTGAGCGGCGCATCGTTTAACCATCTCATATCATGGCGAAACATTTACTCATCACCGGGCGCGTTCAGATGGTGGGCTACCGGCAATGGATGTGCGGCGAAGCCCTGGCCCTGGGTCTCACCGGCTGGGTTCGTAACCGGCGCGATGGCGGCGTCGAAGCGGTGATCGACGGCGTGGAACCGCTGGTGCAGGCGCTCATCGAGCGCGCGCATCGCGGGCCGGCTTCGGCAAAAGTCGACGCCGTCACCGTCTCGGAAATCCAGGGCAGCTTCACCGGCTTCGAGTGGCGGCCCACCGAATAGGCCCCAGGGAAAAGCAACTCGCCACAGGAAGCACACTTGCGCGGCGCAATGCGAAAGGAACCAAATCATGAGGACTGCAACGATTCTTCTCGCCGGCCTCACCGGTTTCACACTCGCCGCCTGCTCGCCGGGCAAACCCGATACGCTCCAGGGGTACGCGGAAGGGGAGTTCGTGCTGGTCGCCGCGCCCAATAGCGGCACGCTGCAGAAACTGCATGTGCGCCGGGGGCAGCAGGTCGAGCAGGGCGCGAACCTGTTTGAACTCGATCGCATCAGCGAAGAAGCGGGAAGGAGCGAAGCGGCCGGGCGCCTGCGCACTGCCCAGGAGCGGCTGGCCAATCTGCGCAGCGGCCGCCGGCCGGCCGAAATCGACGCCACCGCCGCGCAAACCGAACAGGCCAGGGCCACGCGCGAGCTCTCCCAGCTGCAATTTAAGCAGCAGGAAAAACTGTTCGACGCCGGATTTATTTCGCAAGCGCAGCTCGATATTGCCCGCGCCAATGTGGAGCGCGATCTGTCGCGCGTCAGCGAAGCCGAGGCGCAGAACCGCGTCGCGCTGCAAAGCCTGGGAAGGGAAGCCGAGATCCGCGCCGCGCTGGCCGAGGTGGACGCGGCGCGCGCGGCACTCGCCCAGGCCGCCTGGCGCCAGGCGCAGCGCGCCGGCAGCGCGCCGGCGGCCGCCATGGTGCACGACACCTTCTTCGTCGAAGGCGAGTGGGTGCCCGCGGGCCGGCCGGTGGCAAGCCTGCTGCCGCCGCAGAATGTGAAGCTGCGTTTCTTTGTGCCCGAGGGGCAACTGGGTTCGATCTCAATCGGACAGAAGATAACGGCGGTCTGCGACGGCTGCGCCGCCCCGATCGCGGCCACCATCAGCTACATCTCGCGCCAGGCCGAATACACCCCGCCGGTGCTCTACAACCGCGACTCGCGCGGCAAACTGGTGTTCCTGATCGAGGCGCGTCCGGCACCTGAGGATGCGCTGCGGCTGCGGCCCGGACAACCGCTGGACCTGACACTGGCAGCGGCCGCCGCGCCGGCATCCGGTCCGTTACGCTGATTCCACGGCACGGTCAGCCCATGGAAGAGCTTGTCATCGACGTGAAGAAGCTCAACAAGAGCTTCGGCAAAAAGCACGTGGTGAAGGATTTTTCGCTGCAGGTGAAGCGCGGTGAAATCTACGGCTTCCTCGGCCCCAACGGCAGCGGCAAGACCACTTCCATCCGCATGCTGTGCGGCCTGCTGACGCCGGACTCCGGCAGCGGCACCTGCCTGGGCTACGATGTGCTGCGCCAGACCGCCGCGATCAAGCGCGAGGTGGGCTACATGACGCAGCGCTTTTCGCTCTGGGAAGACCTGACGCTGCGCGAGAACCTCGATTTCGTGGCGCGCATGTACGGCATGAAGGACCGGCGCGGCGCGGTCGCCGAAACGCTGGAAACCCTGGGTCTCACTGCGCGCCGCGATCAGCTCGCCGGCTCGCTCTCCGGCGGCTGGAAGCAGCGCCTGGCGCTGGCCGCCTGCATGCTGCACCGTCCGCGCCTGCTGTTGCTGGACGAACCCACCGCCGGAGTCGATCCCAAGGCGCGGCGTGAATTCTGGGAGGAACTGCACCATCTCGCGGGTCGCGGCCTGTCGGTGCTGGTCTCCACCCATTACATGGACGAGGCCGAGCGCTGTCATCGCCTGGCCTACCTCGCCTACGGCAATCTGCTCGCCACCGGCACCGCGCGCGAAGTGGTCGATCAGCGCGGGCTTGCGGTGTTCACCATTGCCGGGCCGGATCCCGCCTCGCTCGCCGCACGCCTGCGCGGCACACCCGGCGTGCTGCTGGCAACGCCCTTCGGCAACACGCTGCATGTCGCCGGCACCGACGCGGCGCAACTCGAAGCCGCGCTCGCCTTCCTGCGCGCGAACGCCGATTACCGCGTAGAGCGCGCCGCGGCCACGCTGGAGGACGTATTCATCAGCCTGATGCCCCAATCCGCGGATGCGCCGCAATGAACGGACTGTCTTTCTCGCGCTGGCTGGGCATCGTCTACAAGGAATTCATACAGCTGCGCCGCGACCGCCTGACCTTCGGCATGGTGGTGGCGATTCCGGTGATACA
>MEQV01000181.1:0-4681 GCA_001770355.1 Betaproteobacteria bacterium RIFCSPLOWO2_02_FULL_62_17
CATAGGCGCGGCAGAAGGCCTGCGTTTTCTCCACCGGAATGTTCTTGCCGTGGGTCTTTTCGATCTGGACCTCGATCGGCATGCCATGGCAATCCCATCCCGGCACATAGACGGCGTCGAAACCCGCCAGGGCCCTTGATTTGGTGATGATGTCTTTGAGGATCTTGTTGACCGCGTGGCCTATGTGGATGTCGCCGTTGGCGTAGGGCGGTCCGTCGTGCAGCACGAATTTCGGCTTGCCGCGCCGTGCCGCGCGCAGCTTCGTGTAGATGCCTTTCTCCTCCCATTCGCGCACCCGCTGGGGCTCGCGCTTGGCCAGGTCGCCGCGCATGGGAAATGGCGTGTCCGGAAGGTTCAGGGTCTTGCGGTAATCGTTCTTGGGCTCAGCCATCGCTTTTTTCCATCAACAGATTGCGCGCGTCTTCACAATCGCGTGCAATCTGCGCGCGCAGGGTCGCAATATCCGGGTACTTCGCCTCGTCGCGGATCTTGTGCAGGAATTCCACGCGCAAGTGGCGTCCATAGAGGTCGCCGGTGAAGTCAAACAGATGCACTTCCAAGACCGCCGTACCGGCGCTCGTTACCGTCGGACGCACGCCCAGGCTCGCGACACCGGGCAGGGCGTGCGCCGCAATGCCATGCATGCGCACCGCAAAGATTCCGAGCAGGGGCGGCCGGTTGTGCTGTATCTGGATATTGGCGGTGGGAAAGCCGAGTTCGCGCCCGAACTTGTCGCCGTGCACGACACGGCCGCTGATGCTGTAGGCGCGTCCGAGCAACAGGCTCGCCCTGGCAAGGTCGCCATCGGTCAGCGCCGCACGCACCGCGACGGACGATACCCGGGCACCATCCTGTGCGACGGTACCCATCGCCTGAACCTCGATACCGTACATCCCGCCAAGCCGGCGCAACAGCGCAAAATTTCCCGCCCGTCCCCGACCAAAACAGAAGTCGTCGCCGATCAACACCCAGCGGGCGCCCAGATAGTGGTCCAGCAGTTCATGCACAAACTGATCCGGGGTAAGTTCCGCGAACGCCTTGGAAAATCTCTGCACATGAACCCGCTCGACACCGCTTGCGTCCAGCAACTCGAGCTTTTCGCGCAGCGACGTCAGCCGCGTGGGGACGATTTCCGGTTTGCCCTGGATACGCCCGAAAAATTCACGGGGATGGGGCTCGAAGGTCATCACACAACTGCAAAGCGCGCGTTCCCGCGCCTCGTGAACCAGACGCGACAGGATCGCCTGATGCCCCTTATGAACACCGTCGAAGTTGCCGATCGTCAAGGCAACCGGGGTATGTCCAGCGCGTGTCGCGCCGCGAGTGACCAGCATGGGGAGTTCGAGGGATGGAGCGCAAAGCGTTGAATTATATACGACTTCTGCCCCTAGAAACGAATCCCTAGAGACCTGCCGAGAAGCGCCTGGCCGCGCCCTTTTCAGTTCAGGCGGGCACAGGCACGCTCCAATTCGATTATCCGCGCTCGCATGTCCCAGACATCGGGCGCATCCGGGGAGCGGCGCACATAGTTCTGCAAGTCCGACAGTGCCGGACGGAAACACTCCAGCCTCTGGTACAGCAGCCCCCGGTCGCGCAGTTCCGCCGCCGATTCAGGCAGGAGCAGCAGCATGCGCTGCATCACACCAAGCGCTGCCTCGAATCGCTCCGCCTGAATGTGGATGTTTTTGAGGTTCCTGAGCATCCGGGCGATGATCTGGCGCGGGGTGGCGGCCTCCAGATACCTGTGGATGGGCGCGGTTTGCGCCTCGGAGGCGGGCAGCACCTGCGCCAGGCGTTGCCGCAAATCGGCCTCGGACTGCGTCTCGCCACCGATGAAAGGATCGATCACCAACTGGCCGCGCTTGACCTTCAGCTTGACCAGAAAATGGCCTGGAAACGACACGCCATGGATGTTCAGGCCGAGACGTTTGCCTATTTCAATGTAGAGAATTGACAGGGTAATGGGAATTCCTGTATGTCGGTCGAGCACTTCATTGAGATAGCTGTTGCGAGGATCATAGTAATCATCGAAATTGCCTAGAAACTGGAGTTCCCGGAAAAGATGGTGGTTGATCGCCAGCACCTTCTGTTCCGCAAACGCATCCCCGGATATTCGTGACCGCACGGTATCTGCCATGCTTGCGATGCGCTCGAGATAGCGATTGACATCAAGATCCCCGTACCTGTCCTGCGCGATCAGAAGACTCGCCTCGGCAAGATTGAAGTTCTCGCTGGAGACCAGTTCGGCGAATCGATCCAGTCCGCGATTCACGCTGCGCTCCTGGAAAAATCACGCGGCCGGAATCCCAGAATGAACAGGGCGCCGAAATAGATTGCGGCGCCCAGCAGCACCAATGCGCCCAGTGCTGCGGCGCGAATGCCGGCAACGGCGCCGAGCCACCATGACGCCGGCCCGGCCACCAGGAATAGCGCAAGCGCCATAATCGCAACCGCGGACAGCGCCTTCAGTATGAAGGTGGGCCATCCGGGCTGAGGCCGGAAAATATTGTGCGAGCGCAAGGCGCGGTACAACAGGGCCGCGTTCAGGCAGGCGCCCAGGGAAATCGACAGGGCCAGACCGGCATGCGCCAGTATGCCGATGAGCGCGAGATTCATCGCCTGTGTCGCGACAAGAGTGATAACGGCAATTCGCATGGGAGTGGCCATATTCTGCCGTGCATAGAACCCTGGAGCGAGTATTTTGACAAGTATCAAGCCCAGCAATCCAAGGCTATAGGCCATCAGCGCCTGGCGTGTCATCCAGACATCCTGCTCGGAGAAGGCGCCATGGTAAAAGAGGGTGCTGATCAGGGGAATTGACAGTACCGCCAGCGCCACCGCGGCCGGCAGGGCAAGCAACAGCGTCAGGCGCAACCCCCAATCGAGCAAGCGCGAGTATTCCTCGCCATCCCCCGAGGCAAAATTGCGTGAAAGGCTGGGCAACAGCACGGTCCCCAGGGCCACTCCCAGGAGGGCGGTCGGAAACTCCATGAGCCGATCGGCGTAGTACAGCCACGAAACGCTGCCGTTGGCGAGGAAGGAAGCGAAGATCGTGTTGATGAGAAGGCTGATTTGCGCGACCGACACCCCCAATATCGCCGGTCCCATGAGTTGCAGAATGCGTTTGACGCCCGCGTCGCGCCAATCCAGGCGCGGCCGCGGCAGCATGCCGATGCGCGCCAGCGCTGGAATCTGGAAGGCCAGTTGCAGCGCACCGCCGGCGAAAACCGCCCACGCAAGCACCATCGCCGGAGGATCGAAATAGGGCGCCGCGAACAAGGCACCGAAGATAAATGACAAATTCAGCAGCGAAGGCGTCAGCGCCGGGATGACGAATCTGCCCCAGGTATTGAGCAAGCCTCCGGCAAGCGACACCAGCGAGATAAATACTATGTAGGGAAAGGTGATGCGGAGCATCGCCACGGTCAGGTCGAACTTTGCGGAATCAGCGGCAAATCCCGGGGCGCCTATGTAAATTATCCATGGCGCGAGCAGCACCCCGAGCAAACTGGCCATGACCAGGGAAATTGCCAGGAGACTTGCGACACGGTCAACCAGCAGGCGGGTACCCAGTTCCCCCTGCTCGACCCGATACTGGGAAAGCACCGGAACGAACGCCTGCGAAAACGCGCCTTCGGCAAACAGCCGGCGCAGCAGGTTCGGAATGCGGAATGCCACAAAAAATGCGTCCGTGGCAATGCCGGCGCCGAACATGCGCGCAATCACCAGATCCCGCAAAAAGCCCAGAACCCTGGATACCATGGTCATGCTGCTAACCGTGGCAAGCGCTTTGAGGAGGTTCATCGGGAAACTGGAATCTGCGACAAGATTATGGTGGTCTTTCCTGATGCTCCGCCACATTCTCGGCGGATTCAATTTTCAGTGGCTGCCTTTATTGTAGCCGCAGCGCCTTGCTTTCCTGACGCCAAGCCATTACAATTCTGCCCTTTCTTTTCAGGCACCTGGGTCCATGGCGAACACTAACAGCGCCCGCAAGGCGGCAAGACAATCGCAGCATAGGCGTACACACAATATAGGGCTGCGTTCAGAGTTGCGCAGCGCCATCAAGAACGTGCGCAAGGCCATCGAATCCGGCGACAAGACTGCCGCCCAGAAGGTGTTCCGCGAGTCAATGAGTGTCGTCGATCGGATCGCCGACAAGGACATCATTCACAAGAACAAGGCGTCGCGGCACAAAAGCCAGCTCGCGGGACAGATCAAGGCGCTCGCCTAGTCATCGCGACAGCAGCCCCGGCCAGGCAGATTTTCCGGCATATCGATGGGCGGCCGCCAGTTGGCGGGCCGCCTTTTCTTTTCCGGTTCAGCAGGCCGTGGCGCCCGCGGGCGAGATTTGCGGGTCGCCTTCCTGAACCTCGCGTTTCACGGCTCTTCCCGGACGCACCTGGAGTTCGTTTTCTTTGGCGAAATTGACCAGGAAGTTGTACGCCAGGGGTTCAATCTCGCAAAGAACCAAGACAACCACGACGCATTTAAGTCCGGCGCTGGTAATCGGATACACATAGGGCGAATACTGCATGCGCCCATCGTTGCCAAATGCCGACATGACCCCGCACAAGCGCTCCGCCCAATCACTGGGCCGGAATGGCTTGCCTTCGGCGGTCAATCCTTTTATCAAGAATTCGTCGACCTGGTTCGACATTTTTTGGCCTAGAACGGCTTT
>MEQV01000181.1:4797-5056 GCA_001770355.1 Betaproteobacteria bacterium RIFCSPLOWO2_02_FULL_62_17
AGCGCCTGGGATTATACCGTTGCAAATCCGGGTTCCAAGTCTGCCAAAAACTGCACACAAACCATACTGTTATCTTGCATACTTGAAATCTTCATGCTATACGGTATATAAGTCTTTGATTATTCTTTTATCGTTTCGTTCAGCGAGGTCCCAATGTCGGCGCCATCCACAATCAAGTACGGTTTTCGCATCCGTACACGCCATGGTCTGGTGGTGGAAAACCTGTCGATTCATGGTCGTGACGAAGCCGAGGCGGAAC
>MEQV01000182.1 GCA_001770355.1 Betaproteobacteria bacterium RIFCSPLOWO2_02_FULL_62_17
CCAGGTGTATGCCGACGCGGTGGTGTTCCGCCAGGACGCGCTCAACATGGCGGTGTCCACCTTCGGCACCGACAACGTCATGTACGGTTCGGACTACCCGCACAACATCGGCGACATGAAGGGCTGCCTGGCGCGCGTGGACGCGCTCGCAGGCGGGGTGCGCGACAAGGTGCGCGGACATAACGCGCAGCGCATCTTCAAGCTTTGAGTGTAGAGTCCTGTCATTGGCCGGAGCATGACGATGCATCGCACGCAAATATCGCTGGAATCCAAGCAGTACGAGTGGCTGCTCGCCGAGTCGCGCCGGCGCGGGGTCAGTCTGTCGGCACTGATTCGGCAGATGGTAGCGGAGAGTTCCAAGGCGAAGAGGCTCGGCCGCGACCCTCTGACCGCCATTACTGGGATCGCCGCCGGCAGTGGCGAGCCTGTTGGACGCGAACACAACCATTTTCTGTACGGCAAAGCGCGCCGGTGAAGCGCGTATTCGTTAACACCGGGGCGTGTGAGGAGGTCGAATGAATGCTGTTCTGGTTCGTTGCTTCGCGGTGCTGGTCCAGGCGGCATCGTTCGCCGCGTTCGGGCAAAGCTATCCTTCCAAGCCGGTGCATATCGTGCTGCCGGTGGCCACCGGCGGAATCCAGGACACGCTGACGCGTGCGATCGCGCCTGAGATCGGCAAGCGCTGGGGTCAGCCTGCCATCGTCGAGAACCGGGCCGGCGCCAACGGCATCATCGCCTCCGAGTACGTGGCGCGTTCGGCGCCGGACGGCTATACCATCCTCATGACCAGCCACATCCAGTTGAGCAACGATCTGCTGCCCGAGGGCCGCAGCCTCACGTTCGATCCGGTGAAAGACTTCACCCCGGTGATCGGCCTGGTTGCCACCGGCAATGTGCTGGTGAGCACGCCGCAGTTTCCGGTCAACACGCTGCAGGAGCTGATTGCGCTGGCGCGCCAGAAGCCGGGGGAGTTCAATTTCGGCAGTTGGGGCATCGGCAGCTCGCCGCACATCGATACCGAGACCATCGCCCGGATTGCCGGGCTCAAGCTCACCCATGTCCCCTACAAGGGCGGCGGCCCGCTATTGCAGGCGGTGCTCGCCGGCGAGGTGAATTTCACTCTCACGGGATTGCAGCCGGCGCTCGCGCTGATCCGCCAGGGAAGGCTGAAGGCGATCGCCTACGGCGGCCTGCAGCGGTCCTCGGTGCTTCCTGATGTGCCGACGCTGTCGGAATCAGGTTTCAAGGATTTCGATTCGGGCGGTTGGTTCGGCTGGCTGGTTCCCTCGGCAACGCCCAAGGCGGTGGTGGATCGCATAGCCGCTGACGCGGCTGCAGTCATCACCGCGCCCGCGTTTCGCGAACGCTACATCACCGGGGTCGGCATGGAGGTCCTGAACCTCTCCTCCGCGGCCTTTGCCGCGCGCTTCAAGGCCGACCGGGAATCTTATGCCGCGCGCTTGAAAGGCCTGGGCGTCAAGGCGTTTTAGCACGCGAGTGTCCTCAGTATTCTTCGAGCTCGTGCGCCACCCGGAAACGCCCTGTACCTCGGTTCACCACGTCCATGCGCGAATCTCGCGCGTGCCTGGAGACAGCCTGGAGGTCAAGCACGTGTTCGAGGGCGGCCTCGACCGCATGATCTTGCCGGCACCGCAGCCGCCGCGTATCGGCGCTCGTTTGTGGCAGCACACCTGCTGCGAGATCTTCATCGCTCGCCCCAGGCTACCCGGTTACCACGAATTCAATTTTTCGCCCTCCGGGGAATGGGCGGCGTACGCATTTGCGCGCTATCGCGAGCCTGTGCCGCTTGCGGCGGAGCCATTGGATCCGCAGATCGCCACTCGCAGCGAGCCCGATTCCTTCGAACTCGGCGCCAAGATCCGGCTGGACCGCCTGTCCTCCGGACATTGCAACACGACACTGACCATCGGCTTGTCCGCCGTGATCGAGGACAGGGACGGCGCCTTGTCGTACTGGGCGTTGAGGCACCCGCCCGGCAAACCCGATTTCCATCATGCCGATGCTTTCATGCTGACGCTCGAATGAAATTCGGCATCGACCGCCTGCTCGAGGACCGTGACCTGCGCAAGCCGCTCGCCGGCCGTCGCGTCGCGCTGCTCACGCACCCGGCTTCGGTGACGCGCGACCTCACCCACTCGCTCGACGCGCTCGCCGCCTGCGATGACATCGCACTCAGCGCGGCGTTCGGCCCGCAGCACGGACTGCGCGGCGACAAGCAGGACAACATGGTGGAATCGCCCGACTTTACCGATCCGGTGCTGGGCATACCGGTGTTCAGCCTGTACGGCGCGGTGCGCCGTCCGACGAGCGCGATGATGGAAAGCTTCGATGTCCTTTTGGTCGATCTGCAGGACCTGGGCTGCCGCATCTACACCTTCATCACTACGCTGCGCTACGTGATCGAGGCAGCGGCGCAGTATGGCAAGGCGGTTTGGGTGCTCGACCGGCCCAATCCCGCGGGCCGCCCGGTCGAGGGCCTGCGGCTGCGCGCGGGGTGGGAAAGCTTCGTCGGCGCGGGGCCCCTGCCGATGCGCCACGGGCTCACCCTGGGCGAACTGGCACAGTGGTTCATAAAGACGCTGCACCTCGACCTCGAATGCAAAGTCGTGACCATGGAGGGCTGGACTCCGGAAAGGGCCCCTGGATTCGGCTGGCCAGTTGGCGAACGCTCCTGGGTGAATCCAAGCCCCAACGCGGCCAGCCTGTCGATGGCGCGCTGCTACGCGGGCACTGTCATGCTCGAGGGCACGACGCTCTCCGAGGGCCGCGGAACGACGCGGCCGCTCGAACTCTTCGGCGCGCCCGGCATCGAGCCGCGCGCGCTCATCGCCGCGATGGAAGCGCTCGCGCCGCAATGGATGCGCGGCTGCCGGCTGCGTCCCTGCTGGTTCGAGCCAAGCTTTCACAAGCACGCCGGGCGGCTGTGCGCGGGGTTGCAGATCCACGTCGATGACCCGGCCTACGATCACCAGGCGTTCCGGCCATGGCGCCTCGCCGCGCTCGTGTTCAAGGCGCTGCGTGCGCTATCTCCGCAGTACCCGCTGTGGCGCGATTTTCCCTACGAGTACGAAAGCGAGCGTCTTGCCGTCGATGTCATCAACGGCAGCGGGCTCCTGCGCGCGTGGGTCGACGATGCGGCTGCCGCGCCGGCCGACCTGGACGCGCTCGCCGCAGCCGATGAAAAGGCGTGGCGCGAGGAGCGCGAGTCTTATCTGCTGTACCCGCCTGCGCCGACCGCGACCGCGTAATTTCGCACCCCATTGAGGACGCCCCATACTGAATTCTTACAAAGAAGACAGGGAAAAGTTACACTGACCCTGTTTTCTGCCAATGGAAGATCGCCATGGAACTCAGGGTCAATTTACCCGATTCGCTCGCGAGCGAAGCGCAGGCCGCGGGATTGCTGACGCCACAGGCCATAGAACACCTGCTTCGCGAGGCCGTGCGCAGCAAAGCCGTCAATGAGCTTTTCGAGACCGCGGACCGCTTGGCGGCGGCCGGTATCCCGCCGATGACGATGCAAGAGATTCAGGTCGAGGTGGACGCGGTACGCAAGGCCCGGCGCGAACGTGCGGGCCGTACTTGACACCAACGTCGTGGTGTCGGGGCTGCTTTGGAAAACCTCGCCACGGCAGGTGCTCGACGCCGCTCGCGATCAGCGGCTTTCGCTTTACACCACCAGTCGCGCGCTCGCGCAATGAACAACAAAGCCTGAGCCGGCCCCAAATTTTTCATGACACGAAATTGCATTCGGGCATCATGACTCTGACGGTACGCGTTTCCGCCCGCGGTGAACCGCGGCTGGGCTAATGGAAGGAGCAACGATGAAATTGACGAATTGCAGAATGTCCCGCGGCGCCCGCACGCTTGCTGCAGGTCTGCTTGCCGCATGGGCATGCGCCTCGCCGCTGCCGCTTGGCGCGCAGGAATACCCGGCGCGTGAAATTCACACCATTTGCAGCTTCGTCGCCGGCTCGGGTGCGGATATTCTGGTGCGCTATTACAGCGACAAGCTCTCCAAGCTTGCGGGCAAGCCTGTCATCGTGGAAAACAAGGCTGGGGCGCAGGGAACCATAGGCGCGGAATACGCGGCGCGCGCCAGGCCCGACGGCTACACATTGCTCATCACGCCGGCCAGCTCGACGCACGCCGCGGCGTCCTACACGTTCAAGAAGCTGCCCTACCATCCGATCAAGGATTTCGTTTCGGTTGCGCCTATCACGCGACTTTCCTTCGTGATCGCGGTGTCGGGAGCGAGCCCGATCAAATCATTACCCGAGCTTGTGGCGCATCTGAAAAACAAACCCGGCCACGGCACCTACGGCCAGGGAACCGTCACCGGCCAGGTCGTGGCCGAGCTGCTGAAGGAAAGAGCGGGGCTGAAGACGGTGGATGTTCCGTACAAGGCCTCGGTGCAGGGAATTACCGATCTGATCGGAGGCCAGATCGATTTTCTGGTATGGGACGCCACCTTCCTGAGCGGTCAGGCGCGCTCCGGGCGCATCCGGCTGCTTGGGGTGACATCGGGCAAGCGTTCCGCCGCGCTTCCCGATGTTCCCACCATAGCGGAATCGGGGTTTCCCGGATACGACATCACGTCGTGGTGGGGTGTGCTGGCGCCTGCCGGCACTCCCCGGCCTATCGTCGACAAGCTCGCGTACTGGATAGGACAAATAAACTCGAGCGACGAAACCCGGCAGTTTCTTTTCAACGTCGCCACCGACGTATTGCCGGGAACGCCGGAATCGATGGCGAAGTTGCTCACGGAAGATATCGATCGTTGGGGGCGGTACGCGAAACTGGCGAAAATCGCGCCGCAGTGAGAAGTGCTCCCTACCGCGCCGATCACGTCGGGAGCCTCCTGCGTCCTCCGGAACTGCTGCAAGCACGCGAGCAGTTCGCTTCGGGCCGTTTGTCGTCCGTCCAGCTTCAGGAGGTGGAGGACACAGCGATCCGGCGCATTGTCAGGATGCAGGAGGATATAGGACTGCAAGGCGTCACCGACGGCGA
>MEQV01000183.1 GCA_001770355.1 Betaproteobacteria bacterium RIFCSPLOWO2_02_FULL_62_17
CGAAACTGCCCTTCAATCCGCAGCGGGACCTGGCTCCGGTGGTGCACGTGGGCGTGCTCGATACTTCCATCGGTGTGAACGCGACCGCGCCGGTGAATTCGATCCAGGAACTGATAGCGCTTGCGCGCGCCAAACCCGGCTCGCTCAACTGGGCGTCGCTCGGCGTGGGCAGCGCCTCGCATCTGTACATGGAGTGGTTTCAGGCGAAGACCGGCGCGAAGTTCACCCACGTGCCCTACAAGGGTTCGCCCGAACTGATCCGCGCGTTGCTTGCGGGCGAGGTTCATATCCTGACCAACAGCCCCGGCGTGATGCTGCCGCATGTGAAGGCCGGCAAGGCCAAGCTGCTCTCGGTGGTGACCAACGGAGAACGATTCGCGCCGCTGCCTCAGGTGCCCACGCTCAAGGAGCAGGGCTACGACCTGGATTTCCGCAATTGGCTGGCCGTATTCCTGCCCAGAAACACGCCCGACACCATCGTGCGGCGCTGGAATTCCGAAGTGAACCGGCTCGTGAAAGACCCTGCCTGGACCGCCAAATTCTTTCAGCCCATGGCGCTCACGCCCACCGGCGGCACAGTCGATGAGTTCATCGCCTTCATGAAGCGCGACCTCGCCACCAGCGCGGAACTGGTGAAGATCGCCAACCTTCGCCTGGATTGAACAACGCAACACGTAACGCGCAGCCGCGCGTTCAGCGTCCGCGCAGCGCTGCGCGCAAATTGAACGTGGATTGCCAGCCGCGGCGCTCCTCCGTGGCCGTGGCATAAGCGCGCGCCTCCGCCGCCGACTGCGCCCGGAACATTTCGAACTGGCGCTGCAGGTGCGCGTGCTGCGGCAGCACGATTCCCGCGTACAACACCCATTCCCCGCGCTGGATGACGATGGTCGGAAAATTCTCGACGTCGAAATCGCCGGCCCAAGCGGCATCGTCCTCGATGTCGACCCAGAGAAAATCGGTGTCCGGGTACTGCGCCGACAGCGCTTCGAATCCGGCGCGGTAATTGCGGCAGGTCTCGCACCACTCGGCGCACAGGCAGACAACCAGGAATTCAAGCGGTTCGGACGCGATCAGATCGACGCTGCGGTTTTCAGGCATGGCGGCTAATTCGCTGGGCTCACCCGGAGCATATCGCAATGCGGCACGGTCCGCCCCGGCATCCGCTAATAAATTCTATTATCAGGATAATAATACTTAACAACATAGCGCCGATTGGATACTTTGCTTGAGTAATCTTTCCAATTCAAGCGTTGCAGAAGGCGGCGATGCCGTTACTCCGGCACTATCCCCGCCGCCCTGACGATGCGCTGCAACCTTTCGACATCTGATTTAATGGTCGCTGCGAACTGCTCGGGCGAGCCGCCCACCTGCATCAGACCGGCGCGGTCCATGAGCGCCTTCACGTCCGCCGCCGCCAGAGCCTTGTTCAACTCGCCGTTCAACCGCTGCACAATGGGCTGCGGCAATCCGGCCGGGCCGAAATAGCCGCCCCATAGCGGCGGGCTCTGGAATCCCGGAATCACTTCGCCTACCGTGGGCACCTCCGCAATCGCGGCAAAGCGGCTGTTGTTGAGCATGGCGATATTCCGCGCCTTGCCCGATTCGACGAACTGGCGCGTAGTGGCGTAGACGGAAATGGCGGTATCGATGCGTCCGGCGATGAGGTCGGTGATCGACTGCGGGCCGGCCTTGTAGGGCACGTGCAGCAGTTTCACGCCCGTCAGCAACTGGATCAACTCGCCCGCCATGTGGTAGGCCGATCCGGTTCCGGTGGTGCCGAAGGAAAGCTTGCCTGGATTCTGCTTCGCGTACTCGATCATCTCTTTGAGCGTGCCCGGCGCGGAAGGGTGAGCCACGATGGTGCTCACCGCGTCGAAAGTGTGCAGGATGGGTGTGAAGTCCTTGAACGGATCGTAGGGCACGTCCTTGACCAGAAATCCGCGAATGATCTGCGTGGCACCGGTAGAGCCGAGGATGGTGTAGCCGTCGGGCGCCGCGCGTGCGACCAGCGCCGCGCCCACCGATCCATTGGCGCCGGTTTGCGCCTCCAGCACGATCGGCTGTCCCATGGAATCGGTGAGCTTTTGCCCGATGAGACGCGCGATCGGTTCGGCACCGCCCGAGTAGGTGAGGATGTTGCGTATGGGTTTCGCCGGATAGGTCTGCGCGCCGGCCGGGTTGATCGAAGCGGCGAGAAGGCAGGCAATCATCAACAAATTCGAATTAGGTTTTCGCACCACGCGTTATCTCCAGTGACTCACCGCCGACCATCCCGAGGCGCGCATCAGTTCGCTCGCGTCAGCCGCACCACCGGGATCGTGCGTGTGGTCTTGCGCTCGTAATCCACGAACTGGCTATGGAGGGACGCCTGCTTCCGGTAGAGCGCATCGCGTTCATCCGGCGGGAGGACCGCTGCAAGCGCCTCGAAGCGCTCGGCACCCACTTCCACGATGACGCGCGGGTTCGCGACCAGGTTGAGGTACCAGGAGGGATGCTCGGCGGCGCCGCCCTTCGAGGCGAACACGCAATAGCTGTCGCCGTCGGCGAGACACATGACCGGCGTGGTGCGCGCGCGACCCGTCTTCCTGCCGGTGGTCGTGAGCAGGAGCAACGGGCGGCCCTCGTATCTGCCGCCGACCCTCCCGGCGTTCGCCCGGAATTCCTCGATCACCTGCTGATTTAAGTTGTTCTCCGCCATCGCGTTCCTCTTGAAACTGCCGCTAACCGATACCGATCTTTCCCCACCGAGCTATGCGAAGCGTGAAATTAGCACAAGATGCCTGGCGCGCGTGGGAGAGAACTCGCTGAGCGGCGTGGGCCGTGAGTTTTCGGATCCTTGAGAAGCGAATCCTGGACCGGATTCCCGTCGGCGACAGGCGTCGGCTATAGTGGGTCTCAGGACGGACACCGACAATGACTCTGCTATCGCGAAACCGGCGCCCAGGACGCGTCGCATGAACCCAGCGAAGCGCGGTTCGCATGGCGTCGTACCCTACCTGCTTTTGATCCTCAGCACCGCGTCCTGGGGCGGCAACTGGGTGGCCAGCCGCGCCGTATACCAGGAAGTGACCCCGTTCGCGATGGCGTTCTGGCGCTGGGCGATCGCGGTGCTGATCATTCTTCCCTTCGCCTTCCCGCATCTGCGCCGGGATCTTCCAGCGGCGCTCAGGCATTGGCGCTGGATACTGTTCTTCGGCCTCGCCGGTCCGGCGGCGTTTCCGATCCTCGGATATATCGGAATTCGATACACCACCGCCGTCAACGCGGCGATCCTGAACAGCTCAGTGCCGCTGATGACGATTCCCATCGCGTGGCTGCTGCTCCGGCACACCGTGAAACCATGGCAGGCAGCGGGGCTTGTTTGTTCGCTGGCCGGGGTAGCGGCGATCATCACCGCTGGAAATCCGGCGAATATCGCGCGCCTTTCATTCAATCCGGGCGACCTGCTGATTCTGACGGCCGTCGTATTGTGGGCGGTCTACACGGTAATGCTGCATCGTCGACCGCTGATGCACCCATTGTCGTTCCTCTTCTACACGGCGCTGGTCGCAATCGCCGCGTGCGTTCCCTTTTATGCGGGAGAACTCGCTGCCGGAGACACTTTTTCCGTCAACTTGCGCACGCTCGCCGCGGTCGGCTACCTGGCGCTGTTTCCCTCGGTGATCGCCTTCATCTGCTGGAATCACGCTGTGCCCCTGGTAGGCCCCAATGTCGCGACGTTCTTCTATCCGGCCGCCCCGGTGTTCGCCAGCCTGGCGGCATTCGTGATTCTGGACGAGCAGCTCCAGACCTTTCACCTCGCCGGATTTGCGCTGGTGCTGGCCGGGGTGGTTCTGTCGACGCGACGACGTTGAGGAAATGTTCGCGTCCGGCGCTGGCAGGCACTGCGGGCGCAGGATATCTTCGTTTTCAGAGCCCGCCTTCCTCGCCAGGAATAGGCCCTCAGCGATTCACCGCGGCGAGATCGGGCTCGCCGCAGGATTTGAGGATCTCGGCGCGCACCGCGTCGCGCAGCTTCACCGCCGCGGCCCAGTCGCTGCCCTCGGGCATGAGCGGCGCGCCTATGGTCACCGCAACCGGGGCGCGGCGCAGGTACCAGGTGCCGTCGCGCAGCACCGAGCGCAGGCCGCGCAGCGCCACCGGCACCACCGGTATGCCGGCCTGCGCCACGGCCTGGAAGGCGCCGGTGCGAAAATCCATGAGCCCGGTGCTGCGCTTGAGCGTGCCCTCGGGAAACACAATCAGCGAAATGCCGCGCTTGGCCGCCTCGGCAAGCTCGTTGGCGTGCTCGGCGCTTTTTGCGATGTCGAAGCGCTCGACGAACTGCGTGCCGAAACCCGAGAGCAGTGTGCGCATGAAAAAACTGTCCTGGAATTCGCGCTTGGCGACGAAGGCATAGCCGCGATATTCGAGGATGGACAGCAGCACCAGCGCGTCCAGGTAGCTGGTGTGATTGACCGCCAGGACCGCGGTTTTTCCCTCGGGAAGATGCTCGATTCCCCGGACCGCGACCGGAATGCCGGACCAGCGCAGAAACATGGCGGAAACAATGCGGCCGACATTCCAGCAGGATCTGACCGGCAGCAGCAGCGCCGCGAAAAAAGCGAACGGCATCAGCGCCGCGAACGCCGCATAGGCGCGCAGCGCGAACAGCGCCCCTCCCAGCGCGCGCAGGCCGCGGCGCAGTTGCGGCGCGGCGCCCGCGAGCACCAGGCGCGCGAACTGCATCCATACCGCCTGCCCTTTCACGGCGGAGGGTCCGCGCTCGTAGTACTCCCGCGCCGCGACGCGGCGGATCTTGCCACTCGAGGTTTTTGGCACGGTGGCCGCGGGCGCCAGCACGATGTCGTCGGCCGGCGCGCCGATCAGGCGCACGGCCAGTTCGTTGATCATGCGTTTGAGGTCATCGTGGCGCGCTTTGTCCTTGTCGCGCATCTCGGCCAGCACCACCACGCGCTCGGTGCCGGTGGTCGCGTCATTACTGCCGAAGACCGCGACGCAGCCGCGCCGGATACCCGCCAGGTCACCCACCGCCTGTTCCAACTCATAGGGACTGATGTTGCGGCCGCCGCGGATGATGATGTCCTTCTCGCGGCCGGTGATGAACAGCGT
>MEQV01000184.1 GCA_001770355.1 Betaproteobacteria bacterium RIFCSPLOWO2_02_FULL_62_17
AACGAGGACATGAAGGACCAATACCTGCCCGTCATGCCTTTCTACGGCATAGGAAACCCGGGCAACACCGGCGACGGCATCGTCATGGCGCAAAAAATCGGCGCGGCGTTGTGGCACATGGGCGTGGCCGTTGGAGGCTTTGGCCTGAAAACCAAGGACTATCAAGCTCCCTTTGGAATCTCCTATCCCACACCGGGTTTTATTTACACCAATAAGCACGGTAAGCGGTTTACCAACGAGACCGGATGGGAGCTCCATTTCGCATGGCAGGCGTTTTATTGCTTTGATCCCCGACATCCAGGTTACCCCACGCTGCCCATTTATGGCATCTGCGACAAAGACACTATTCGCAAGGGCTCGCTGCATGCGGGCGCTTCGGGCACCGCGCGGGATTACAAGTGGAGCGCGGACAACTCCGCGGAAATCGCCAAGGGATGGATCGTTGAGGGCAAGTCGCTCGGCGATCTGGCGAAACGTCTGGGCATTGCAGCAGCAACGCTTGAAAAAACGGTCGCCCAATACAATGGATACTGCAAAGCCGGCGTGGACCCGGATTTTCACCGCTCCAGAGAAACGCTGCAGCCATTGCTTACGGCCCCATACTATGCCGTCGAGCTCTGGCCGTGGATGGTCAACACCATGGGGGGGCCGCGCCGGGACGAGAGGGCGCGAGTGCTGAACACCCGGCGGCAGCCGATTCCCAGACTGTATTCGGCAGGGGAGCTGGGCTCCCTTTGGGGTCATCTTTACTGCGGCGGGGGCAACGTCGGCGAAGCCCTAGCCGTCGGCCGGCTTGCAGGGGCAAATGCCGCCGCGGAAAGTCCCTGGTGCTCCTAGACAGGCAGCCTTCCCTGCTGGCACGAAGGGACTACATCATTCATGCCCCTCAGCAGAGGGTTTGGGATTTGCTGGGGAGCACCATCATTCAATGCATGCCGGTCGAGCAAATGCAAATTCTGAACGACACCACCTTTCTGGCCGTTTTGAAACTGAAGCTGGGCATCGTTGAGGTGCCCTTCCGTTTAAAAGTCCAGGCGGCGGACATCTCTCCCATCGACTCGCTGAGCACCCTTGTGACGGCAAGCAAGGGCATATTCCGCTCCTCGCTGAAGGTTTCGTTTGCGTTGACGACGGCAAAGGAAGACCAGACCGGGGTTGTCTGCACGGCGACCGAGGACACGGGAAGCAAGTGGATTTGGCTTCTGAGAAGACAGCAGCAAAGCTTCGCCGGCAAAATGTTCGATGCCATACGGGCACAGCTCGAGCGCAACTGTTAGTCCGCATGGTGCAAGATTGACATCCCCCTTTGGCAACCAGTTCAGGCTCGATCGGAGGTAAATATGAACGCAGTCCGTAACGTCTTCGCAACAGCCTTGTTGCTTCTCGCCAGTCATGCCGCCGCGCAGGAATGGCCCGCGAAGCCCATCCGCGTAGTCATACCCAGCGCTGCCGGCGGAATCGGCGACGTGGTAATGCGCAATATCGCCACGAGCATGGAAGCCAGGCTCGGCCAGCGCTTCATCGTCGAGGCGAAGCCGGGCGCGGGCGGCGACATCGGCGCGTCGGAAATTGCGCGCGCCGCGCCCGACGGCTACAGTCTGCTGCTCGCGCCGACGGCCGTCTACGGGGCCCTCCCGTTCGTCCAGAAAAACGTCCATTACCATCCCGTCGAGAGCTTTGCGCCGGTCACGATGGTCGTTGACGCGCCGGTGCTCCTGGTGATCAATGCGGGTTTGCCGGTGAACTCGCTCAAAGAGCTGGCCGCCCGGATTCGCGCCAATCCGGGCAAGCTCAACGTCGGTTCAGCCGGGTTCGGCACTCCCGGCCACCTCCTTGGCGAGCTCTTCGGCAAAATGAGCGGCGGCATGCTGAGTGTGACCTACAACAGCGGACCACAGGTGGCGATGGCGGTGCAGACCAACGAAGTGCAGATGGTTTTTGCGACGCTCGCCGGCATCAGGCCGCAACTGGCAGGCGGCAGCGCCCGGGTGATCGCGGTACTCACGCGCGCGCGCATGCCCGACTTTCCCGGGGTCGCGACGGCGATCGAGTCCGGATTTCCGGAGGTCGGCGAGGTCAGCAGCGGTTGGGGAATCGTGGCGCCGAAGGGCACCGACTCGCGCATCACCGGGCGCCTCTGGGCGGAAGTCCGCGTGTCGCTCGCCGATCCTGCGGTGAAAAAGCGGTTTGCCGACGCAGGCCAGTTGGCCGTGGGCTCGTCGCCGGAGGAATTCGGCCAGTTTATCCGCGACGAGTCGGCGCGCTGGAAACGAGTGGTCGATCAGGTTGGCTTCCAGCCGCGCTGACGCGGCGGGCACCCGCTTCGCAGGGCGGATTGGTCATTCCGGCTGGATGCGGGCGTGTGCGGCCACCTTGCCCCAGCGGTCAAGTTCTTCCACCACGAACTTGCTCAGCATTTCAGGAGATCCCGGGTAGGGGTCCGCGCCCATTTTTTTCAGGTACGCGCTGCCCTTGTCGCTGGTCATGACGGCGTTGGCGGCGTCGGCCAGGCGCCGGGCGATGGCGAGCGGTGTTTTGGCGGGGTAGAACAGCCCGACCCAGGAGTAGGACACGAATTCGGCAAGGCCCGATTCGACCATCGTCGGCACGTTGGGTGCGCTGGCGACACGCCTCGGATTGGTGACCGCGATGGCGCGCACTTTCCCCGACGCGGCAGCGGCAAAACCGGCGGTGGCATCGGCGAACAGGAAGTGCACCCGGCCTCCCATGAGGTCGTTGAGGGCCTGCGGCACGCCCGTGTAAGGGATATGCACCGCGTCGAAATCCGCGCGTTGCTTGTACCACTCAGAGGTGATGCGGCCGAACGCATTGCCGCTGGCGTAGGAGATTTTGCCCGGCCGCGCTTTCATGAAGGCGGTCAATTCGGCAAGCGTGGATACCGGTGTCGTCTGCGGATTGACCACCAGCACCAGGCCGATCGCGAATATCGTGGTGATCGGCTGGAAGTCCTTCACCGGGTCGTAGCCCAGGCCCTTGATGAAATACGGATTGATGCCGTGCGACGAAGCGGTCCCCACCAGCAGCGTGTAGCCGTCGGGCGCGGCGCGCGCGACCGCCTGGGCGCCGATGGCGGCGTTGGCGCCCGCACGGTTCTCGACGATGAAGGGCTGACCCAGACGTTCCTGCAGGCCTTCGTTGAGGAATCTGGCGATCACGTCCAGCCCGGAGCCGGCAGTGGTGGGAACGACGACGGTAACCGTTTTGGTCGGCCAGGCCTGCGCGTTGGCAGGTTCTGAAGCCATGACAAATGCCGCTATGGCGGCCAACACGGTGCAGGCCTGTTTGATGAAATCCATGTCTCCACTCTCCATGATGGGATGTACACGCACAAATGCCGCGGCGGGATGGTCGCAAACGGGGACCGCCGATGGCGCCGGCGACAGCGGACCTGCGCAGAATAGAAGAACGCGGCGAAATGAGAATTGACCTGTATCAAACCCGGGTCAACCAACGCAGCGCCGTACCGGCAATCCGACTGCTTTGCCGGCGGTTCTAACTCACGGCGGCAGGGAGGTAGCGCGCGAGCCAGGCTAGCGTGATCTTCTGCAGCGCCGGATCGCCGGAAGCAAAATGATCGCTGATGTCGATGAGGTGCAGCTCGCATGGCTCGCCTGCGGCCCTGGCAAGCTGCTCGGACTCCGAGGCCGGCACCACGTCGTCGCCGCGCGGATGCACCAACAGCAGCGGCCGCGGGGATATCCGCCGCACCACCGTCTCGGGTGAAAATTCGAGCATGCTGATCGCGGTCTCCGCGGGAAAATCCATGCTTGCCCCGGGCGGCAGTCCGGTGCGGAGGTACTCCGGGATCGCGACGATGTCGAAGCGGTTGATCATGACCGAGCGCCCGGTGTCGCGGCGCGTTTTCCTGGCGTCATCCAGGCGCTGGCGGAACTTCTGCCAGGCCGCTTCGTCGCGATACTGAAAGCGGAAACGCCGCTCGCCGTTGCCGATCGCGCCGTTGGCGGCGCACACCCGCACGCGCTCATCCAGCGCCGCCGCGGTCAGCGCCACCGAGCCGCCCAGACTGGCGCCGATCAGTCCGATTTTCGATGGGTCAACGCCTGCCTGCGCCTGGAGAAAGGTGATGGCCGCCCGCGCATCTTCAACCTCCTCCAGGCAGATGACGCGGCCGCGCTCGCCATCGCTGGCCCCGCAGCCGCGAAAGTCGAAGCGCAACACCACATAGCCCGCGCGCTCAAGCGTTCGCGCCAGCTCCGGATGGCCGGCGCCGTTGCTCGAGCCGCCGAAGCCGTGGCAAAGGACGATGGCCGGACGGGAAAGTGCCGGACCGTCCGGTGTGTGCAATGTGCCGCGCAGCGTGATCCGCGACGATTCAAAGCTGATCTGTGTTTCCATTGCGCTGTCTTTCCATTGCATATTCCCTGACCGATCTTCGACAATGCCGGGCGCTGCTCACCACATCGGCAAATACAGTTTGAGTGCTTGCTCCCGGCAAGCCTTGAAACCGTACCTGCGGTAGAAACGCGCCGCTGCATCGTCCTTTGCAT
The DNA here is from genome assembly GCA_001770355.1 of Betaproteobacteria bacterium RIFCSPLOWO2_02_FULL_62_17. GTDB lineage: Bacteria > Pseudomonadota > Gammaproteobacteria > Burkholderiales > SG8-39 > 2-02-FULL-62-17. The sequence continues at coordinate 4,530 of MEQV01000184.1, forward strand.
CGGCAAATATGCCGGCGCTACCCACCGACAATGCGGCATTGCGCGAGCGGGTCACTGCGTCAGCCAACAAGAGGCCTCCCAGCCCCTGGCCTTGAAGATCGGAACGAACAGCCAACCTGCCCAGGCGTGTCACGGGAATCTGGCGGGGATAGCGTTTGGCCAGTTCGGGCGCCAAATCATCGGCCAACACGAACGCCGACGCCAAGGCGAAAAATCCGAGGATGCTGCTCTCCCCGATGTCATCGAAACCCTTCGCGCGATAGTCGTTCACCGCGCTCTTGTCCGCCGCAACGGCGACGAAGGTCCGCGAGATACCCCGCGCCTGGTGCTGCAATGCGGTCTGCCGAAGCCAGAGATTCAGTGCCTCGACACCGCAGTCAAACCCGCTTCGGTCGTGGTTGCCAGTTAAAGCTTGTACCTTCATCGTTCAGCTTGGCGTCCTTATGGCGTTTTAGAGCCGCCTTTAACCTGGCATTCGGTGGCGGGGGATTTTCCAGTGCCTTGATGAACATCTTGGCATCATGAGCGGACAGACGAATCACCCGTTCCTGCTCGATAATGCGCTCAGCC
>MEQV01000185.1 GCA_001770355.1 Betaproteobacteria bacterium RIFCSPLOWO2_02_FULL_62_17
TATCGACCTTGTGCCGAGCACTCCGGAGGAACTCACCGAGCGCGTTCGCGCGGAGATTCCGATTTTCACCAAGGCAATGCGTGACGCCGGCATCGAGCCCGAGTAGCGCGGCGTCACAGCACGGAGGCCACTATGAGCTGTCCCGGTAAAGCAATTGCTTGCGCCGCAATCATCCTTGGCGCGGCGCTCGCTCCCGGCGTGCACGCCCAGGACTTTCCCACCAAGCGGGTCACCCTCGTCGTGGCGAATGCGCCGGGCGGCGGCTCCGACCTGATGGCGCGGCTGCTCGCGCAGAAGCTGCAGGAGATCTGGGGGCAGCCGGTTGTCGTCGAATACAAGCCGGGCGCCGGCATGGTCGTGGGCACCAATTTTGTCGCCAAGTCGGCGGCCGACGGTTACACCATCGGACAGGTGGCGATGCCCCACGTGATCAATCCCAGCGTGCGCCGGGACATGCCATTCGATACCGTGAAGGACTTGTCGGGTGTCACCATGAACACGATTTCGCACGTGGTGATCACCGCGAACCCCGCGCTCGAGGCGAACACGCTCACCGAACTGATTGCCCTGGCGAAAAAGCTGCCGGGCAAATTGAGTTACGCGACAGCCGGGGCGGGCAGTTCCATGCATCTCACGGGAGAACTGCTGAAGATCGATACCGGCATCGATATGGTCCATATCCCCTACAAGGGAGCCGGGCCGGCCTTCCCCGACGTCATGGCAGGACGCGTTCAGATCATGATCGACCCGCTGCATTCGTCCATGTCCTACATCAAGTCGGGCAAGCTCAAGCCCATCGCCATTGCCAGCCCGCGGCGCGCCGCGATTGCCCCGAACATCCCTACGATCGCCGAGCACCTGCCCGGATTCAGCGTGCTCAGTATCAATGGCACCGTGGTGCCCAGCGCGACGCCGCGCGCCATCGTCAACAAAATCAATGCGGCGTTCGTCGCCACGGTGCAGGCGCCGGAAATAAGGGTACGCCTGGCCGAACTGGGCCTGGAACCGGTCGGTAATTCGCCGGAGCAGTTCGACGCCTTTATCCGGACCGAACTTGAAAAATGGGCAAAGGTCGTGAAGGCCGCGAGAATCACGGCTGATTGACCGCGCCGGCGGCGCAACGCCCGCCATCGACGAGGATCAAGCATGGAGAGAATCGCGAACGGTCTGGTTGCGGTCGTCAAGCGCGGCTGCCGCACCTGTGAACTGGTAAAGCCGGTATTGCGCGAGCTGGCGGATGCAGGTACGCCGTTCTCGGTGTATTCGCAGGACGATCCCGCCTTTCCCGAGGGCGTGCCCGGTGTCATCGACGACCGGCGGCTGGCTTTCTCCTACCGGGAAAGAATTGAGATCGTCCCCACCCTGATCCGCTACCAAGACGCCAAAGAAGTCGGGCGCGTCATCGGCTGGAACCGGCGCGAATGGCAGGCGCTCACCGGCGTCAATGGCCTGGGTGGCAAGCTCCCGGAGAACCGCCCGGGTTGCGGCGCCAGAAACATCGAGCCGGGCATGGCCGAGGAACTGGCCGCGCGCTTTGGCGACACCGGCATTGTCTCGCGCCGAGTATGCATACCGGCGCACGTAGATCCCATGGAGGCGATATACGATCGCGGCTGGACCGACGGCCTGCCGGTCACGCCGCCGACGGAAGCGCGGGTGCTGCGCATGCTCAAAGGCACCCGCCGCAGGCCCGACGAAGTGATCGCAATCGTGCCGCCGGATCGCGCAGTGTGCACCGTGGAAAAGGCGGCGGTGAATGCGGTCATGGCCGGCTGCAAGCCCGAGTACTTCCCGGTGGTGCTGGCCGCGATCGAAACCGCCTGCGGTCCGAAATTCGGCATGCACGGGGTGCTATGTACGACCTCCTTCGCAACACCGATGATCGTGGTGAGCGGTCCGATCAGCCGGGGGATCGGCATGAACTCCGGGCGCAATGTGCTGGGCCAGGCCAATCGGCCGAACGCTTCGATCGGACGCGCCTTGCAGCTTGTCATCCGCAACGTCGGCGGCGGCCGGCCCGGGCCCGGAGGCATCGACCGCTGCACCATCGGGCACCAGGGCAAATACACCATGTGCTTTGCCGAAGATGAACTGGGCAGCCCGTGGGAATCGCTCGCGGTCGAGCGCGGCTTCCGGCCCGATCAGAACGTGGTTCACATCTTCACCGGCAACGGCGTGCAAGGCCTGCACGATCACCGCTCGCGCTCACCCGAAGGCCTGGTGTCCACCTACGCGCAGTGCCTGCGCGTGGTGCATCATCCCAAGATCACCTACTCCACGGCGCTGCTGGTGATCGCGCCCGAGCACACCATCCACTTCCGCGAGGCGGGCTGGTCGAAGCAGCGGCTGAAGCAAGCGATTCTCCAGCGGCTGCAGATTCCGATTCGCGAACTGATGCCCGGTTACAACGGCGACGACGAGGGGCTGCGCCGCATCACGCCCGAGCAACGCGCAAGGCTCGACGATCCCACGCTTACCATCCCCAAATTCCTGCCTGAGGGCCTGAACATCGTGGCCGCCGGCGGCGAGGCCGGGATGATGGCGGCGGTGATCGCCGGCTTGAGCATGGAAGTCGGCATGGATTGGGCGGAAATCAAACCCTAGTCAGTTACCAGTCAAATGTTGACAGGCGAAGTTGTGGGTTTGTATACATCCCGTTATTTTGTAAAGTTGCGAAGTCGCAACTTTACAAAATAACGGGACCAGTGGACGCCAAGGCGAAGCAAGATGTTTGGTTCCGGCTCTGCCGGCTTGGGGCTATCAAGAGAAAGGAAATCACGGCATGAACGAAGAAGATCAGGACCTGGTCCTCGTCGACCCGACGAGCGAACTGCACCGCGAATTCCGCGACCGTCTGCAGCGCCCACAAACGCTCGATGGGTTGACGGTGGGCATCTTGGACATCAAAAAAGATCCCGGGGAGATATTCCTCGGCCGCCTGGACGAACTTCTCACCGGGCGCGGCGTCAAGGTGAAGCGCTATGTCAAGCCGCACTTCTCATGGGAAGCGCCCACCGAGTTGAAGCAGACCATCGCCGAAGAGTGCGATGTTCTGATCGAAGGCCTGGCCGATTGAGGCTCCTGCACGTCGTGCTGTATGCACGACATCACGGATCTGGAAGCGCGCGGCGTGGTCAGCGTGGGCGCGGTCACCGAGCTGTTCCGCGACGGCGCCGTGGCGCAATGCAGGACGCTCGCCTTCGAGCCGGCGGTGGTGTTCATCCCGCATCCGATCCAGGACCGCACCGACGCGGAACTCAGACAGCTCGCCGACGACGCATTGGATGCCATCCTGAAATCAGTCCTGGCCGCATAGCAACCGGTTGCCACTTACCAGGAAGGCAAAATCATGCACGCGCTGCCGGTTCCGCGTGCGAAATGCGCTCCACCTCCCTGCCGATCTGCCTGGCTGTTTCGAGCAGCAACTCGGTCAGCGTGTCGTGGTTCAGCAAGGCCAGCCGCGCGTGCGAGCAGCCGATCGAGACGCTGCCCATGACTTCATCGCCGTTGAGCACCGGGGCGCCAATGCCGATCACGCCGGGATCGAGCTCGCCGTGGCTCTCGCTGTAGCCCTTTTTCCGGATCTGCTGCAGCGCCTGCCAGAACTCGCGCCAGGTCGTGCCCATGCCGCTCTCGGCGGCGAGCGCCGCGTGCGCGTTGTACAGGCGCAGCGCGCGCGCGCGCGGCAGGAAAGCGAGGATGGCTTTCGACATCGCGCCGCGGAACAGCGGGTGCGGGCGGCCGCGATCGTAGCTGAGGGGCAGATGTTCCACCCCGCGTTCGTGCATGACGTTGACGATGTGGTCGCCGTACATGTTGGCGAGCAGCACGTCGCAGCCGGTCTGACGCACCAGTTCGGCGATCAGCGGCTGGCCGGTCCTCGATACCGGATCGATTTCCCGCATCACCAGTTCCAACTGCACGATTCTCGGCCCCAGAACATAGGTTCCGCCGGAGATGCGCGTCAGCAGCCCCGCCGCGCACAGCTCGCGGATGTAGCGGTAGCCGCTCGAGGTGGAGCAGCCCAGGCGCGCGCAAATGGCATCCGCTGACCAGACCGGCGAAGCCTTGTCGAACAGGTCCAGAATCGAGAGCATCTTGGAGCGGCTCAATGCTTTTTATCCTATTTAGATAAATATTGTAATTTATATGCTTGAGATTATGGCATAAATTAACAGTTTTTGCCGTATATTGACAATTTTATAATAATAGCCTAGAGTTCACTCGCATTTAGTTCCTCCCGCAATCAACTCAACCACGACCAAAGAGGCGACCATGAGTCTCGCGGCAAGCAAGTTTTCCGTGATCCTGTACGGCCTGACCCATGCGCTCAATTTCCAGGCGAGCCGCTACCCGGCGTTCGCAAAAAGGCTCAAGGAAAAGAATTTCACCGCCCAGATTTCGACCACGGACAAGTCGATCGGCCGCTACTACACCCTCGACAGCGGCCGCGTGCGCTCCCGAAGCGGCATCCATCCGAAGCCCGACATCCACATCACCGTGGCCTCCGCGGAAATCGGCGCGCGGCTGTTCGTGCCCTGGGTGGACCAGCTCGAGCGCATCGAGGCGATGAAGAACTACCAGTTCGGCGCCGACGGCTCGGACGAACTGATCGTATGGTTCACCCAGACCATCATGCTGATGCAGAACCCGGACGTCGAGTACGGCATCGACATGGGCGACGGGACCAAGCGCTGCGTCACCAATACCAATGGCGGGCCGCTGTTCGTCTACGTGAAGGACGGCAAGGTCGTTCGCGTAACGCCGATGGAGTTCACCGATAAGGATGCTCCGGCGTGGACCATCAACGCGCGCGGCAAGAGCTTCACCCCGCCGCACATGACCACGGTTTCGCCCCACGGCCTCAGCGTCAAATCGACGCTGTATTCGCCGGACCGGCTGCTCTACCCCATGAAGCGCGTCGACTTCGATCCGAAAGGCGAACGCAACTGCCAGAACCGCGGCATCTCCGGGTATGAGCGGATCAGCTGGGAAGAGGCCCTCGACATCGTCGCCGGCGAGATCCAGCGCGTCAAGACCGAGCACGGCCAGGGCGCCATCCTGGGCAACCACGGCTCGCACCACACGTGGGGCAACATCGGCTACTACA
>MEQV01000186.1:0-2481 GCA_001770355.1 Betaproteobacteria bacterium RIFCSPLOWO2_02_FULL_62_17
ATGAAGGATTTCGAGGTTGCTGCCTACGCGCAGTATCTGGGCCAGTTGCTGGGCAGCGAGCAGGGCATTTTCCTGGCGGGCTCGGCGCCCCCGGGGCGTCCGGCCGACCAGAACGAGCGCTGGCAGATGGGCCGCGAAATCAGAAAGGGCGACACTTACCGGCAACTGGTCGAGAACAGCGGCCCCGGAGGGTATTACACGGAACTGGCGCGTTTCATCGTCGTCGGTCGTGCCACGCAGGAGCAGAAGGACGCGGTGGCTTGTTCGGTTGCGGCGCAGCACGAAACCCTCAAGCGCCTGAAGCCCGGCACTTCCTGTCAGGAGATCTACGCCGCGCACAACGAATACATGCGCGGCAAGGGACTGCCCGAAGACCAACGCCTGTACTGCCACGGCCAGGGTTACGACCTGGTGGAGCGTCCGTTGATTCGTCATGACGAATCGATGTCGATTCAGGAGAGCATGAACATCGTCTGCCATCCCGGCTTTGCCAATGCCACCGTGGCCGGCGGAATCTGTGACAACTACATCATCGGCCCGGACGGCCCGGTCGCGATTCACAAGACGCCGCAGGTGATCCTGGAAACCGAGTAACACGAAAGGCCGGCTGCACGCCAGCACGCATGCCGGTTCGCATTGCAATGAATAAATCCGTATTGATAATCGATGCGCCGGAGGAGAACTTCAGCGCGGAGCGCTTCGTGTCCCTGGTCGTTGGGTCTTTTCCCGAGATGGCATTCCGCGTTGCCACGCAGCGCGACGGCAGCGGGCCGGGCGTTGCCGACGCCGGGGCGATCTTCGGTTTTGCGCAACATTTCAGCGAGGGCATGCTCACCGCGGCGAAATCGCTCAAATGGATACAGACTTTTACCACCGGCGTCGACGCCCTGTTGCGCCTGAAGTCATTGCGCAAGGAGGTGATCGTCACTTCGCTTCGCGGCGTGCACGGGCCGCAGATGTCGGAGCTCACCTTCCTGCACATGCTGGCGCTGTGCCGCAACTATCCGAGCCTGCTCGACAACCAGCGCAACCGGGTCTGGGAGCGCAATGCGGTTCCCACGCTTGCCGGCAAGACCGTCGTTATCTTCGGCGTGGGCGCCATTGCCTCGGCACTGGCGCGGCGCTGCAAGGCATTCGACATGACGGTTGTAGGTATCTCATCTTCGCCGCGGCCGGTGCCCGATTTCGACCGCATGATGGCGCGCGCCGAACTTTTGCAGGCGGCGGCACTCGCCGATTTCTTCGTGGTGCTGGCGCCGCTGTCGCCGCAAACCCAGGGCATCATCGACGCGAAAGTGTTGGGCGCCATGAAATCCACCGCCTATCTCATCAACGTGGCGCGCGGCGGCGTGTGCAACGAGAGCGACATCATTGCCGCGGTGCGCGACAAGCGCATCGCCGGGGCAGGACTGGATGTTTTCAGCACCACGCCCTTGCCCGCGGACAGTCCCCTGTGGAATGTGCCGGGCATCCTGCTTACGCCGCATGTCGGCGGGCTGAGCACGACCTACATGGAACAGACGGTGCCCATCGTCGAGAAGAATCTGAAATGCCTGGCGGAAAACCGGCTGGGCGATCTGGTCAACGTCATACCGCATTAGCGCGGGCGCCGTCAGGGAAAACCGGGGACGTACCACGGTTTTTCTGAGGTAAGACTGCGGTGGAAAACGTGGTACGTCCCCGGTTTTGCGGAAAACAATTCCCATGCCGAAATCAGGGTCGAAGTACAATAGTTCGAGAAAAAAATCCCGGGGAGAAGATCATGCGTAAGGTATTTCGCGCCGCGTTGGTGGCGGTGCTTTGTGGCGTCGTAACGCTCGCCAACGCCCAGTCCTGGCCGGCGCGTTCGATCAGATTCATCCTCTCGCAGCCGCCGGGCACGGGGCCGGACATTATTTCCCGGCTGATGTCGGATCGCCTGGCGAAGATCTGGGGGCAGGCCGTGGTGATCGAGAACCGCGCCGGCGGCAACAACATCATCGGCGCGCAGGCTGCGGCACGCGCTCCCGCGGACGGCTACAACTATTATTTCGCGACCACGGCGGCCACGGTGATCAATCTGTACACCATGAAATCACTGCCCTATAACCCGGCCAGGGATTTTGTGCCGGTGGCGCTCATCGCCAAGAGCCCCTTCGTGCTGGTGGTCAACAATGAGGTGCCCGCGAAAAATCTGGCCGAGCTGATTGCCCTCGCAAAATCGCAGCCGGGCAAGCTTTCATTCGCCAGCGACAATGCGCGCGGCCTGGCCGGCATGCTGGGGGAAATGCTCAACGTGTATGGCCGCATCAATGTGGTGCATGTGCCCTACAACGGCACCGTTCCCATGCTGCAGGACACGGTGGCCGGGCGCACGCAGTACACTTTCAGCAGCACGCCCGGAATCGGCCCGTTCGTCAAAAGCGGCAAATTGCGCGCCATCGCGGTATCCAGCGCCGAGCGCGTGCCCGGCTATGAGGAGCTTCCCACGATCCGGGAAAC
>MEQV01000186.1:2500-7183 GCA_001770355.1 Betaproteobacteria bacterium RIFCSPLOWO2_02_FULL_62_17
GTGGGCTGGTACATGATTTACGCGCCGACCGGCACCGCGGGCGCTGTCATTCAGCGCGTCAACCGCGATGTCGGCCAGGTCATGAAGGACCCCGAGGTCGCGCAGCGCATCGCCAGTTTCGGTTCCGTGGTCGAGAAGGGGCCGGGCACGCCGAAGGAAATGAACGAGTTTCTGCGCCTTGAAGGCCAGCGCTGGGCGCGCGCGGTCAAGGCCGCGAAGATCCTGCCCGAGTAATCGCGGCGCAATACTATTCCATACCACACTGACGAGGGAACTGCCATGCAATACGCTCGTGATTCGCTGCTTTTTCGCGCCTTGATACCCCTGGCGCGGGCACTGTCGATGCTTGCCGTGCTGCTGGCGGCAATGCCGGCTACGGCGCAGAACTGGCCGGCACGGTCGGTGAAATTCATCATCTCGCAGCCGCCCGGTGCCGGACCGGACATCATGGCGCGTTATCTCGGCGAGCGCCTGTCGCGCGGCTGGGGTCAATCGGTGGTGGTGGAGAATCGTCCCGGCGGGGCCAACATCCCCGGCAGCGTCGCGGCCGCCAGGGCGCCGGCTGACGGCTACAACTATTTCATGGCCACCGGCGGCATTCTGCTCAATGCCCATACCTTCAAGAAGCTGCCCTACGATCCGGACAAGGATTTCGTGCCCGTGGCCTTCATCGGCAAAGCCCCGTTTGTCCTGGTGGTGAATCCGACGCTGCCCGCCAACAGTCTGGCCGAACTGCTGGCCTATATGAAAGCCAATCCCGGCAAGGTGTCGTTCGCCAGCGAAGGCTTGAAGAGCCTGGGCGGCATGATGGCCGAATACTTCAGGGTGCTGGCGGGCTCTAAATTCGAGCACGTGCCATACAACGGCGCCGCCGCAGGCATCCAGGACACCATCGTGGGCCGCACTCAGGTGAGTTTCCAGAGCGCGACCTCGGTCTCGCCTTTCGTGAGGTCCGGCAAGCTGCGCGCCATCGCCGTCACATCAAGCCGCTCGGTGCCCGGAATGGACAATGTGCCGTCGCTTAAAGCCACTTATCCGAATTTCGAATACGTCGGCTGGTACATGCTTTATGCGCCCACCGGTATCGCCGCCGACATTGTGCAGCGCGTGAACCGCGATGTGGACCGTGTGCTGAAGGATCCCGAGGTCGCGCAGAAACTGTTCGAGCTCGGTCCGGTGGTCGAGGATGTCGGCACCCCTGAGTCGCTGCGCCAGTTTCACAAGGAAGAGCATGAGCGTTGGGCGCGGCTGGTGAAGGCAACCGGCTTTCAGCCGGAATAAACAGATTTACACAGGAGATCATCATGGCTTTGGATACCAAGAAACTTTTCGATGTAAGCGGCAAGGTCGCGCTCATCACCGGCGGGACCGGCGCGTTCGGGCGCATCGCGGCACTGGGCCTGACTGACGCGGGCGCAAAAGTGGTTATCACCGCCTCCAACAAGGCCGGTTTGGAGAAAGTGGCCGCGGAAGTGCGCGCCGCCGGCGGCGATGTGCAGATCGTCGCGCGCCGCGCCGAATCCGAGGCCGATGCCGAGGCCATGGTCGATGCAGCGGTCAAGGCCTATGGCGGCCTCGACATCCTGGTGGCGGGCGCCGGCATGAATGAACCCGCGCCCATCGTCGATCAACCGCTTGCGCGCTGGGAAGCGATCATGGATGCCAATGTGCGCGGCTCCTGGCTGGTCAGCAAGGCCGCCGGCAAGCAGATGATCAAGCAGGGGCGCGGCGGCAAGGTGGTGCTGATCTCTTCGGCGCGCAGCGTGCGCGGCCATCCCGCGGGCTACGGCGGCTATTGCACTTCCAAGGCCGCGATCGATGGCCTCACCCGCACGCTCGGTTGCGAGTGGGGCAAATACAAGATCAACGTCAATGCCATCGGCCCGACGGTGTTCCGTTCGCCGCTGACGGCGTGGATGTTCGGCGACGACGAAAAGGCCACCACGGTGCGCAACGGCTTCATGGCGCGCCTGCCGCTGGGACGACTGGGCGAGCCCGAGGACCTGGTGGGTGTGCTGCTGTTCCTGTCCTCGTCAGCCTCGGATTTCTGCACCGGGCAGACGATGTTTGTCGATGGCGGATATACGGCGGGGTAGTATGCCGACCGCCGCCATGACGGGCACCGGCAGACAGGGTTCGATTCATGTGACCTTCCCAAGAATGGTCGCGCAAACGGATTACTGCGGTGGCGTGCTTTGACCTGTCAGGCCCGGCCTGGAATCGGGAATAGCCGCGAGTACTGGCAGCAGGCGTGCAAAGAATAGAAGGGCGTACCGAAAAGATAATTGACCTGCATCAAAATCCCCCCCCGTATTACCTAGTACACCTGCGTCCGATCGCCGCCCATTGCCCGACATTGAGTTTGAATGCCGTCGGGAAACAGATATGAATTTCTCAGGGGGTAAAGATGACGAAATTCGGCATGACCCAATCAAGATGGCGGATCGCGGCCGTGCTGCTGCTCGCGGCATCCAGCACCGGGAGCCTCGCGCAGTTTCCCGCGAAAGCAATCATGCTGATCAGCCCCTTCCCCGCCGGCGGCGGTCCCGACGCCTACCTGCGTCCGCTGGCGATGAAACTCACCGAGCAAATCGGGCAGAGCGTGCTTATCGACAATCGCGCCGGCGGCGGCGGCGCGCTGATGATGCCGCAACTCGCGCGCGCCGCGGCCGACGGCCACACCGTGGGCGTCGTGACCAACAGCACACTCATCCAGAAGCACGTACAGCCCGCGCACGCCTACGACCCGATCGCCGATTTCGCGCAGATCACGCGGCTGGTCACCGGCGTGACGGTGCTGGTGGTGACCGTCAATTCGCCGGTAAAGCGCGTCGAGGACCTGATCGCGCACGCCCGCGCCTCGCCGGGCAAGCTCAACTACGGATCGGGCGGCATCGGCACGCCCTCGCATCTGGCGGCGGCAACGCTGCAGTCGGTGGCCAACATCGACACCGTCCATATACCATTCAAAAACGCAGGGGACGTGGTGCCCTCTCTACTGCGCGGCGATCTGCATTTCTCCTTCCAGGTCGCAAGCTTCGTTGTGCCCCTGATCAGGGCTGGCAAGCTGCGTGGATTGGCCGCGGGAAGCAGCGCGCGCATGCGCGAGCTGCCCGACATCCCCACGCTGATCGAGATGTTTAAGAACGACCTTCTCGCTCAGGACACCTGGGTGGGGCTCGCCGCCCCGGCGCGCACGCCCGCCGAAATCCTCAGGCGTCTTCACGCGGAAACGGTCAAGGCGCTTGCCGACCCCGTCATCATCCAGATCATCGAGCGCACCGGCACTTTGCCGGCCCCCAGCGCCAGCCCCGAAGAGCAGCAGGCCTATGTGCTGCGTGAGAATGAAAAATGGCGGCAGATCGTCAGGCTGTCCGGTGTCAAGGCCGAGTGAGTTGAAGTCTTATGCCCCGGAGGCGGGCAAGGAGGAGGCGATGGGCAATCCGGTTGCACAACCTCGGGCCGGCGGCCAGAACCCGGCGCAGAGCGGCGACGATGCGTGGGTGCCATCGTCCTGCAGCCTGTGCTATGCCTCGTGTTCGATCCTCGCGCACCGCCAGGACGGCGTGGTGGTCAAGATCGAGGGCAACCCGCAGAGCGTGGTCGGCAAGGGACGCCTGTGCGGCAAAGGGGCAAGCGGCATCGCCACCCATTACGACCCCAACCGCCTGAACGTGCCGCTCAAGCGCACCAATCCGCGAAAGGGCATCGGCATCGATCCCGGGTGGAAGGAAATCTCCTGGGACGAGGCGCTCGATGAAGTCGCCGGGCATTTGAAGCGGGTGCGCGCGGAAGATCCGCGCAAGCTGGTGGTCATGCGCACCACCACGCTCACCTCGAGCTTCTATCCCTTCTACGCCTTCAACACCGCCTTCGGCACCATGAACAGCTCGGCCGCCGGCGGCGGCCTGCACTGCGGCAACGGCTCGCACCTGATCAGCGGCATCATGCACGCCTCCTGGGGCATCCTGCCCGATTTCCAGTACTGCAACTACGCCCTCTATTTCGGCGCCTCGAAGGGCCATTCGGCGGGCCATGCCGCCAATTCGAACATGGGGATGGCGGCCGACGCGCGCGCGCGCGGCATGCGCATGGTGGTGATCGATCCGATGTGCAATTTCACCTCGGCCAAGGCGAACGAATGGGTGCCGATCCGCGTCGGCACCGACGCGGCGGTCGCGCTCGCGATCGCCAACCTGCTGGTAAACGAGCTCAAGTCCATCGACGCGCCCTATTTGAAGGCCAAGACCAACGCGCCCTACCTGATCGGCCCGGACAAGGCCTACGTGCGCGACACGGCCAGCGGCAAGCCGCTGGTGTGGGACGAAAAGATGCGCGCCGCGCGGCCGTTCGATGAGGTGAACGCGGCCGACGTGGCGCTCGACGGGGCCTACCAGGCGCAGGGCACGGCATGCACGCCGTCCTTCGCCATACTGCGCGAGCACCTGCGCAAGCACACGCCCGAGCATGCCGAAAAGATCAGCACCGTGCCGGCACGGACGGTGCGGCGTCTCGCCGGGGAATTCGCCCGCGAGGCGCGCATCGGCTCGACCATCGTGATCGACGGCGTCACGGTGCCGTACCGGCCCGCGGCGGCGATCGCCTTTCGCGGTTCGCAAGGGCACAAGAATTCGGTCTACAACTTTCTCGCGGTGGATCTCTTGAACCATCTGGTGGGCGCGG
>MEQV01000186.1:7235-8648 GCA_001770355.1 Betaproteobacteria bacterium RIFCSPLOWO2_02_FULL_62_17
AGAAACCGGGCGCGTGCGCTATGCGCCCAAGCCCGATCCCGACGGCCTGATGATCGCAGGCTCCTGGATGTCGCTGCACCGGCCGTACCCGGTGGGCAAGCCGCGCATGCCGCAGCAGGCCGGGCTGCGCGACATGTTCCCCATGAGCATGATCAACGTGTTCCTCAACTCCTCCGATCAGGACGAAGTGTGGCAGAAGCTCGAGCTTCCCTATCGTCCCGAGGTGATGATCAACTTCGGCACCAACCAGCTGATGAGCATCGGCAATCGCGACGTGGTGGCCGAAACGCTGGTGAAATACAAATTCATCGTCTCGATCGACGTGTTCATGACCGAAACCTCGGAGTTCGCCGATATCGTGCTGCCCGACTGCGGGTATCTGGAGACCCTGGATTCGCGCTCCAACTTTCCGTTCATCTTCAGCCATCCGGCGGGCATGGGCGAATGGTGCTGGCCGATCCGCCAGCCGGTGGTCGAGGCCGAGGGCCAGCGGCGCCCGGTCGCCGACGTGCTGCTCGATCTGGCGGACCGCGTCGGCTTCCGCGCCGAGGTCAACGCGGCCTACAACGCGGTGCTGGACCTGCACCCGCCCTACTGTCTGGAGGGCGAACGCAAGTACAGCTACAGCGAAATCTGCGACCACGAGCTCAAGGACAAATTCGGGCCCGCGCACGGGCTCGATTGGTTCAAGCAGCACGGCGTGATCAAATGGAACAAGAAGCCCCAGGAAGTCTACTGGCGCGCCTTCGTCGATGTGCGCGTGCCGATCTACTGGGAATGGATGCCGGCGATGGGCGAAAAGCTGACCGAGATCTGCGCGCCGCGCGGCCTGGAGATTCCGCGCGAGTACTTCGAGCCGGTGCCCGACTGGCTGCCCTGCGCGTCGCACGCCTGCAGGCACGAGGGCTTCGACCTGTACGCCTTCTATTACCGCGACACCCTGCACACCAACAGCTACACGCTGGAAAACCCCTGGCTGGACGAGGCCGCGCAGCTCGATCCGTTCTCGTATTACATCGCCATCAACGAGGACACCGGCCGCCGCAAAGGTCTCAGGAACGGCGACCCGGTGTGGGTCGAGTCCGAGAGCGGCCGCCGCGTGAAAGGCCGGGTGCGCCTCACCCAGGGGATGCACCCCGAGGGCCTGGGCGTTGGCGCCTGCGCCGGACATTGGAGTGACGGCATGCCGGTCGCCAAGGGCAAGGGCGTGCGCTTCAACGACCTGCTCGAGCTCGACTGGCAGCATTCGAGCCCAGCCAATCTCAACCTCGATTTGTGCGCCAAGGTGCGCATCGCACCCGCCTGAAGATTAGTCACTAAGAAGTCAAGTGTTGACATGCGAAGTTGTGGGTTTGTATACGTCCCGTCGAATATGAAAGTTGCGCTTTTGCAACTTTCATATTCGACGGGAAA
>MEQV01000186.1:8656-11701 GCA_001770355.1 Betaproteobacteria bacterium RIFCSPLOWO2_02_FULL_62_17
AAAGCGGACGCCCATACGAAGCACACTGTTTGGTTCCGGCTCGTCCGGCTTAGGAGATATCAATGAACGCACCGCATGATTCGTCCAACGCCCTCGCCGCGAGCGTCGGTGAGCAGTTGCTCGACCTGCTGCGCCGCCGCGGCGTGCAGTATCTGTTCGCCAACCCGGGCACCGACTTCGCATCGCTGGTGGAAGGAATGGCGAGCGCACTCGATGCCGGCACGCCGGGCGTCGCGGCGCTGCTGGTGCCGCACGAAAACGTCGCCGTCGGCATGGCGCACGGCTTCGCCATGGTGAGCGGCACGCCGCAGGCGGTGATGGTGCACGTCAACGTCGGCACCGCCAACGCGGTGTGCGGGCTCATCAATGCATCGCGCGAAAACGTGCCCATGCTGTTCATGGCGGGCCGCACGCCGCTCTACGAGTCCGGCCCGCCCGGAGCGCGCTCCATGAACATCCACTGGGCGCAGGAAATGTTCGACCAGGGCGGCATGGTGCGCGAGCAGGTCAAGTGGGACTACGAACTGCGCGCGGCCAGCCAGCTCGAGTCGGTGCTCGACCGGGCGCTCGCCATCGCCGGCACCGAGCCCAGAGGACCGGTGTACCTGACCCTGCCGCGCGAAGTGCTGGCGCAAGCGGCCGCGGCGCTGGTCTCGCCCGGGGCACCGCTGATGGGCGCCGCCGCGCCCGCCATTCCCGATCCTGCCGAAGTCGAGCGCGTCGCGCGCGTGCTGGCCAAAGCCGAGCGGCCGCTCATCATCACCTCGAGCGCCGGACGCGAGCCAGAGGCCGTGCCGCTGCTTAGCGCGCTGGCCGAGCGTTTTGCGCTGCCGGTGGTCGAATACCGGCCCCGGCACCTGTCGCTCGCCAGCGATCACCCGATGCACGCCGGTTTCGAAGTCGACCCGTGGCTCGAGGAGGCCGACGCCATTGTCGTTCTCGATTGCGATGTGCCCTGGATTCCGGGAGTGAAGCAGCCGCGCCGCGGCGTTCCCGTCATCCAGGTCGGCGTCGATCCGCTGTTCGCGCGCTATCCAACGCGCGGTTTCCGTTCGGATATCAGCCTCACGGGATCGCCGCGGCGATTCATCGCGGCGCTTAAGCCGGCGCTCGAAGCGCTCGCCGACGGGGCAATGGGTGAACGCATTGCCGCGCGCCGCAGTCATATCGCGGCGCGTGCCAAGGCGCGCGCGCAACAGGCACGGGAAATGATCGAGCGCGCGCGGCGCGACAAGGTGATGGGTTTTGCCTGGGTGACGCATTGCCTCGCGCAGGCGGCCGGAGAGGACGCGATCTATGTCAGCGAATATTCGCTGGTCCGCCCGGCCATGCGGCTCAAGCGTCCAGGCAGTTTTTTTGGATCGAGCCCGGTAGGAGGCCTGGGCTGGGGCGTCCCGGCGGCGCTCGGCGCCAAACTCGCCGCGCCCGAGCGTCTGGTGGTCGCGGGGGTAGGCGACGGCGCCTATACCTTTGCCAATCCGCTCGCCTGCCATCACGCTGCGGCCGAGCATGGCCTGGCGACCCTCACCGTCGTATTCAACAACGGCGGCTACCGCGCCGTTGAACGCGCGACGCGCTCGATGTACCCCGATGGCAAGGCGGTGCAAAACGGCATGCCGCTCACCTGGTTCCGCGAGCGGCCCGCGATCGAACGCGTCATCGAGGCCTGCGGCGGCTACGGCGAGCGGGTCGAGGAGGCCGAGGCGCTGCCTGCCGCGCTGGCGCGCGCGCTGCGCGTGGTGCGGGTGGAGGGCAGGCAGGCGTTGCTGAACGTCATCGCCGCGTAGCGTGAATTCCGGGCCTACCGGAGGGGCGCCGAGCGCCTGGCCGAACTGGCCGTTTGCATGCGTTTGCCCCCCGGCTTTCCTGGCGTCTTTGCCAAGTTAGTCAGTTATTGTAAAATATGACTAATAGACGGATTTCATGGAGGCCGCGATGCAGGTCAATATTTACGACGCCAAAACCAATCTTTCAGCGCTCCTCGATAAGGCGGTGGCGGGCGAGGAGGTCATCATTGCGCGCGCGGGCAGGCCGCTGGCGCGCCTGATACCGCTGGCCGCCGCCGCGTCGAAAAGCGGCGTGCGTCTTGGCGGATTGGCGCGCAAGGCGGTAAGGATTTCCGCGGATTTTCACGCGCCGATGTCTGATGATGACCTGCTCGGCCGATGAAAATCCTACTCGATACGCATTGCCTGATCTGGGCGCTCACGGACGCGCCGGCATTGAACAAGCGCGCCCGTGCGATGATCGCGCGCGCGGAGATGGTTGGATTTTCCGAAGCGTCGGTCTGGGAGATCGGTCTCAAATGGCGCAAGGGCAAGATCGATTTGCAACCGCGGCGGCTGGTCGAGCAGGCACTGCGCGACGGATTCCGCATGCTCGCCCTGTCGATCGAACCCATTCTGCTTTCCTGCGAGTTGCGTCAATCGCATGGCGATCCGTTCGACCGTCTGTTGTACGCACAGGCCAAGCACTCGGGGTTTCGTTTGATGAGCATCGACCGCAAATTAAGCGAATTCGGAGCGCAGGTGATCAGCCCGCGCTGATTGCGCCGCATCGGCTTCGCTCGTAAGATAAATACGAATAAGCGAATTCGAATAACCATCGAAGAGATTGTCGCCAATGAGCAACCCTGAACGAATTGCAATTATCGGCGCCGGCCTGATGGGCAACGGCATCGCGGCGGTGTTCGCCGCGCGCGGCCACGGCGTGACCCTCTACGATCCTATCCCCGAGGCATTGGCCGCGGTACCGGGCCGTGTCGCCGGCGTGCTGAAGGATCTGGGCTGGGATGCTGACGCCGTCAAACGGGTTCGCACCGAAGGCGATCTTTCAAAAGCGGTCGCAGATGCAGATTTCGTCACCGAAGCGGCATTGGAAAAACTGCCGCTGAAACAGGATCTGTTCGTGCAACTGGCCGCGGCGACGGGTCCCGGCTGCGTCCTGGCGAGCAACACTTCCGTTATCCCGATCACCGATATCGCGGCGAAACTTTCCGACCGCGACGCCGCGCGCATGCTGGGCACCCACTGGTGGAATCCGCCC
>MEQV01000187.1:0-690 GCA_001770355.1 Betaproteobacteria bacterium RIFCSPLOWO2_02_FULL_62_17
CGGAATCTCCGCGCGAACGCGCTCGGTGAGTTCCTCCGGAGTGCTCGGCACAAGGTCGATATCCGATTCAGCGAACTTCTCACGCAAGGCGGGCATACGCAGAATCTCGCCCGCCTCGCGATTGAGCCGGTTGATGATCGGGCGCGGCAGGCCGGCAGGGCCAGAAAGCCCCCACCAGAGCAAGGCATCGAAGCCGGGCACGCCCGCTTCGCTAACCGTCTGAAGCGAGGGCATTGCCTGAGTGCGCTTGGTGCCGGTGGAGGCCAGTATCCGAATCTTTCCGTTGCGCGCTTGTGGAAGCGTGAAATTCGCGCCTTGGAACATGACCTGAATCTGTCCCGCCAAAAGGTCGGCGCTCGCCTGGGAAGACCCCTTGTAAGGCACGTGGATGAAATTCGTCTGGGTGAGGGTCTTGAACCTCTCCATCCACAGATGCTGTCCGCTGCCGATGCCAACCGACCCATAATTGAGCTTGCCAGGCTGCGCTTTGGCCAGGTTGATCAGTTCCTGAACCGAGTGTGCCGCAACGGAAGGATGTGTGACGAGGTAGAACGAAGTCTCGAATAGATTGGTGATGGAAGCGAAGTCGCGCAGCGGATCGTAAGGAAGGTTCTTGCGCGAAGCGAGCGCGAGCACCAAACCGGACTGGTGTACGAGGAGCAGCGTGTAGCCGTCGGGCGCCGCGCGCGC
>MEQV01000187.1:701-2357 GCA_001770355.1 Betaproteobacteria bacterium RIFCSPLOWO2_02_FULL_62_17
GCGCCCGCGCGGTTTTCCACGACGACGGGCTGCCCAAGGCGCTCGCCAAGCTGCTGCGCGACGGTGCGGGCAACATTGTCGACCAAGCCGCCCGGCGTTTGCGGCACGATGAAGTGAATCGGACGGTTGGGGTAAGCGCCGGCAGCGGATTGAGCCAATGCACCGCCGGCGCCCGCGAACACCGCCACGAGAAATGCGGACAAGATTTGCACCAACACCTGCGGCATTCGCTGCTCCTCCTCGGCCTTGCACGTCGCGCTACTCGGGCTCGATGCCGGCGTCGCGCATCGCCTTTGTGAATATCGGTATCTCCCCGCGAACGCGCTCGGTGAGTTCCTCCGGAGTGCTCGGCACGAGATCGATATTTAGTTCGGCGAATTTCTCGCGCACAGCGGGCGATTTCAGAATGTTACTCACGTCGCGATTGAGCTGGTTGATGACCGGCCGCGTCAGGCCGGCAGGACCGGAAAGCCCCCACCAGGTCGAGGCATCGAAACCGGGGACGCCAGCTTCGCTCACCGTCGGCACATCGGGCATCGCCTGGGTGCGCTTGGTACCGGTGGCGGCGAGCGCCCGGACCCTCCCGGTTCGCGCCTGCGGAACGGTGAAGGCAGGGCCCTGAAGCATCACCTGCACTTGCCCCGAGAGGAGATCGGCGCCCGCCTGTGAAGACCCTTTGTATGGTACGTGAACGAGGTTTACCCGGGTGAGGGTCTTGAACCTTTCCATGAACAGATGCTGTCCGCTACCGACGCCGGTCGAACTGTAATTGAGCTTGCCGGGCTGTGCCTTCGCCAAGTCGACAAGTTCTTGAACCGAGCGCGCCGGAACGGAAGGGTGGACGATGAGGTAGTACGGCGTCTCGAAAAGCAGTGAAATGGAGGCGAAGTCGCGCAGCGGATCGTAGGAAAGGTTCTTGCGCGAAGCAGCCGCGAGCACCAGCCCGGCCTGGTGCACCATAAGCAGGGTGTAGCCGTCGGGCGCGGACCGCGCAGCGACCTCGAAGCCGATGGTGCCATTGGCGCCCGCGCGGTTTTCGACAACCACGGGCTGTCCGAGGCGCTCGGTGAGATGCTGCGCGACGGCACGCGCAACGTTGTCGACCATACCGCCCGGTGTTTGCGGCACGATGAAGCGGATCGGACGGTTCGGGTAAGCGCCGGCAGCCGGCTGGGCCAACGCACCGCCAGCGTCCGTGAACACGGCCGCGAGCAACGCAGACAAGACTTGCACCAGCACTCGCGGCATCCGCTCCTCCTCCGCCTTGCTGCAACGAACAAGGCTAGAGCAGGGCCGCTGCCGGCGATTTGATCTAAGTCAAGTCAATGCGCGACCTCATGCTTCATCCTAATCTACAGGAGAGGAGTGGGACCGCGATCATGCGTATACACCTCATGCGTATACACCATACGCGCGATTGTTCGATCTGCTGAACACTGTTGGTCGGAAAGAGCAGATCCCCGGCGACATCGAACTTGGCAGTGCATGACGACGCCAATCTCCAAGCGTAACGGACGCCTGGCATGCGAAGCGTGCCAGGCGCTTAGTTTTTCTTGCCTTTGTCTGCGGAGGAGTTTAAGTGATCGATTTCGAACTGTCCGAGGACCACCTCGCCATACAGAGCATGGCGCGCAAATTTGCCGATCGAGAAATCCA
>MEQV01000187.1:2390-7404 GCA_001770355.1 Betaproteobacteria bacterium RIFCSPLOWO2_02_FULL_62_17
GCCAATCGCCGAAAAGCTCGACCGATCGCAAAATCTCTTTGAGGATTTTCCCTGGCAACTTGTACAAAAGGGGTCAGAAATTGGATTTCGCACCGCCGCGCTCCCGATCGAGTACGACGGCCCCGAGTTCGACTTGCGTACCTGGGTGGTGCTCATCGACGAGCTCGCTTATGCTGACGTTGCTTGTGCGAAGCTCTTTTCGCACAACTGGACTTTGTGCAGGGCAATCGTCAGCGGTGGCACCCAGGAGCAGAAGGACAGATTCCTGCCGGCGTTCCGGGACGATCCGGCGTTTCTCCTAGGCGGCGACGTGAACCGACTGCCAACCGCCGCCGGCAAATCCGGGGCCGGAGAAACGATTACGGCTGCCCGTCGTGGCGATCGCTATGTCCTGAACGGAAAAATACGCGTCGTATCCAACGGCCCGCATGCCAAGCTCCTGCTCGTTGACGCGCAAACCGACAGCAGCGTGAGCACTGCCGAAGGGACGAGCACTTTCCTCCTTCCAAAGGAGACCCCCGGATGCAGCTTTGCTTGCGTGCATGACAGGGTCGGCCTGCGCATGTACCTCCAGGGTGAACTTCACCTCGACAACGCCGAAGTGCCCGCCGAGAATCTGCTGGGAGGAAAAGTGGGGCGCGGGTACGACGAGTCCGTTTCCGGGGCAGGCAATCTGGAGATATCGGCGCATGCCATGGCGCTCGCACGAGTTGCAATCGACGCGGCGACCAAGTACGCGACCGAACGGATTCAGGGCGGCAAGCAAATCATCGAACATCAGGCCGTCGCGCTTGCCTTGGCTGATATGTACATAGCGCTTCAGGCCGGCAGAAGCCTGCTCTGGGAAGTCGCGTGGACCATGGACAGAAACCGCATCGACCGAGCCCTTGACACCGCCTGCAAAGTCTTTTGCACGGAGGCTGCCGTCAAAATCTGTCGGGAGGCCGTCGAGATCTTTGGCGGCAGTGGGGTCATGCGAGAACTGCCCATGCAGAAATACTACCGCGACTCTTTGGTGCTGCTGCACATGGGCGGAACCAACCACGCCAACCTCGCCAAGGTCGGCGCGATCCTTGATTCGCGGGCCGACCAGATGCCGTTGTCACAGTGAGCGCGGAAACACCGGGGCTGCCATGGCGACACATCGATGCTCCGGCAGCCGTTTCGGAATGACTGAAACGGCCCCTGATTGGGTGGAGATTGAGGGTACACGACCCTTGTTTGTGAAACCGGCTCTTGAGAGGGCACTTCGTGCTGGATTTTGAATTATCCGAGGAACAGCTGACCTGGCAGAAAATCGCGCGCGATTTCGCCGAATCCGAAATCCGTCCGATTGCCGAGAGGCTTGACCGGTCCGAAAATCTTCTCGCGGATTTTCCCTGGGAATTGATCAAGAAGGGCTCCAAGCTCGGGCTGCGGACCTTGTCGCTACCCAAGAAATACGGCGGCCCGGACCTGGACATGCTCACCTGGCTCGTGATCATCGACGAGTTGGGGTACGTCGACATCGCCTGTTCCAAGATCTTCAGCCAGTGCTGGAAGCTCTCCCGAACCATTGCCACGGTAGGGACGCAGTACCAGCAGGAACGCTTCCTGCCGGCGTTTCGGGACGACGACACGTTCCTGTTGGCCGGGGCACAGACCGAGCCGGAGTCGGGGTCCGACAGCCATCTTCCCTACGACGCTCCCGATGCCGGTGTCAGGCTCAGCGCGGTGCGGGACGGCGATCACTACGTCCTGAACGGCAGAAAGCATTTTGTCTCCCATGCGCCGGTGGCTAAGCTGCTCAACATCACAGCCCGTACCGACAAGACGGTGGGCACATCGGTGGGGACCAGTTCCTTCCTGGTTCCACGGGATACCCCGGGCATGTCGTTCGGCCGCGTGCACGACAAGATCGGTTTCAGAGCCTATCTTCAGGGGGAGATCAACTGCGACAACGTGAGGGTCCCGGTCGAGAACCTGCTCGGCGGACGTACGGGGCAGACGTCTTATCGGGGCGTGGCCAGCAACATCGAGCTTGCTGTGTACGCGGTGGTGGTCGCGCGCGCCGCCCTGGATGCGGCGACGAAGCATGCAAAACAGCAAGGCGCGTACTCGGAGGTTGCGTCGATGCTCGCCGGCATGTACAAGGACCTGCAGGCCTCCCGCGCGATTCTGTGGCGATCCACCTGGATGGCAGTGAACAGGAAGCCGGACCGCTCCCTCACCATGTCCGCGAAGGTTTTCTGCACCGAGGTAGCCGTCAAGATCTGCGTGGCAGCGCTGGAAGTTTTCGGTGAAGACGGCCTCATGCGGGAACTACCCATCCAGAAGTACGTGCGCGACGCGGTGGCTTTGCCCCACATGGACGCAACCAATCCGATCAACAAGCTTAAGATCACCAAGTTCCTCCAGGCGTGGATCGGCGAGGGGCGCCTTCCCGAGTGGGGTCAGTCCACGGCACAGGTTGGAGGAGCAGGCGGCTGATAGAAAAAAGCGCGATCGGCCAGCAACTTTCCGGGATGTAGCGCATTCGTCCAGTAACGATTTCAAAGGGGGATTCATGACAAGGTCGATGACTACACGGATGACGACGCGGCGCAAGTTGATCGCAGGGGTTCTCATGTTCTTGACCGTGCTGGGTATGCAGGCCGGGGGTGCGGCGGCTCAGGCTTGGCCAAGCCGTCCGATCCGGGTCGTCGTGCCGCTGCCGCCAGGCGGCGGAGCCGATTACCTCGTGCGTGCCCTCGCCGAGCCGCTGCGCTTGGCGCTCGGCCAGCCGATCCTGGTCGAGAACCGTGTCGGCGCCGACGGCCGCTTGGGCGTCGAGTACGTCTCCAAACAGCCCGCGGACGGCTACACCTGCCTGACCGTCGGGACGACCAACATGGCCCACCCGGCCCTGTTCAGGAATATGACCTACGACATCCTCAAGGATTTCACCCCGGTGGGTCTGATCATCCGTGTGCCGTTCGCACTTGTCGTGGGACCCGGCGTGCAGGCTGGCTCCGCCCAGGAATATGTCACGATGGCGCGTGCCAATCCTGGAAAGATCACTTTTGGCAGTTCCGGCATCGGGTCGCCCTTCCATCTAGCCGGCGAGTTGCTGAAATCCATGGCAGGCATCGACATGCTGCATGTGCCTTACAAGGGCAGCGGACCTATCACCACGGCGCTGCTCTCGGGCGAGGTAATGTCGGCCTTTGCACCGCTTGGTCCGTTCCTCCAACAAGTGCGCTCGGGCAAGCTGCGTGCGCTGGGCATCCTGAATGGCTACCGCGCCGCGATCCTGCCCGACTTGCCGACCCTCGAGGAAGCGATGTCGCTGCCCGGTTTCGCGCTGGACGCCTGGGTGGGCCTGCTCGCTCCGGCAGGAACTCCCAGGACGAATATCGATCGGCTCAACCGCGAGATCGTGCGCATTGTGCGGGATACGCAGTTCGCGAAGGAACATCTGGTGCGCCAGAGTTACGAGCCGCTCGGCTCGACGCCGCAGGAGATGGGTGAGACGATGAAGTCGGCACTCGCCCTGTACGCCAAGATAGTGCGCGAGGCGAAGATTCCGGCGGAATGAGGCTGGGCCCCTTGAGGCGCCGGGAGTTCGTGACAGATGCAGCAACGCCGCCGGATTAATGGCAACGCGAAGAGGAAATACGATGGCCACTGATGCAAGCACAACAGCCGCGGCAGGGGAGCCGCCGATCCTGCCGACGCGCATCGTCTTGATTCGCTCGCACGATGGCGTGAAAATCGCCGCGGCCCTCTACCTTCCGAAGGGCGCCAAGCGGTTTCCCACTCTGCTCGCTGCCTCGCCGTACCGGTTCGACAATAACAGAGTGCCCGCGCTGCCAGTGTTCCTGTGGCGTGAGACCGGTCCGATCGAGTGGTATCTCGAGCAGGGCTACGCGTTTGTGCACATGGACGTGCGCGGCACGGGTCGTTCGGGCGGTGACTATCGCTATATGTGCCGCAAGGAACAGCAAGATCTTTTCGAAGTGATTGCGTGGATCACGCGGCAAAGATGGTCTAACGGCCGCGTCGGCGGCATCGGGCAGTCGTACTACGCGCGCATGCAGTGGTGCATGGCCACGCTCAACCCGCCGGGGCTGGCTTGCATCGCGCCCTATGACGGCAACGTCGATACCTACAGCGCCTCGGCCTACACCGGCGGCATTCCGGGCGAATACCCGGCCGCTTGGTTCAACCGGACCGTACGTGCGGTGAACTTCGCTCCGGCCGGCGGCCCGAGCCGGCTGATCGATTGGGACTACGCGGGCCAGGTCAGGAAGCATCCTAGCTACGACGCGTTCTGGAAAGAGCGCGCTCCCGTCGAGCGGCTGCACAAGGCGCGCGCGGCCGCCTTTTCGATCGGTGTCTGGAGCAAGGTGGACCTGCACCTCAACGGAAACATCGTCGGCTTCCAGCGTTACGGTGGACCGAAGAAACTGTTGGTGTTCGGTTCCGCCAACCTGCATGAGGCGGTGCAGGCCTTCTCGTCCATCGGTTTTCACGAAAAATGGCTGTTGCCCTTCTATGATCTGCATCTCAAGGGCAAGGCAAACGGATGGGAGCGCGAGCCGTCAGTACGCTGGTACGTCGGTGGCAGCGGTGAGCTGCGCTCGGACACGCAATGGCCGCCCGCCGGCATCCACTACCGGACCTATCATTTGCGCAAGGGCCCGAGCGGCAGTGTCACATCGCTCAACGACGGCGGGCTCACCGAGGCCGTCCCGGAGGCCAATGAGCCCGCGACGATATTCAACTACCCGGACCCGGGCTGGCGCGTGGGCGTGGTGGGCTTCGGGCCCGATGGTCGGCCGGGCGACCCCGCGCGCCGCGTGCTTACATTCACCAGTGCGCCGCTTGCGCGAAGCCTAGAGATCGCTGGGCCAATCAAGCTCGAACTCTGGGCATCGTCCTCGCGCGAAGATACCGATTTCATCGTCAAGCTTTCCGAGCAGTTTTCGCAAAGCGCGGACGATCGCGCAAAGGGTATCCAGCCGCGCTACCGCGTCGTGACCAAGGGCTGGCT
>MEQV01000188.1:0-804 GCA_001770355.1 Betaproteobacteria bacterium RIFCSPLOWO2_02_FULL_62_17
TGGGATTGCCCTCGACCTTGATCACCACGCCGTGGTCGGAAACCAGCACCCGCATGTTGCAGGTGAACAGGCACATCTTGCAGGAGGTGTTCAGCCACTTCCCGGGCTTCATGGAATTCTGCACCGGCTGCTGCAAGCCCATACCGCCCCCTCCCGTGCCTCAGATGCGCGTCACCATAAAGAGTCGCGGCCGTTCATGCATTGATCAAGATCAAGTCACGTGGGCAGATTCATGAAATGGCGCATTTGGGTAGACTTCATGCTGCCAACCAGGGAGAACAGAAACATGGCATTGTTCGTCGGCACCGATATCGGTGGCACTTTTACAGACGTTGTCGGCTACGACTCCACGCGCCGGGCGCTGATGTTCGGAAAAACACTGACGACTTCCGCCGACCTGGTGAGCGGTGTCATGAAATGTCTCGACGAAATCGGCATCGATCCAGGCGCCGTCGACGTGCTCAAGCACGGAACTACCCAGATCATCAATACGCTGCTGGAGCGAACCGGCGCCAGGACCGCGCTGGTTACAACCGAGGGGTTCGGTGACGTCGTCGAGATTGGAAGGGCCAGCCGCCCGCTTGCCTTCGATCTGGACTATCAGCGTCCTCCACCCCTTGTGCCGGCCCCTTTGCGCTTGGAGCTGCGCGAGCGAATCGCCGCGAACGGCACAGTGCTGGTGCCGGTGGCGGCACAAGAATTGGAGCGCCTGGCCGCCGATCTCGAAAAGCTCGGCGTCGCAGCTATCGCCATTTCGTTTCTGAATGCCTACCGCAACCCCTGCCACGAGCAGCAGGCGGCGGA
>MEQV01000188.1:1013-3955 GCA_001770355.1 Betaproteobacteria bacterium RIFCSPLOWO2_02_FULL_62_17
TTTCTGTCCCGCAGGCCCAGAAAGAGCCAATCGCCCTGGTTGAATCCGGCCCGGTGGGCGGATCCATCGGCGCCGCCGTGTACGCGCGCGCGCTCGGAATCGAGCGGCTCATTGCGTTCGACATGGGGGGCACGACGGCCAAGTGCGCGTTGATCGAAAACTTTCGTTTCGAGACCCAGGCGACTTACGATGTCGGAGGCTATGAATACGGCTTTCCGGTACGCACTCCGGTGCTCGATATCGCGGAAGTCGGCACGGGCGGCGGCTCGATTGCGTCGGTTGACCCGGCGGGCGCCCTGCACGTGGGGCCTCGCAGTGCCGGCTCGGAACCGGGTCCCGTCTGCTTCGGTCACGGGGGCACGGAGCCTACCGTCACCGATGCCAACGCGGCGCTCGACCGCATCGCTTCGGGAAATTTTCTGGGCGGGGGGCTGCCGCTCGATCGCGACGCCGCGCGGCGCGCAATCAGCGACAAGGTTGGCGTGCCACTGGGCTATGCACCGGGCCAGGCGGTCGATGAGGTGGCACTCGGAATCATCGCCCTTGCGAACGTGCAGATGGCCAGCGCGATCAAGGAGATTACCGTCGAGAGAGGCCGCGACGTACGGGATTTCCAGTTGTTCGCGTTCGGGGGCGGCGGTCCGATGCACGCCGTCAGCCTGGCGCGCGAGTTGCGGATACCGCGGGTCGTCGTGCCGCCGGAACCCGGGAATTTTTCGGCGCTGGGCATGTTGTTCGCGGACGCGCGCGTCGAAGAATCGCGCACCGTGCTGCTGATGCTCGAGGAAAAACAGCAGGCCCCGTTGCGCGCGCACGCCGAAGAAATGAAAACCGCCCTGGGGGCAGCCCTGCGCCGGGATTTCGATGCGCGAGACCTCATGTTCGAAAACGTGCTCGAAATGCGTTTCATGGGTCAGCGGCATTCGATCAAGATTCCCCTGTATGACACCGACGGCGTAGCCGATATTCAAGCGCGCTTCTTCGAGGGCTATCGGCGGCGCTACGGCTTCGTTGATGAAAGCGCTGCCGTCGAACTGGTCAACCTACGGGTCTCCGGCATTGCGGTGACCGATAAACCCGATCTCGCCCGGCTGCATCAATCAAGCGCCGGTGAGCGCTGCGAGCCGATTGCTTACCGGGAGGTCTATTTCGGCGAGAAGGCCAGGCGGCTGCGTACCGCCATCTATTTCCGGCGCGACCTGGCGGCAGGTGCCACGATCAGCGGACCGGCGGTCATTGAGGAATTCGGTGCCACGACGGTTCTTGGGCCTGATGACCGGCTGACAGTCGGCTCCCTGGGCGAGATGACAATCGCGCTGGGAGGCGGGATTGCGGTTGAAATGGCCCCGGACGCCGAACTCGATCCCATCACGGCGGAAATCGTCATGCACAGCCTGTGCGCCATCCCCAACGTGATCGACAAGAACATCACGCGCACCGCCTACAGCGTGCTGGTATCGGAATACAAGGATTTCGCGGCCGGCATGGTGGATGCGGACGGACGCCTGATCTGCCAGGGCAAGGGCGGAATGCCGGTATTCGTTGCCAATGCGCTGTCCGCGGCGGTAAGCGAAGGTCTGCGGCTGTTCGGAAAGTCCGACCTGCAATCGGGCGACGTCGTCATCACCAATTCGGCCGCCACCATGGGCCAGCACCTCAACAACGTAGTGATGTACACGCCGATCCGGATCTCGGAAGAGGATGCCGGCTTGCTGGGATTCATGGTTATCGTCGTTCATTGGATGGATGTCGGCGGCAACGTCGTGGGCTCCTGCGCCACCACGAAGTCGACCGAGATTTATCAGGAGGGCATACAGTTTCCCAGTCTGAAGCTGTTGCGACGAGGCAGGCGCGACCCCGAGATCTACCGGCTCATCGAAGCCAATACCCGGTTTACGCAACTGGTGTTGGGCGACATGGAGTCGCAGTTGGCCGGCTGCATGATGGGAAGGGACATGGTGCTCGAAGTCGTGCAGAAATTCGGTCGCAAGGCGATACTGGAATCGATCGACGCCTTCTGGAAGCGCCACGAAGCTGCTGTCCGCCAGGCGATCCGCGCGATACCGGATGGAACCTACGAAGCGGGTTCATTCCTCGATGACGATGGCGTGCACCGTGACAAACCCATCCCGGTGAACGTCAAAGTCATCGTTGCCGGCGATGAACTGACCGTGGACTTGAGCGGTCTGGCCGACCAGATTACCGGACCATGGAACGCGGGCTTCCAGGGAGGGGCTGTGGCCGCCGTGCGCATTGCCTGCAAATTCTACTTTTCCTCGCACGAACCGGCCAATGAAGGCGCGTACCGCCCCATCAAGGTGGTGTGCCGGCCGGGGACTTTCATGAGCGCGGGCCCGACGGCGGCCATTGCGGGATCCGGACACAACCTGCCCACGGTGATCGACACGATCCTGCGCGCGCTCGGCAAGGCAGTCCCGAACAAAGTCCCGGCGGCACACCCGGGTACGTACTCCGCGCAAATCATCGTTGATCGCAGCCCGGGCGCGAAAGGCTATCACCTCGAGTCGGTAGCCGGAGGTTGGGGCGCCGCCCATAACCGTGACGGCAACGGACCCTTCCGATCCATGGCGCATGGCGATACCCCGGAGGTGTCCGTTGAGCTGCAGGAAGCGACCTATCCCTACCGCATGAAGCACATGCGGCTGCGAAAGGACTCGGGTGGAGTCGGGCGGCACCGCGGGGGGCTGGGCATCGAGAAGGTCTACGAACTGCTCGGACCGATGAACTATATCGCCATGTTTGAGCGCACCAAGTGTCCACCCTGGGGAGTGGATGGAGGCGGGTCAGGGCAGCCAGGCCGCGTGGATGTGTTCCGCTCGGGCAGGCTGATTGCGAGCGTGGTGAAGGACGATCTGACGCTGGAGCGCGGCGACGAGATCCGGCTTTACTCGGCCGGCGGCGGAGGTTACGGCAACCCCATC
>MEQV01000188.1:3962-4240 GCA_001770355.1 Betaproteobacteria bacterium RIFCSPLOWO2_02_FULL_62_17
CGGTCGCGAAGGTTATCGAGGATGTGCGCAGCCGTTATATCTCCGCGGAGAGTGCCGCCCAGAATTATGCCGTCGCACTCGACGACAAATTGCAGGCCACTGAACTTTCCCCCCGGGCTGAGGGCAAACTGTAAAGCATGGCGCCGGGACGCCGGCTGATGCGGGCAGGAATAATGGACACCAAGGGCTCCCTAGTGAGACCGCCGTCGCATAAATCTCGCGCCGGCTGTTGGAAGCAGCGCGGCGCGCTTTTGGCCGCGCGGTCCTAGCGGTACATC
>MEQV01000188.1:4325-9220 GCA_001770355.1 Betaproteobacteria bacterium RIFCSPLOWO2_02_FULL_62_17
ACGGCAAAACTCCCCGGTAAATGGTCGCCAGCGGAACATTGGAAATACTCTTCAACATGAAAATATTGAGGCCGAAAGGCGGTGTAATCATCCCGGTTTCGACCACCACGACCATGACGACTCCCCACCAGACCAGGTCATAACCGATTTGCGCGACCAAGGGCGCGATGATCGGCGTGGTGATGATCATGACTCCGAATGAATCCATCACGCACCCAAGGACCAGGTAGATCACCAGGATTACCGCAATCAATGCCAGCGGCTGAATCTGCAATCCGGACGCCCAGGCCGACATCTTTTCCGGCAATGCCGTCGCGCCGATAAAAAAGGAAAACGTTATCGCGCCGATGATCAGGATGTAGATCATGCCGATTGTCGAGGTCGCCTCGGCCATCACCTGCCAGAAGCTGCCCGGTTTCAGTTTTCCGCGCAGCAGCGCAAACGCGAACGCGCCGACGACCCCCACGGAGGCCGATTCCGTGGCCGTAAACATCCCGGAATACAGACCGCCGATCACCAGCAGAAACAATACCGTGACGCCGAATGCGCGGCGCGCCGCCGCGAGTACCTGCAACCGCGTCGAACGTTGTGTCGCCGGCGCAGACCCGGGCTTGACGCGGGTGAAGAGATTGATCGTAATGAAATAGAGGATCACCGCAATGAGGGCCGGCACGATCTCGCCGACAAACAGCTGTCCTACGGATTGTTCGGTGAGCAGCGCATAGACAATGATCGCGGTCGAGGGAGGAACCAGTTGACCAAGCGTCCCTCCCGCCGCGACGCATCCCAAGGTCAGATCGGGGGAGTAACCGCGCTGCTTCATCTCGGGCAGCGCCACCTTTCCGATCGTCGCAACCGTCGCCACCGATGAGCCGGTGACCGCTCCGAATCCCGCGCAACCACCGATCGTCGCCAGCGCCAGCCCTCCCCGCATGCCGCTGAGCATGGCGTGAGCGAGCCGGTAGATGTCCTCGGCCATGCCGGCGACGGCGGCGAGACTTCCCATCAGCAGGAACAGCGGCAACACCGAAACTTCGCTGTTGGTAAGGAAGCCCGCGACGTTGGTGCCCAAGGCAGACATTGCCGGCGCGAGGTCCAGGAAAAAGATGCTGCCGCCGACACCGATTATTCCCATCACCCCTCCCATCGGCATCTTGGCGAGCAGCAGCACCCACAGCAGCAGCAACCCGGTCAAGGCCGAAAGCATGGGGTTATCGCGAACCATCCCGCGCAGCGCATCAAAATCCCAGGCGGCATAGGCACCCAGAGTGCACAGTAGAACAACACCCGCCACGACCATGTTGAACGAGGTCGCGTCGGGCCTTTCTGCGTGCTCAGCCGGTTTTGCCAGAATCTTCCATGCCTTCAATACGGCCCGCACAGTTACCAGAACCTGGAGCATAGAGGCAATGCCAAACAGCACCGTGAGGGCATACATGAAGGGCGGCACTGGCCAGTGCAGGGTCACGGTGATTCGCCCCTGTTCGGCAAGCTCCGCCGCATAGGCCGCGACGTGCCAGGTGATGAAAGCGAAGAAGGCGAGATTCAGCAACTCCCCAACCGCATTGAGAAGCGCGGCAACCCGCTCGCTCATGCGCCCCTCGAGCAAGTCGATGCTCAGTTGCACACCCGCGCAAAGCGCATAGGGCAGGCAGGCGACGACCATGGCCGCAAACAGCATGGAGACGATTTCGTTCAGCCCGTTGATGGGCGACACCGCGACCCAGCGCATCACAGCGTCTACTACGGTCAGGCAGGCAATGGCGATCATGCCCATTACCCCGCCTGCGGCCAGCCAGCGACTGAACTCGGCCGACAGCCGTACGGCGTGGGCCAGCCACGCCGGTTCGTCGAAATCGGCGGGCTGACCCGGTGCCGTCACTTCTTGGCGCCTGATTTCGTCAGTTCTTCTCGATAAGCCTGAAGGATAACCCCGCCGTCTGCCGTGTCCTTGACCCATTTCTCCGTGACGCCATTGAGCACCTTGGACCACTTGGCGACTTCCTGTTCGGATACCACGTAGGCGGAATGTTTGCCCGAGGCCGCCACGGGCTTGCGGTCGCCGTCCTGAACACGGTCCCAGAAGGCGCCGAACTGCCGTGAAAATGCCTCTCCGGAGTGTTTCATGATCAGGTCGCGTGCCGCCTTGGGAAGCGAATCGAACTTCTTGCGCGACATGAACAACATCGCCGGTGAGGCCCCCAGCGGCGCATCCAGATGATGCGTCGTGACTTCGGCCAGCTTGAACGGCTGAAACGCCGTCCATTGCACCAGGGTTGCATCGATCGTGCCCTTGGCCAATGCTTGATAGATGTCGGCGGTGGGCATGGACACCGGCGATGCACCCAGCCCCTGAATGACCTGGCTGCCGACATTGCTACCAGCGCGGATTTTCAGGCCCTTTACATCGGCAAGCGATTTGATCGGCTTGCGTGAGTGAATCGAAAGCTGTGGAAAAACCACCATTCCAAGAATCTCGACTTCCCGGTATTCCTTGGCGAGTTTGCCCGAGTTGTAGAGCCTCCACAGCGCCGCCGAGCTATCCTCCGACTTCTGCGACAGAAAGGGCAGCGAAACGACTTCGGTCAGCGGGAACTTTCCCCCGATCGTACCCTGCAGGCCCCAGCCAATCTGGATGACGTCGTTCAACACCCGGCTGTAGAAGTTGCTGTGATCCGCCAGCGTCGTACCGTGCGACACGTCGATCCGGACTATTCCCTTGCCCTCTGCATTGATGCGCGCGGCCCAGGGAACAAGAACCTGGACGTTCAAGTGCGCGGTCGGCGCATTGGTGGTTGCAAATCTGAGCACCACCTCCTGTCCAAAAACCGGAACTGAAGCCGCAAGGCCGACAGCGATGGCCAGTGTTGCAATGGTCGAAAAGGGTTTCATGCTGATCTCCTTTTAAGATAAAACATCACTGCTCGCCGCAAGCGTTCGTTCCGGCTCTGATTAACGCAGATCGCGCCCGGCCGGCGATTTGACGTATTCTTTACAATATGACCGATCGAAGTATTCTTTACAATAGGAATTATGTCAATCACTTCAAAAACAAAGCGAGAGGCCGAATCCCCGGGGAAATTGCCAATTGCCAGAGCCACTTCCAAGTCCGGCGCAAAACGCGGCAAGGGACGCCCGTTGCGTCCCAGGGATGCGGTTGGCCGGGATCGATTGATACAGGCCACGATAGATCTATTCCACAAGCGCTCGCCGGGCAAGCTGACGCTGGGGGATATAGCCAAATTCGCCCGGGTGGATCCGAAGCTGTTGCGCTATTACTTCGGCGACAAGAACGGCCTTTTCACCGCAGCGGTCACTCAGATGCTGGACAAGATGCAGGCCGCGGTCGAAGCTCAGCTGGACAATGAAGGCCCGGCCGCGGAACGGATTCGCAAGCGGGTGCACTCGCTTTTGCAGACCTTGTACGCAAACCCGCATCTGCATCCGCTCATCGTCGAACAGATCGTGCATGGCGATCGGGAGGCCGGGCGCCAGGCCCTGAAGTTCATGGCAGCCCGGGGTTATGCGGTTACGCGAAAAATCATCGATGATGGCCTCAAGCGTGGCGAGCTCCGCGAAGTGAATCCCCGCTTCCTTCACGTCGCCATGGTGGGATTGTGCGAGTATTTCGTGACCGCCAAACCTCTGGTCCGGGAACTGTTCGGCGGGCAGCCCATGTCGGCGGCGATGACGGAGGCTTATGCCGATTTCGTGGCCGATTTGCTGTTTCGCGGTTTGCAGGCGCCTGAGCGCCGGCTGGATTGACAACAGGCACTGCGTCGTTTAAGTTCTCAAATATTCCTGCGTTCAGGAAATAAAAGGTCGGCGAGCGCCGACCCGTTTTAAAAGTGCACATGCAGCACTGTCGGGGCATTTGCTAAGTACAAATGGTAGGGCAAGGGCAAGTGGAGAGGCATCGCCTACCCCGTCACATCGCTCACCCTGGACCTAAAGGTGGACTTCGAGTCATGCAGAAATGTAATTCGGGATCCTCCCGGGAAAATTCATTCATGAATCGTTGCGTTCTGCGCTTGTCCGCATGAGCCAAGCACCACCTGGCGCCACGCAGGTGCCGGCGCGTCAACTGTTCGACCTTTCTGCCCTGGAAGCGTGGATGCAAAAGCACGTGGCCGGTTTTTCAGGGCAGATCGAGCTCGAGCGCTACCAGGGCGGCCAATCGAACCCGACATTCCTTCTGCGTTCCGCCGGACAGCGATATGTACTGCGCTCCAAGCCGGCCCCGGCGGCAAAGTTGCTTCCTTCAGCGCACGCGATCGAGCGTGAGTTCAAGGTCATCGCGGCGCTGGCCGGCACCGGTGTCCCGGTGCCTCAAGTGCACGCATTGTGCGAAGACGAGGGCGTGATCGGGCGGGCTTTCTTTATCATGGAGTGCATGGAGGGGCGTGTGTTCTGGGACCCGGTCCTGCCCGGCATGTCGTCGGCTGAACGATCCGGTATCTATGACGACATGAATCGGATTCTGGCAACACTGCATTCGGTCGACTACAGCGCGCGCGGCCTGGCCGGCTTCGGCAGGCCGGGAGGATATCTGGCGCGGCAAATCGCCCGCTGGAGCAAGCAATACCGTGCCTCGGAGACCGAGAAAATTGAAGCCATGGACCGGCTGATCGACTGGCTCCCAGGCAATATTCCGGCCTCCGACGAAACCACGCTCGTCCACGGTGATTTTCGTATAGACAACCTTATTTTCCATCCATCCGAGCCAAGGGTTGTTGCAGTGGTGGATTGGGAGTTGTCCACCCTGGGTCACCCGCTTGCCGATTTCGCTTATCACTGCATGAGCCGTCACGTTCCGCGCGAGCGTTTTCGCGGCATGGGGGGCATGGATTTGCAGGCGCTGGGAATTCCGGCTGAAGACGAATATATTGAGGCCT
>MEQV01000189.1:0-5001 GCA_001770355.1 Betaproteobacteria bacterium RIFCSPLOWO2_02_FULL_62_17
GGGTGGTGGTTCTCGCCGTGGCGATCCTGCCGCTGTTGGGCGTGGGCGGCAGCCAGATATTCAAGGCGGAAACACCTGGACCGATGAAGGACACTAAACTCACCCCGCGGATTGCGGAAACCGCAAAAGGCCTGTGGGGTGTATACGCGCTGATAACGCTGGCCTGCATTGCCGCATTCAAGCTTGCCGGCATGACCTGGTTCGATGCTGTAGTCCATGCCTTCTCCACCATGGGCTTGGGCGGGTTTGCCGCGTATGACGCGAGTTTCGGGCATTGGAACTCGCCTGCGATCGAGGTGGTGGCGATTTTCTTCATGCTTGTCGCGGGTATCAATTTTGCCACCCATTTCGTTGCTTTCCGCAAGCGCCAGCTCACGTCCTACCGGGACGATCCGGAAGCGAAGCTGTTTCTGGTGGTAATCATCCTTTCCTGCTTCGGCATTGCCTGGTACCTGCTGGGCAACCACGTCTATGCCGACTTCTGGACTGCGCTGCGCTATGCCAGCTTCAACGTCGTATCCGTTGCCACAACCACCGGATTTAGCACCACCGATTACAACCAGTGGCCAATATTCGCGCCAGTATGGATGTTGTTTCTGTGCTGCTTCGCCTGCTGTTCGGGTTCCACCGGGGGTGGCATTAAGATGGTGCGCGCGGTGATTATGACGAAGCAGGCGTTTCGGGAACTCAAGCGCATCGTCCATCCGCGAGCCTATATCCCGGTGAAACTGGCAGGACAGGTGGTCGAGAATAACATCGTGTTCGCGGTACTCGCATTCATGATGGTCTACGCCGGCACGATAATTTCACTCACCATGCTGATGGCGGCTTCCGGGCTGGACATCGTCACGGCGTTCTCGGCAATAGTCGCTTGCGTCAATAACACCGGCCCGGGGTTGGCGCAGGTGGGCCCCGCGACCACTTATGCGATCCTGACCGATTTTCAGATCTGGCTGTGCATCACCGGTTTGCTGCTAGGACGGCTCGAACTGTTGACGTTGTTGGTGGTATTTACGCCAGGGTTCTGGAGGCAGTAGCAGTACACCCGAGCCCGTATCGCGCCTGCGCGGCGGCGGCATAATAAATGTTGATTGCATCGCTTGGGAAACGTGCATTCTTTTTGGGGACACGATGAATACTCTCGAGCATTTCGGCGCTCACGTCGCGGGCGCTGCGGCGGCTGGCCTTTCCAATCCGGTGCGGGAACTGCTGCGCTTGCATCTGGCGGACACGGTCGCCGCCTGGGTAGCGGGCGCCCATACGCATGAGGGCAGGGAACTGCTGGCTGTGGCGGCGAAGGGCGATGCGGGGCCCATGGGTGCGGGGCTCATGGGGCGTGTCATGCTCCATTGCGCCGTGACGCGGCTCAGCGAAATAGACGATATTCATCTCGCGGCGGGCACCACGCCCGGCGCGGTGATAGTTCCCGCGGCTTTGAGCATTGCCGCGGCGCTGGGCGACACCGGCGGGGCGGCGCTCGAAGAAGCGGTCTGCGCAGGCTATGACGCGATGGTGCGCCTGGGCGAGGAAATGGGCGGAGCATCCATACTGTACCGCGGCATCTGGCCCACCTATTTCAATGCGCCCTTTGGTGCGGCGGCGGTAGCCTCGCGGCTGCTGGGTCTGGATGACAAGCGTACCGCGCACGCGCTCGGCCTCGCGCTGGTCGTGGCTTCTCCCAACGTCGGCCAGCAAAGCGGAAAGATGGCGCGCTGGTTGCTGCTGGGTGCTGCGGCGCGCAATGGCGTGATGGCGGCGCTGGCGGCGCAGGAGGGATTCACCGCCGATCTTGCCCTGCTGGATAAACCGTTTCACTCGGTCTACGGACTTACGATAGATGGCGCGCGGCTGCTCGCGAACCTCGGCAAGCGCGCCGCCGTGCTGGATGTGGCCTTCAAGCCCTGGTGCGCGGCGCGCCAGACCATGGCCGCGGCGCAGGGCCTCAAGGAGTTGCTTGAGGAAGGCCTGGATCCGTCGGGGATAGAAGCCATCAAGGTTGCCGTGCCCCCGGCCTACCTTGGCATGGTCAATCATGGCGTCATTCCCGGTGAGCGCGGCTCGCACATGACCAGTCTTCCCTACCAATTGGTGCTTGCTGCCCTGGCACCGGAAACGATGTACCGGCTTGATTACGCGCCGGCGCCTACGCCGGCGGAACATC
Organism: Betaproteobacteria bacterium RIFCSPLOWO2_02_FULL_62_17; assembly: GCA_001770355.1. Lineage (GTDB taxonomy): Bacteria > Pseudomonadota > Gammaproteobacteria > Burkholderiales > SG8-39 > 2-02-FULL-62-17. The sequence goes on from MEQV01000189.1 coordinate 2,162, forward strand.
AGGCCTTGCTCGCCAGAATCAGCGTCGAAGCCGATGAGAAATTGATGGAGTATTTCCCGCGCGCCTGGCCAGCAAGCATCGAAGTACGGGCCCGCGCTGGCGGCGGGCAACGGCTGGTGACAGAAATTCCCGGCGACGCCGGGCGACCGTTGGACGAATCACAGATTCGTGACAAGTGCCGGCGGGTGTTTTCTCCATTGCTGGCGGCGCCAAGCGCAGTTTCGCTGTGCGACGCAGCGCTGGGCGTCCTGGACAGGCCGGAGGGAGTTAACAAACTCCTGCAACAAATAGAAAGCTGCTATCCGCGTTGATTGGCGTCGCGCGCAGGACGGAAATTGACGCCTCAACCGCGAAACGATTAGAATTCACGCCTTTGTGGCATTGCACCACGCGGTTACGGATCAGGATGTTAGGCCTGCGCAGCAAGGCGTTGAAAACCGTATTCTGGTGGCAGGCGCTGGCGATGGCGGTTATCGTAGTGATCGCCGCGGTGTCCACTGGGATGCATGGTGCGATTTCCGCCGCTTTGGGGGGCGGCACCAGCATGGTGGCCGGGGTAGTGGCGGGGTTGCTGATACAACGCGGGAACAGGGGCAAGACTAAAACCGCGGGAAACATACTGGTTGCCGCGATTACCGCGGAGGGGGTCAGGATCGGCTTGATGCTGGCATTGCTCTGGCTGATCTTTGCGAACTATAAGCAGGTCATACCGGGCGCGCTGATCGGCGCCTTCGTCGTCACGGTTCTGATTTTTTCGATGGCATTTTTCGTTCGCGAAAATTCGCAACAATCCAGTTGAATACTAAGATATGGCTACCGGAACAGAACTGACCCCGACCGAATACATCAATCACCACCTCAACTTCTTGGGGAAGAAGGTAGGTGATGGCGATTTCTGGACGTTGCACCTGGATTCAGTCTCGGTGGCGATCCTGCTCGGTTTCCTGGGGCTGGGCTTGATCTGGTGGGTGGCCAGGGGCGCGACCGCCGGCGTGCCCAACAAGCGCCAGGCATTTGTTGAGCTGATATTCGAATTCATCGACAACCAGGCCAAGGGCATTTTCAAGCACGAGCGGCACAGCTTTGTGGCGCCCACCGCCCTTACCGTGTTCATCTGGGTGGTCTTGATGAATGCCATGGATTTCCTGCCGGTGGACTGGATTGCCCTGGGTACGCATGCCATCAGCGAGCACGGCTTTCGCATCGTGCCCACCGCCGATGTCAACACCACCTTCGCACTGGCGCTTACCGTGTGGGCGTTGATGATCTACTTCTCGATCAAGGTCAAGACACTGGGAGGGTGGCTGCACGAGCTGTTCTGCGCGCCGTTCGGCTCCCATCCCCTGCTCTGGATTTTCAACCTGCTGTTCAACCTGATCGAGTACCTCTCCAAGCCGCTGTCGCATTCGCTGCGGCTGTTCGGCAACATGTACGCGGGCGAGATCATCTTTCTTCTGTTGTGGATGTGGGCAGCCAACAGCGCCTGGAGCGAGGATTACTACATCGGCTTGATCGTCTCCTCAGCCCTGGCCTGGGCCTGGGCGATCTTCCATATCTTGATCGTCCTTCTGCAGGCCTATGTATTCATGATGCTCACCGTCGTCTATATCTCGATGGCGCACGATCACCACTAATCCAATTAACCGTCTATCAGCACAGGAAAGGAAGAAAGAAAATGGAAAATCTTCAACTCGTCGCGATGGTGCAGGCGTACTCCGCCGTCGGTATCGGCCTCATGATCGGCTTGGGCGCATTGGGCGCCTGCGTCGGCGTGGGTATCATGTGCTCGCGCTTCCTGGAAGCCGCCGCGCGCCAGCCGGAGCTGACCGATTCGCTGCAGGGCAAGGTATTCCTGTTGCTGGGCCTGATCGATGCTTCCTACATCATCGGCGTGGGCCTGGCGCTGTGGTTCGCCACCGCCAATCCGCTGCTGGCTAAGCTTGGCTGATCGCGGCGGCGTGCCGCTCGTCCCTTTCGGGGAATACGCATGAATATCAACGTAACGCTATTCGCACAGGCGCTTGTCTTTATCGCGTTCATCTGGTTCGCGGTCAAATTCATCTGGCCGTATCTGCTGCACGCCATCGAGACCCGCCAGAAAACCATCGCCGACGGGCTTGCCGCCGCCGAAAAAGGCAAGCAGGCGCTGGAGATCTCCTCCAAGCAGGCCGGTGAGGAGATCGGCAAGGCGCGCGGCCGCGCAGGGGACATCATTGCTCAGGCCGAGAAGCGCGCCTCGCAAATGATCGAAGAGGCGAAGATCGCTGCGCGCGACGAAGGCGGCCGCGAGAAGGCCGCCGCCAAGGCCGAGATCGAGCAGGAAGTCTCGCGCGCACGCGAAGCGCTGCGCGAAGAGGTCGCCGGACTGGTGATTGCCGGCGCGGAGAAAATTCTGCGCCGGGAAGTGAATGCCCAGACTCACGCAGAATTGCTCACGCAGATGAAGAAAGAGATCTGAACACATGGCAGAAGTCGCCACCATTGCGCGGCCCTACGCCGAGGCGGTATTTGCCCTGGCAGACAAGGCGGGCACGCTCGCGCCCTGGTCGGATGCGTTGGCGCGGCTTGCCGCCTTTGCGCGCGCGCCTGAACTGGCGCAGCTGATGGGAAACCCCAAGGTGAGCAGCGCGCAGATGGCTGACCTTTTTTCCGCCGCGGGGGAAATGCCGCAAGAGGCAAAAGGACTGATTGACGCGCTGATTGAGAACCGGCGCCTGGAGGCATTGCCTGCGGTCGCCGCGCAGTTCGAGGTGCTCAAGGCGGATCGCGAAGGCTCGGTCGATGCCGAAATCACCAGCGCCTATGCGCTTGAAGGCGCAGAGCTTGCGTCGCTGGTCGCG
>MEQV01000189.1:5040-8962 GCA_001770355.1 Betaproteobacteria bacterium RIFCSPLOWO2_02_FULL_62_17
CGCGGATCTGGAGCGCCGCTTCAAGCGCAGGATCCGCCCGCATGTTGCAGTCGATCAGAGCCTGATTGGCGGGGCTCGTGTCAGGGTTGGCGACCAGGTTATTGATGGCTCGGTCCGGGGCAAGCTCGAGGCCATGCGCAACGGGTTAACGGGCAGCTAGATGAAACCGCCGTCGCACAAAGCTCGCGCCGGCTGTTGGAAGCAGCGCGGCGAGATTTTGGCCGCGCGATCGTAGAGTCGCCCGAAACATATACCAAACACTCACTATATCGGAACTGTCATGCAACAGCTGAAACCCTCCGAAATCAGCGAACTGCTCCGCTCGAAGATCGCCAATCTGGCGCTTTCGGCCGATGTTCGCACCCAGGGCACGGTCGTCACGGTGACCGACGGTATCTGCCGCGTCCACGGCCTCTCCAGCGCGATGCAGGGCGAAATGCTGGAATTTCCCCGTAACACCTATGGCCTCGCGCTGAATCTTGAGCGCGATTCGGTCGGTTCGGTGATTCTGGGTGAATACGAGCATATTTCCGAGGGCGATCCGGTCAAATGCACCGGCCAGATTCTCTCGGTGCCGATCGGCCCCGAGTTGATCGGCCGCGTGGTTAATTCGCTGGGCCAGCCCATCGATGGCAAGGGCCCGATCAATGCCAAGGAAACCGACGTGATCGAGAAGGTCGCGCCCGGGGTAATCTGGAGAAAGTCGGTATCGCAGCCGGTGCAGACGGGTCTGAAGTCGATCGACGCGATGGTTCCGGTGGGCCGCGGCCAGCGCGAGCTGATCATCGGCGATCGTCAGACCGGCAAGACCGCGGTGGCGGTGGACACCATCATCAACCAGAAGGGCAAGGACCTTTTCTGCATCTACGTCGCGATCGGGCAGAAGGCCTCCACCATTGCCAACGTAGTCAGAAAGCTTGAAGAACACGGCGCCATGGCCTATACCATCGTGGTGGCGGCTTCGGCGTCTGAGTCGGCGGCGATGCAATATATCGCGCCCTATTCCGGCTGCACCATGGGCGAGTACTTCCGCGACCGCGGCCAGGACGCCCTGATCATTTACGACGATCTGACCAAGCAGGCCTGGGCCTACCGTCAGGTGTCGCTGTTGCTTCGCCGCCCGCCGGGGCGTGAGGCCTATCCCGGTGACGTGTTCTATTTGCATTCTCGCTTGCTTGAGCGCGCGGCGCGCGTTTCCGAAGCCTGGGTGGAACGCTTTACCAAGGGTGCCGTCAAGGGCAAGACCGGTTCGCTTACCGCGCTGCCGGTGATCGAAACGCAGGCGGGCGACGTCTCCGCATTCGTGCCGACCAATGTGATTTCGATCACCGATGGCCAGATCTTTCTCGAGACCGATCTGTTCAATGCCGGTATCCGTCCCGCCATTAACGCGGGTATCTCGGTATCCCGAGTCGGCGGCGCCGCGCAGACCAAAATCATGAAGCGCCGCGATGTGGGCGCCGGGGTGCGGCTGGCGCTCGCCCAGTACCGGGAACTCGCGGCGTTCGCGCAGTTTGCCTCGGATCTTGACGAAGCAACCCGCAAGCAGCTCGAGCGCGGCCGCATGGTGACCGAACTCATGAAGCAGCCGCAATACCAGCCGATGCAGGTTGTCGAAATGGTGCTCACCCTGTTTGCAGTGAATAACGGCTATTTCGACGATATCGAAGTGAAAAAAGCGCTCCCTGCCGAGCGCTCGCTCAGGGATCATCTGCGGGCCAAGTACGCCGATATCATGAACCGCCTCGAGGACAAGAAGGACATGAGCGCGGAGGACGAGGCCGCACTGAAGGCGGCGATTGACGACTGGAAGAAAAACGGCAGCTACTGACTGCCATTGTCGGACGCCTGTGGCGCCGCAATGGCTCCGCGGATACGAACGGACGCTGACGCGCCGTTCAATCCGCGGGTGATATAGCAACTGGGAAGAGCAGATGGCTGGGTCTAAAGAGATACGCACCAAGATCAAGAGCGTGCAAAACACGCGCAAGATCACCAAGGCCATGGAGATGGTCTCTGCCTCCAAGATGAGGAAGGCACAGGAGCGTATGCGCCAGGCGCGCCCCTATGGCGAAAAAATCCGCAATCTGGCCGCGCATATCTCGCACGCCAATCCCGAGTATCGCCACCCCTATCTGATTGAGCGCGACACGGTGAAGGGCGTGGGCATTATCATCATCACCACCGACAAGGGTCTGTGCGGCGGGCTGAATACCAATATTCAGCGCATGGCGATGAATCAGATGAAGGAGTGGGAGACCCAAGGCGAGAAAATGGAAGTCTGTTGCATCGGCAACAAGGGCTTCGGGTTCATGCAGCGCCTGGGCGCGAAAGTGGTCTCGCATGTCACGCAGCTTGGCGACCGGCCGCAAATGGACAGGCTGATCGGCGCCATCAAGGTAATGCTTGATGGATACATCCAGGATCGCTTCGACCGCGTGTTGATTTTTTACACCCGCTTCATCAATACCATGAAGCAGGAGCCGGTGATGGAGCAGCTTCTGCCGCTCACGGGTGAGCGACTCGGCTCGCCCGAGGGCACCTGGGACTACATCTATGAGCCGGAAGCGAAGGTCGTGCTTGATCAAGCGCTGACGCGTTACGTCGAGGCCATCATCTATCAGTCGCTGTCGGAGAACATGGCCTCGGAACAGTCGGCGCGCATGGTGGCGATGAAGGCCGCCAGCGACAATGCCGGCAACGTGATCGACGAATTGACGCTGGTCTACAACAAAGCGCGTCAGGCGGCGATCACCAAGGAATTGTCGGAAATTGTGGGGGGCGCCGCGGCGGTTTGACGCGGCGTCGATAGCAGAGAATTTGGAACTGAACTGATACCAAACGCTTAGGAAAACGCTATGGCACAAGCACAAGGCAACATCGTCCAGTGCATCGGCGCGGTGATCGACATTGAATTTCCGCGCGAAACGATGCCCAGGGTCTATGACGCGCTCACCCTGAATGATGATCCGAGCAACCTGCTGGCCGAAAAGGGCCTTACTTTCGAGGTCGAGCAGCAGCTGGGCGACGGCGTGGTTCGAACCATCGCCCTGGGCTCCTCGGATGGTCTGCGCCGCGGCATGAAAGTCACCAATACCGACAAATCGATTTCGGTGCCGGTGGGCAGCGCGACGCTGGGCCGCATCATGGACGTGCTCGGCCGGCCGATTGATGAAGCCGGACCCATTCCCACCGAGATGCGCCGCTCCATACACCAGCCGGCGCCCAAGTTCGATGAACTCTCGCCTTCGGTGGAATTGCTGGAAACCGGCATCAAGGTTATCGATCTTATCTGCCCGTTTGCCAAGGGCGGAAAGATCGGCCTGTTCGGCGGCGCCGGCGTGGGCAAGACCGTGAACATGCTGGAACTGATCAACAATATCGCCACCAAGCATTCGGGCCTTTCAGTATTCGCCGGCGTCGGCGAGCGGACTCGCGAGGGCAATGACTTCTACCACGAGATGTCGGAGGCTGGCGTTATCAAGCTGGATAACATTTCCGAATCCAAAGTGGCGATGGTGTTCGGCCAGATGAACGAACCCCCGGGTAACCGCCTGCGTGTGGCGCTCTCCGGCCTGACCATGGCCGAGGCCTTCCGCGACGAGGGCCGCGATATTCTGTTCTTCGTCGACAATATCTATCGTTTCACGCTGGCTGGTACCGAGGTATCGGCTTTGCTGGGACGCATGCCTTCGGCGGTGGGCTATCAGCCGACACTGGCCGAGGAAATGGGCCGCCTGCAGGAACGGATTACCTCCACCAAGACCGGTTCGATTACTTCCATCCAGGCGGTGTATGTGCCCGCAGACGATTTGACCGACCCATCTCCCGCCACCACCTTCGGCCACCTGGATGCCACCGTCGTGCTGTCGCGCGACATCGCATCGCTGGGTATTTATCCCGCCGTGGACCCGCTCGATTC
>MEQV01000190.1:0-19469 GCA_001770355.1 Betaproteobacteria bacterium RIFCSPLOWO2_02_FULL_62_17
TGGGTCATCGCATCGAGGATCATCTTCACGGCATACTCGGCGTCCTTCGCCACCAGTTGCGGGTGGCGATCCGTGAGCTGCATGATCAATTCCGACTTCGTCATGATTATCCCCACGCCTGCGTTCAAACTCGCGCGCATTTCGCTTTGCCGCCGCGGAACGGCAGACTACTGCTACGGCCCTGGCCTTGCAAGGACGTCATCCGTGTAATTTTCGATTGAATGAGCGGGACCGTGAACGCGTGGGTCCGGCTGCGTGGCAAAGGCCCCCGATCACCTGTCGGGCGGTCTGGCGTGCATGCGGATTTCCGCCAGCAATTCGCGCAAGCGGTCCGGATTTGCTTGGTTCAGCGTGCACAGGTTCGCCTGGCCGATGCGAGCCGCCACCGGCACGGGCGCATCGACCGCCATCAGTTCGGCGGCGCTCAGCCCCGCGGTGTCCACATAGTGAGCGCCGCTTGGATCCCCATGGCGCAGCCTGCTCAACAGGCTCGCGCGCACCAGTTGCACCGTCGGGTCCGGGCTGCGGCGGATGAATCGCACCGCGCGGTGCTCATCGGCCAGATCCTCCGGAAAATGGGGATGGAAGGCGACGCAGTGAAAGGGCGCCTCGCCACGCGCGTGCCCGGCCTGCATGCGCTCGCGCGCCACGCGCACCAGCTGCTCGAAGTTACGCGCACCCTCCAGCCCCGACGCGAGCGCGGGGTCCAGGGCGGGCAGCACAAGCAGGCCTACCTCGATCGAGTCGGGCGGCAATTTTTCGAGGCGCGCAATCGCCGCGACGATGGCCTCGGCCGCGGCATCGAAGTCCTGTGTTCCGGGGCCGCCGCCTTGGTCCAGCAGCACCGTGCGCTGCAGCTTGCCGGTCTCGCGGCAGCGCCGCGAGTAAGGGCAGAGGCTGAAGGCTTCGACGAACTCGCGCTGATACCGGTCGTTGCGCGCGAGGGCGGCGGCGATGCGCGGATCATCGGAATTGTCTGACATAACGCTAGCATACCTGCACTTGCCAGGCTTGAAACCGGCCCATGAAATGATTTTCCGCTGCGGACGGAAAGCATCGGAAGGCAGTACCATTCAAGCTCCATGTCAAACCAGGAGTACGGCAATGAAGCAGTTGTCAGCATGTATCCGCGCTTTCCTGCGGATCTTTCTCGTATGCCTCGCGGCGATGGCCGCGTTCCTCACCGCGCCGGCGCAAGCCCAGTCCTGGCCGCAAAAGCCCATCCGCGTCCTTATCGGCTTTGCCACCGGCGGACCGCCAGACATCGTCACGCGCCTCATCGCTCCGAAGCTCGGCGAATACCTCGGCCAGCCGATCGTCATTGAGAACCGCCCGGGAGCGGGCGGCGTGATCGCGATGGAAGCCATGGCGAATGCGCAACCGGACGGCTACACGCTCGCCCTGGGCACGGTCGGCACGCTGTTCCTTGCCAAAGCGCTGTTGCCAAGCGCGCCCTACGAACCTTTGAGTTTCGTCCCGGTGGGCATCTTCGCGAAACAGCAGTTCATCCTCGTCACGCACCCCAGCTTGCCGGTCAACACGCTGAAGGAATTCGTCGACCTCGCGAAAAAGCAGCCCGGCAAGCTCAACTACGGCGCTTCGACTCCCGGCAGCCCGCCGCACATGCTGGCCGAGATGTTCAAGGACCAGGCCGGCGTGAACATTTTCGGTATCAACTACAAGGGCTCGGTCGATGCGCTGCAGCGCTTTCTTGCCGGTGACGTGCAGATGCTGGTCGACGGCTACTCCATCCTCGGGCCGCTGATCACTTCGGGCAAGGCGAAGGCTCTGCTCGTGACCAGCCCGAAACGCATGAAAAAGCTGCCCGATGTTCCCACGTCGCTGGAGGTCGGCATGCCGAACTACGTCATCGAGACCTTCTTCAGCCTTGTCGCGCCGCCGCGCACGCCCGCCGCGATCCCCAGACGGATGCATGCCGACATGGTGAGAACCCTGCAGGACAAGCAAATCATCGAAGCAATGGACAGGCTCGCCATGGATGCGTACGTCAGTACCCCGGAAGAACTTGGCAGCGTGATCAAGGTCGACTGGCCGAAGTGGAACAACGCGGTCAAGGCCGCCGGCATCAAGGTGCAATAAGATCATGCCGCAAGAATCATTCGAGTATGTCTTCCGCCGCGTCAAACCTCCGGAGGCGTTATCAAAAATAGAGTACGGCTACCGGCAGATCCGCGAAGACGGCATGCTGATCGAGCGCGATGTGGCGGTCCCGATGCGCGATGGCATCCGCATACTGGTCGACATTTATCGCCCGGACCAAGCCAAGCAACTGCAACCGGCCCTGATTGCGTGGGCACCTTATGGAAAGCATTCGCCGCGGGGCACCTACGCGCGCTTCCATAACAACGGCGGCGTCAAGCAGGAGTGGGTGTCGCGCCACGCCGCCTTCGAGGCGCCGGATCCCCTTTACTGGTCGCGCCACGGCTATGCGGTGATCAATGTCGATCCGCGCGGCACCTGGAACTCGGAGGGCAAGGCCACGTTCTGGTCCTCCGATGAGGCGAAGGATTACTACGATCTCATCGAATGGGTGGCCGCGCAGCCCTGGAGCAACGGCAAAGTCGGCTGCTCCGGCGTGTCTTACCTGGCGATCCTGCAGTGGCAGGTTGCGGCGCTTCACCCGCCTCACCTGGCGGCAATCAACCCCTGGGAGGGCTACAGCGACTCGTATCGGGAGCGCACCCGTCACGGCGGGATTCCTGAGAATCTATTCGGCCCAAGCTGGCTCGACCGCTCGATTTACTCGAAAAATGAAGTGGAAGATGTGCTGGCCATGGTCGAGCGGCACCCGTTCTTCGACGCCTACTGGAAGAGCAAGGCCCCCGATCTGTCAAAAATCGAGGTGCCCGCCTACGTCGTGGCGAGCTGGGGAGACCAGGGATTGCACACGCGCGGCACGCTCGAAGGCTTCAAGCAGATGTCCTCCAAGCAGAAATGGCTGGAGGTGCACGGTCGCAACAAATGGGAGTATTTCATGCGGCCCGACAATGTGGAGAAGCAGCGCGCCTTCTTCGACCACTTCCTCAAGGGGAGCAGCGACGAGGTACTTGGCTGGCCTAGTGTGAACATCGAGGTGCGCGAGCGCCACTACGTCGGTACCATGCGCGCCGAATCCGAATGGCCTCTCGCCAGGACCGTCTATACAAAACTTTTTCTGCATGGCTCAGACTGCAGCATGAGCACCGCGAGCGGCGCCGCGCAGTCGGCGCTGCAGTACGACGCAAAACAGGGCCAGGCGATCTTTGATTACCGCTTCCCGGCGGATACCGAGTTAAGCGGCCACATGAAGCTGAGACTGTGGGTGGCCACCAGCGCGGGGGACGATATGGACTTGTTGGTGGCGGTCCACAAGCTGGACACCCAGGGCAAGCAGGTTCCCTTCGCCTTTTTTGCCGTTTATGAAGATGGGCCCGTCGCGCTGGGCTGGTTGAGGGTCTCGCACCGCGAACTGGATCCGGTTCGCTCCACGGAGTACCAGCCGTGGCTGCTGCACCAGCGGGAGCTGCGGCTGAAACCCGGTGAGTGCGTGCCGGTGGACATCGAGATTCTCGCCTCGAGCACGCTGTTTCGCCAGGGCGAGAGCCTGAGGCTGGTCGTTCAGGGACGGGATTTTTACCAACTCACCCCGAAAGGCCCGATGATCGGCCACGGTCCGCTTCGCAATGCAGGCAAGCACATCCTTCGCATGGGAGGGTCCTGCGATTCGCACCTGCTGGTGCCCGTCATACCGAAATGAAGGGCAGGGGGTTGTTTCGGACGCTTCGTTGTCCCCTGCGGAGGCGTTCAATGCGGTAGCCAAGGAGCGCTGGCAGGAGGTGGGTAGCGTAGAGCGCGTTCCCCCCGCTAATCGGCTGTGATTCCCGCGGCCTTCACGACCTTTGCCCATTTTTCAATCTCGGTCCTGATAAAAGCGTCGAACTGCTCCGGCGTATTGCCTACCGGCTCCAGGGTGAGCTCAGCCATTTTCGCCCTGACGTCCGGCGACTGCAACGCGGCGACGTAAGCCGCGTTGATCCTCTGGACAATCGCGCGCGGAGTCGCACTCGGCACCACGATGCCGTTGATGCTCAACATGCTGAATCCCGGCAACAGCTCGGCAACGGTCGGAATATTCGGGAAAATGGAAGAGCGCTTCGGACTGGTTATGGCGATGGGCTTCAACTTGCCCGATTTGATGCTGGGCAATGCGGAAGCGAGCGAGTCGACCATGACTTGAATTCGTCCGGCGATAACATCAGGGAACGCCGCTGCGCTGCCCTTGTACGGGATGTGGATCATGTCAATTCCCGTCATGATCTTCAGCAGCTCTCCAGTGAGATGCATCGAACTGCCCGCGCCGGCTGTCGCGTAACTCAGTTTGCCGGGCATCCTTTTCGCCAGGGCGATCAACTCGGCGAGCGTGTTTGCCTCAAGAGATGGTGTCGCGATAATGGCAACATGACCGATCGTGGTCATGGTGACGCCCGACAAGTCCCTCACGGTATCGAAAGGCATGTTCGGGCGCACGCTCGGATTGATCACATGCGGGGTTGCCACCTGGCCGATGGTGTAACCGTCGGATGCCGACTTGGCGACATGATCGGTACCCACGACCATGCCGGCACCGAGTTTATATTCGATGACCACCGGCTGGCCCCAGATCGCTTGCAGCCTTGGTGCAAACATGCGCGCCGCCATGTCCTGCATTGCACCCGGCGCATTGGAGACGATGAGCGTGACCCGCCTGTTTGGAAAATCTTGCGCGCCAGTGGCAACCGGAAGTGCCACACCGATGATTATCGCTACCCACCCCATTGCGATGGCGAGAAAATTCATGATCGTCACTCCACAAGTGTTCAAGCAGCGGCTAGCGCGCGGCGGAAGCGGTCGCGGTACTCGACCGAATACAACCGAATGAGATCTTTCTTGTAGGGATTGCCCGGCTCAACTTGGAGATCCACGAATGTCGGGCCGGGCTCCCCCAGGATGCCGGCCACGCTCTTTTCCCACTCAGGCAAATTGTCGAAGGTGAATATGTTCCGATAGCCAGCCTCGCGCGCGAAGCTGGCGAAGCTAAGCTTGCCCCGCCTCGGAATGCTCACATCACCGTTCGTCTCATAATTGCCGTTATGGCAGACGCAGTGGACAAGATTCTCCGGGGCGGCGTTGGCGATGGTGACCAGCGATCCCAGATTCATCAGCAGGCTTCCGTCGCCATCGAGCACCACCACCCTGCGGTCAGGGCGCCCCAATGCGATGCCAAGGGCGTGCGATGATCCTTGCCCCATCGCGCCGGTCAAGGTGTAGTTCAAGTCGCTGGGACAGATCTGAATCCATTCCTGGGCTGCGGTATAGACTGCGACCACCACTTCATTGGTCCTGTGCCCGGCCAGAACCTTCAAACACTCGTCCCTTTTCATCATGGTTGCGGCTCCCTTCCGATCAGCATGACGACCGGCTTTGAACTTTGATAGGCAGCCTCGATGGCCGGCACGATCTTTTCGACGTCACCAGGGTGTTCAATCAGATGATGGTCGATCTGCAATGCATCCAGAACCGGCTCGACCACCCTGACCACGTAAAACTTCGATTGCGTTGGGATAATGTCCGGCTCCTTCTTGAGCAATCCGACCATCATGCACACCGGATTGTTCGCATCGACTGCGATGTGGCACAACGCGTTGGCGGAATCCAGCAGGCCGGTGTATTGCATGAGCAGCAGCGCGCGCTGTCCTGTCGCATACAGCCCGGCGCAGATCGAAACGCCTTCGTCTTCCTTGCAAACCTGGATCACGCGCATCTCAGGGTCTCGGAGCAAAGGCTTCAGAACGTACTCGCTGGTGGTGCGGTCGGGCAGGGCCACGACAAATCGAATGCCCGCACGCTTGATTGCCTCGATCAGCTCGATCCCGCGGAGGGATGACTCGAGTCTGGATTCCATGAGCGGCTCCTAAACATCAATCGATGGGCGGGCTGCCGATCGCACTGACGAAGCGACCAATCGATTTTACCTCGCGCTTGAGCAGCGCGGAAAAAACGTCTCGTCTGCCAAGGTTTGCTTTGCCAGGTTTTTCGGACGCCGTTCCTTCCTGTTTTGGTAGACCGTTCTGACTTCGTCCTGTACTCTTGTACGCACAGGAAGGACCAGGATGAGAGTCCTCAGCCAGTTTTTCCAAGAAATTGCATTCGCTCGAAAAGGCCCGGATCTCATGGTCTATGCATCTGCAAAGACGCGGGTAATCTCAGGTTGTTTGGGACCGGCTCAAAGGAGGAGGAAGACACCGATGAAAAAGTTACATTGCCTGGTGGGTACAGGATTGCTTGCTTTGCTGGGCTTAGGCGCCGGTGCGGCCATGGCACAAACCTGGCCGGCAAAACCCGTCCGGCTGATTGTTCCGACGCCGGCTGGCGGCAGCATCGATACCATCGCGCGGGCCATCGCGCAGAAATACACCGATGCCTGGCAGCAGCTGGTCATCGTGGACAACCGCAGCGGGGCAGGCGGAACGATCGGTGCAGGCATCGTGGCCAAGTCCGCGCCCGACGGCTACACCCTGCTGATCAACTCGACGAGTCAGGCGAGCAGCGCCAGCCTTTACCGCAAGCTGCCCTTCGATGCGCTTAGTGACTTCGCTCCGGTGACCCAGATTATTTCGACTTATATGATGATGGTGGCAAGTCCCAAGGTGCCCATCGCAACGGTGAAGGAACTTATCGCGCTGGCCAAAGCGCAACCCGGGACACTGAACTTCGGCTCCACCGGCATGGGTTCCTCGCCGCACCTGGTCGGCGAACTGCTGCGACTGGAAACCGGTATCGACGTCGTGCACGTTCCGTACAAAGGTGATGTGCTGCTGCAGCCCGCGCTGATTAGCGGCCAGATTCAGTTCGCTACCCTCCCCCCGATCGCAGTGCTGCAGCACGTCAGGGCCGGCCGCATGCGAGCGCTGGCCGTTACCGGAAAAGTGCGCGTCTCCACCTCTCCTGATGTGCCGACCATGGCCGAGGCAGGTGTGCCCAATTTCGAGTTCACTGGCTGGATCGGTTTATTTGCACCGGCGGGAACGCCAAGCGACATCCAGGGCAGGATCAGCGCCGAGACGATCAGGTTGCTCGGTATGCCCGATATCAAGGAACGCGTGCCCGGCTGGGGTGGAGAAGCAGCCGGCACAACCCCCGAAGCCTTCGCCGCGCGCTACCGTGCGGACATCGCAAAATATGCCAGGATCATCAAAGAGGCGAAGGTTCCCCAGGTGGACTGAGCCGCGCCCGGCGCTTGACAGTGAGTGTATCTCCCACTGAGGTTTTCGGAATTCGCTGATTTGCCACCAACAAAGGCTTTAACCCAATGCCGCTACTTTGTGAGAAACGTGGGCCTGTCGCGATTTTGACTCTGAGCAGACCGGGTAAGCGTAACGCCTGGGGCAGCGATTACCACCAAGGATTGAAAGAATTGCTCCCTGAGTTGGAGCGCGACACCGCCGTACTTTGCATAATTCTGACGGGGGATGAGCAGGGCTCTGCCTTCTGCGCCGGTGCGGACATGAAGGACTCGGAAACGCATAATGTCGATGGCATGGGGGAGTTTTTGAGAGCGCTTCCAATCACTCGGCGCGAGTCGCCATTTGCATTGTTGTCGGGGTTTTCGAAGCCCATCATCGCTGCAGTGAATGGGTATGCGGTCGGTATCGGTGCCATCATCACCTTCTGCTGCGACCTCATCGTGGCCTCGGAACGCGCCGAGTGGCGCTTGCCGCAGGCATCTCTGGGCATCATTCCGGCGGACGCGGGGGCGGTTCGCCTGTCGCGGTTTGTCGGCAAGGGCCTGGCAATGCGCATGGCGATGGGCTTTCCTCTGAAGGCCGGGGAAGCGCATCAAGCGGGACTTGCGCAATGGTTGGTGCCGCACGGGGAGGTGCTGGCAAAGGCCATGGAAGTAGCGAACCATATTGCTTCGCTACCGCCACTGGCGGTTTTGATGACAAAAGAATCCCTAACGCAGGGAATCGAGATTCCGCTGCCATGGGCGGCTCTTACTGACCGCTACCGCTTTGGCGCTTTGGCGATGACAGAAGACAAGCGTGAGGGGCACGAAGCCTGGCGTGAGGGCCGCAAACCGCGTTTCAAAGGTCGTTGACGGATCGTCGCAAACAAGCTTGCTCTGGTCTGGATGTCGCGGGGCTTAGACGGCTGCTTATGCGTTATGTGAAGTCTCTCATGTGTTCGGAAACACGGCGCCGGCCGCGCGCAGCGCGTTGATTTCCGTTTCTGTAAATTCAAGATCATCGCGTAATACCGATTCGCAGTCCGCATTCTGACGCGGTGCGGCGCGTGTGGCGGTACCCTGGCAATCCTCGATCTTAAAGGGCATGCCGACATAAGGTACTTTGGTGCCATCCGTGTCCTCGGCGTATACAACCATGTCATTGGCCAATACCTGTGGGTGTGTCATGACCTGATCGATTGACTGTATCGGTGCCGCAGGTATTCCCGTATTGGAGAAAATGTCGGCCCAATAATCCATTGTCTGGCCAATTAGACGGTTCTGGAGAATGGGCAAAAGTATGCTGCGGTTCTTCACGCGATCACGATTGGTGAGAAATCGTTCGTCTGCCGCCAACTCGGGCATTCCCAGAGCATTGCATAGCCGCTTCCAGGCTCCTTCGTTCGGCGCGCCAAGGACGAGCTGACCGTCTGCGCAATCGAAAGCCTGATAAGGAACGATATGCCATGAGCCCGAGCCGTTGCGCCCGGGCAGCGCACCGGTTTGCATCCAGCCAACGCCGTGAAAGCCCTGGCAGGCGACAGCAGTCTCCAGCAGCGACCCGCGTACCCAGGTTCCTTCGCCGGTCCGCTCGCGCAACAGCAAGGCGCTGACAACACCGGCGTATGCCGCAAGTCCGGTGGACATGTCCAAAAATGACACGCCTGCGCGGGCCGGGGGGCCGTCACGCTCGCCGGTTGACGCCATCACCCCGGCAAATGCCTGAAGGGTGGTGTCGTAGCCTGGACGCCCCCGCAACGCGCCTTTTTCTCCATAGCCAGAGACCGAGCAGAAAATGAGACGCGGATTCATTTTCCGCAGATTCTCGTAGGAAATACCCAGCCGTTCCGCAGTATCCGGCAAGAAATTGTGCAGCATGACATCGCCCCATTCCGCCAGGCGACGCAGTACCGTCGGGGCCTGCGGGGATTTCAGATTCAAAGTTATGCTGTATTTGCCGCGATTGACGGAGGCAAAGTTGCTGCTTATCCCGCGAAACGTCGGGGGCCATCCCCTGTTCTCATCGCCGCCTGGACTTTCAACCTTGATAACCCGCGCGCCCATGTCGGCAAGCAATTGCGCGCAATAGGGACCTGCAAGCACTCTGCTCAAATCAACTACCCGAACGCTTTCAAGCAATTTCATTTTCTGGGTACCCATCTGGAAAAATCAAGATTGAAGCGACAAAGTACGGCATCGATAGGGACCTCGCGATACGCAAGGCATTTCCTTCGGCAAATCATGGCTCGCTATGTGGAAGTAATCCTAAAAGAAGTTGGGACTCATTCTGCATAACAATGTATTCCATTTTCCGATTTCGGGTGATAAAGTGAATTTTCACTGTCGATATCAGTGCGCAATGCAACAAGTTCCCGAGGATGCAGGAAAAGCCTTGAGAACGCGAGTCTCCGGTGGCAGTTGTTGGGTGTTGGCGGTGCCGATGATGAAGACGTACTGCTGAACCAATATCTACGGAATCCCGGTTGTGTGTAATACGAACAAGAGGA
Source organism: Betaproteobacteria bacterium RIFCSPLOWO2_02_FULL_62_17 (assembly GCA_001770355.1). GTDB lineage: Bacteria > Pseudomonadota > Gammaproteobacteria > Burkholderiales > SG8-39 > 2-02-FULL-62-17. The sequence goes on from MEQV01000190.1 coordinate 9,772, forward strand.
TGTCTTCTATGGCTCAGCTTATGACTTTGGTATTTGTCCTTGTGTCGATGCTATATGCCACCTCGGCAGGAGCGCAGAGCGTACCCGCGGCTTTTCCGGTAAAGCCGATCACCGTTGTTCATCCGCAGGCGACTGGCGGTCCAGTCGACATCACGACGAGACTTGTCGCGCAAAAGGCGGGGGAGTATATGGGCCGATCAGTGCTGGTGGAGGCCCGCCCCGGCGCCGGCGGCACAATTTCGGCGATGTACGTCAAGCAAGCCAACCCGGATGGATACACGCTGCTACTTGGTAATCATGTTTCCCTGGCAGTAAATGTGACGCTCATGCCGAACCTGCCTTATGACCCATTGAAGCATTTTGTACCTGTGACGCTGCTTTGGAACAATCCAACGCTCATGACAGTGTCGGCCAGCAGCCCTGCGAGAAACCTTCGCGAGTTGATCGCCATCGCGCAACAGGCTCCGGACAAGGTGAGCTACGCGACCGCGGGAATCGGCACGACGGGCCATCTTGCGGGACATATGCTTGCGGCGGCAGTGCGTTCGACCATGGTGCACGTTCCCTATAAAGGATCCGTCGAGGCAATCGGTGACCTGATGTCTGGACGCGTGGACACGTATATCGGAAGTTACGCGTCAGTTGCCACCTACCACAAAGCGGGGAAGATCCGCCTCCTTGCGGCGGTCTCGGAGAAACGCAACGCAATCGCGCCGGACGTTCCGACCATAGTCGAGCTGGGATATCCCGGCATTCACTTCGACGGCTGGTTCGGCATACTGGCGCCAGCGGGAACCGCGCAGGCCGTCGTGCAACGGCTGCAAAGTGAGTTCGTCAAGGCCGTTACCAGTCCGGAGGTGCATGCCAAGTTGGCCAGCCAAGGTACGGTGACAATGACCAGCGCCAGCCCAGCGGAGTTCGGTACTTTCATTGCCGGTGAGATCATTCGCCTCGGGCGGGCTGCAAAACTTTCAGGAGCAACCGCGGACTAGACCTGAATTTTCCGTACACACTGCAGGCAAGCCGTAGATTGCTCAATTCTTGAAGATCGGAACAGGTATGGCCGGAAAAAGAATGCTGGAGGAAAAGGTTGCGGTGGTAACGGGAGCAGGAGGCGGCATAGGGCGCGCAGTTGCAATAGCGATGGCTGCCGCGGGAGCAAAGGTCATCATCAATGACATCGGAGTTTCGCTCAGTGGCGAAGGCGGTTCCACGGCCCCTGCGCAGGAGACCAAGACTCTCATAGAGCAATTGGGAGGGCGCGCAGAGATCAATACGGACTCAGTCGCATCCTGGGAATCGGCCAGCAAGATTATTCAATCCGCGCTTGACCATTTTGGCCGCATCGATGTGCTGGTGAATAACGCAGGGATTCTTCGCGATGCGCTCTTTCACAAGATGTCACCGGAGGACTGGCGGGCGGTGGTGGACGTTCATTTGAATGGAAGCTTCTACACCAGCAGGGCTGCCGCTGATCATTTTCGACAGCAGGAAAGCGGCGCCTATGTGCATATCACCAGCCCAACCGGGTTGATCGGCAACGTTGCGCAGGCAAACTATGCCGCGGCGAAACTGGGAATTGTCGCGATGTCGAAAGCGATCGCGCTGGACATGGGGCGCTACGGCGTGCGGTCGAACTGTGTAGCGCCGTCAGGATGGACGCGCATGCTTAGTTCGATTCCCATCAAGACACCGCAGCAACAGGCACGCATGGAGAAATTGCAGCAGATGACTCCGGACAAGAACGCGCCCATGGTGGTGTTTCTTGCCTCGGACGCGGCGAAGGACGTGAACGGGCAGGTGTTCGCACCTCTGCATAACGAAATCTTCCTGTTCAGTTCGCCACGCCCGATCCGAAGCATTCATCGATCCGAAGGATGGACGCCGGAGACCATTGCGGAACATGCGCTGCCCGCGCTCAAGAGTTCGTTCATGCCGCTCGACACGCTCAGAGACGTGTTCAGCTGGGATCCGGTCTGATAAAGCGACGGTGCAGGATCACACAGGGGGAGGGCGCGTCGCAAGCTTGCCGCTTGCTCACCGTCCCTCGAACTTTGGCGGTGGGCGCTTTTCGACGAACGCTTTTGCCGCTTCGTGGAAGTCGTGTGTCAAGTGCAATGCCGGGCTGGGCTCCACCAGCGTGAATGACAGGCGCTGGGCCTCAAGCATGTACATTCGGCGCGTTCGTACACCCGCTCGCACCGCCAAGGGAGGGTTCTTCAGAATTTGCCGGGCAAATTCTTCGGCTACCTTAAGATGCTCTCCGTCCGGGGTGGCACGAGTGATAACACCGCGTTGGACGGCCTCTTCACCGGTGAAAACGCGTCCGGTCAATCCGACCTCGTCGGCAAATCCGCCATCGCCGCGAAAGCGTAACAGTGCCCAGAGCGTGGAACCGTTCAGCCCGCGACTGACCTCCGTGATCTGGAACTTTGTCGAGGCGGCCGCAACCACGAGGTCGCAACCAAGACAAAGTCCGACACCCATGCCCATCACATAGCCATGCACGGCTGAGATGATGGGTTTCCAGTTGACAAAGTCAAAAAACAAGTCACGGCGCCGTGTTTCCGGGGCAGCCGGGCCAAACGATTCCAACTCTTCCCGGGGGCGGAGCTGACGCTGACGCACGTCGGCACCACTGGTAAAAGCCCGGCCCGCACCGTGAAAAATCGCCACCAGTGCGTCACGATCCAGATCAAAGTACTGAAACGCGCGGCGGATTTCGATTATGACTTGATCGCTGATGGCATTCAGCTTCTCCGGCCTATTCAGCATGATGTAGGCGATCCCGTCCTGCACACGGTATTTCACGAATTCCAGTTCAAGAGGCTTGGGTCTGTAGATTACCGCTTTGTCCTCTGCGCTCATTGATTGATTCCCTTTTACGTTTGTCAATGCTATATCCACATGCTGGTGGGTAAATTATTGCTGCACTTCGCAGGTGGGAGAATTTGATAGTAGTCTATGGATTCGTTCTGTGTTTCCAGCAATCATCCTGTGAAACGCCCGATTGGGGAGTGGCAACTGCTACTACCCCGGATGAATTTACTGTGCAATACCGATCGGACATCGTGATTAATGTGACGGGTACTAAAGATGACTGGTTTTGACGAATTGCAGAAGTACGTTGGCTGGAGAACGGAACATGAGGATGTGATCACTGTGTCGCAGGTACAGAGAATGAATGCGACGCTTGATCGCGATGAACCAGCGCCCAGGATTGGGGACCCCGTACCACCGGGTTGGCACCTGATATTCTTTCCGAGAATTCCGCCGACACAATCATTGAGTCGAGATGGAACCGAGCCCGCAAGCGAAAACGGCATGCCTGATCCACTTCCCGTAAGAATGTTCGCGAAAAATAAATGCAAATTCTCCTTGCCTTTGCGCATCGGGGATCAGGTACGTCGAATTACTGAAATTGCATCGATTGACGCCAAGGAAGGGCGTTCAGGGAAACTTGTCTTCGTAACGTATCGATATACCATCTCGACGCAGAGTGGGGTCGCCACCGAGGATGAGCGTGAGCTGGTGTTTCTCGAAGAATCGAAGGCCGGTCCGCGAAAACCGCCACCTGGTCAGCCAGCTCCAGCGGGCGCTGTGTGGGAAATGACGGTTAATCCGACCAATACAATGCTGTTTCGCTTTTCCGCGGTGACCTTTAATCCGCATCGGATTCATTACGATCACCCCTATGCGACTGAGGCGGAAGGCTATCCTGGGCTGGTCGTCCACGGCCCGCTAACCGCAACCTGGTTGCTGGAGCTTGCTCGCAACAACAATCCGGGCGCGACGATGACTGGGTTCGAAGTGCGTGCCAAGGCGCCACTATTCGCGGGGCGTCCATTCCGGATCATAGGCCGGCCACGGAGCGGGCAGAGGGTCTGCGACCTCTGGGCGATTACCCCGGAAAACACTGTTGCCATGGAAGCTTCAGCAAGCTTCGCTTAGCGATTTGATTGACCCTGCCCTGCCATGGGGCGGATTTGATGTTGGCGGAGCGGATGCGATCTACCCGGTCAGCCGATGCAATGAGTGTTTCGATAGCAAGAGAAGGAGTCAGTATATGCAAGGTCCCGAGAGCAACTACCAGGAATATCTCGCCAAGGGCGAATTCCGAATCCAGCGCTGCGGTGGCTGCAACAGCCATGTGTTCTATCCGCGCCTGCTTTGTCCGCAGTGCGGTTCATCGAGCCTTGAATGGATCGTCCCATCGGGTGCGGGCACTGTTTATTCGACTACCGTTATGCGCAGGCGCCCCGAAGCGGGTGGGGACTACAACGTCTGCCTGGTCGAACTGGAAGAAGGACCGCGTCTCATGAGCCGCGTCGAAGGCCTGCCGCCGGTCGAGATTGGGATCGGCATGCGAGTCAAGGCGCGGGTGGCTGGTGGCGGCGATGCTGGTTTTTTTGTTGTATTTGATCCGGTGGGGAACTGACATGGCTGCGAACAGTTTAAGGGGCCAGACGGCGGTGGTTGGCGTAGGCCTGTCAGAATTCGGGGAAGTGCCGGGATTTAGCCACTTCGAGCTCATGGCGCAGGCTGTAGAGCGGGCGCTTGCCGATGCCGGCCTCAAGAAAGCAGATATCGATGGCGTGTTCGCGACCCTCGAGCCGGCGAACCTTCCGGCCGTGTCGGTGTGTGAATACCTCGGTATTCGCCCCAAGGTGATGGAAGGCACAATGATCGGAGGTTCTTCTTTCGTGAATTTTCTGCAATGGGCGGCGCTCGCGTTGCAGGCAGGACTGTGCGAAGTGGCGCTCATCACTTACGGCAGCAACTCGCGAAGTGGCAGGAGGCGCCCCGGCGGAGCAGTGCCCATTCCCTATGAATCTGCGTACGACGCGCGGCTGGTCACTTCTTACGCGCTTGCGGCCGCGCGGCACATGCACCAGTACGGAACTACGCGCGCACAACTGGCCGAGGTTCCGGTGGCCGCTCGTGCCTGGGCGCGCAAGAATCCCAAGGCGACCCAGCGGGGCCCATTGAGCATTGAAGACGTGCTTCGTTCACGAATGGTGAGCGATCCTCTTACCGTGGCCGATTGTTGCCTCATCAGCGACGGTGCCGGCGCGGTGATCATGACACGCGCAGACCGAGCCAAGGATCTGCCAAAAAAGCCTGCCTACCTGCTCGGTGTCGCGGCAGAAACCTCGCACCTGGGGATTGCGCAGATGGCAGATCTCACCGTCACGGCGGCGGCGCAATCGGGCCCGCGCGCTTTTGCCATGGCGGGCATCTCGCCCAAGGACGTCGACGTCCTTTCGCTCTACGACGCATTTTCCATAAATACCGTTCTGTTCCTGGAAGACCTGGGCTTCTGCAAGAAAGGAGAAGGCGGCGCATTCGTCAGCGGCGGCACCATTGCCCCCGGCGGGGCGTTGCCGGTCAATACCAACGGCGGCGGCCTTTCCTGCATGCATCCGGGAATGTACGGCGTGTTCACCATTATCGAGACCGTGACCCAGCTTCGCGGCGAGGCTGGAGAACGACAGGTAAAGGACGCGCTAGTCGGCCTCGCCCATGGAAACGGCGGCAGCCTTTCCACTCAAGTCACCTCGCTATTCGGGACACGAGATACTCTTTAGCGCTTTTTTGGAGTTCCCCGTCATGCCCGAATGAAGGGGAGGGTGTTGCACAAGCGGATTCAGGGAAGTACTGAGTAAGCGGCGTCGCACGTTGTATATCGCCAGTGCTTGCCTACGCTGTTCGCACTTATTCCACTTCTTCCTGTGGCTTATACGCGGCCGCGAGCCGCTGCTGCAGTGGCGCCGGGGCCGGCTCGTAATGGCTGAATTCCAGGGTGTAGGCGCCTTCGCCTGAGGTCAGCGATTTCAGCCGCGCCGGAAAGTTCTCCAGCTCCGGCATTGGAACCTGCGCCGCAATGCGGCTCACGCCGGGGCGTACCAGTTCGGTGCCGCGCAAGTGCGCGCGGCGTGCGCCGAGGTCCCCGGCCACGTCGCCAATGTGCTGGTCGGGAACCACCACTTCGAGATTGACCACCGGTTCCAGGATCACCGGGCGCGCCCGGCCAAGCGCGTCGAGGAACGCCTTGCGGCCCGCCGATACGAACGCGACCTCCTTGGAATCGACCGGATGGCTTTTGCCGTCGTAGACGATGACGCGCAGATCCTGGATCGGAAAACCGGCGAGGAAGCCCGATTCGAGGACGCCGCGCACTCCCTTTTCCACCGCCGGTATGAAGGCCGAGGGTATAACGCCTCCGCGGACCTCGTCGGCGAACTCGAATCCGCTCCCGCGCGGCAGCGGTTCGACCCGCAGGAAGACTTCGCCAAACTGGCCGGCGCCGCCGGTTTGTTTCTTGTGCCGCGAATGGCCCTGCGCCTTGGCGGCTATGGTCTCGCGAAACGGGATGCTGGGCGGACGCGTATCGACTTCAATCTTGTGCTGCGCGGCCATGCGATCAAGCAAGGTCTTCAGGTGCAGTTCGCCCAGGCCGCGGATCACGGTCTCATTCGCCTGTGCGTCGCGCTCGACGTGAAAGCACGGGTCCTCGGCAACGAAGCGGTGCAGCACATCGGAGAGCTTCTGCTCGTCACCGTGTTTTTTGGGAAGCAGCGTCAGCCCGAACACCGACGCGGGAAATTCGAACGGCTGGGCGTGAATATGCGCGTCTTCGGGAGCGTCATGCAGCACTTGGTCAAAGCGCAATTCCTCGACTTTACTTACGGCACAAATATCCCCTGGCAGCGCTTCGTCAATCGCCAGCTGCTGCTTGCCGCGCAGCATCCAGAGATGCCCCGGTTTGAATGCCTTCCTGGCGTCGCCGGCATAGAGTTGCATATTGGGCGTGACCCGTCCCTGGTGGACGCGAAACACGCCGACCCGGCCGATGAAGGGATCGATCTCCACCTTGAACACGTGCGCGAGCACGTGCCGCCCGGGATCTGGAATCGCCTCGAGCATGGTGCTTGCGTCGCCCGAGCTCACGTAGCGCGGCGGGTTACCCTCGGTCGGATTCGGCAGCAGGCGCACGATCACCTGCAGCAGTTCGGCAACGCCGGCGCCGGTCAGGGCGGAGGTGAACACCACCGGGATCAGGTGGCCCTCGCGCAGCGCGCGCTCGAAGGGCTCGTGCAACTGCTCGGGCGCAATCTCTCCCTGCTCCAGGTACAGCGCCATCAGCTTCTCGTCGATCTCCACCACCTGGTCGACGAGTTCGCCGTGCGCCTTTGCTACCGAGGAGAAATCCGACTCGCCGCCCGGCGCGAAAAAACAGTCCGAGACGCGCGTGGCGCCGCCTGCGGGCAAATTGATGGGCAGGCATTCCTTGCCGAAGGTCTCGCGGATGCGATCGAGCAGCGCGGGGAGGTCGGCATGCTCGGCATCGATGCGGTTGACCACGATGATCCGGTCCAGGCCCATGCGCTCGGCCCAATGCATCATCCGCTGCGTCATGAGTTCGATGCCGTTCTGGGCGTTGATGACGATCGCAGCCGTCTCGACCGCGCACAACGCGGGCAGCGAGTGGCCGACGAAGTCGGGATAGCCGGGGGTATCCAGGAGGTGGATGCGGGTGTCCTGCGACTCGAAACTCGCCACCGCCAGCTTGAGCGAATGGCGCAACTGCTTTTCAAGCGGCAGGCAATCGCACACCGTGGTGCCGCGCTCGACGCTGCCCGCGGCGGGAATCGCGCCGGCGGCGGCCAGCAGCGCCTCGGCCAGGCTGGTCTTGCCGCTGCCCGCCTGGCCGACCAGCGCGAGGGTGCGGATGTTCTTGATGGAAACTTTGCTCATTTGAGATCTCCCGAATCGAACCGTTAGACGATTCGGTCAAGCGGCAATTGGAATAGCCGGATATGGTCTGCCACACGCGGGATTTCCTGATTTGCCTCATGGATGCTGCGGATCAGTGCCTCGAGCGGCGCATCGTCCGCGAACGCAATCATCGTCACCGAGTTGGTGCTGGGGTAGGCGCCGGCGCCAAGGTGCGGCTCGGTACCGTGCCCTTTGCCCTTGACGTTGTCCCAGCTGGTGAAGTAGTCAATGCCATTGTCCTTCAGGATCTGCATGACGCGATCGTTGAAGAAGCTATTGGAGACTACCAGGGCCATTTTCATGCTGCGATATCCGTGAATGGTGCGAATGAAATGAGTATACCTGTGCGCCGCGGTCCGGCAGATTGATTCAGATCAAGCATGAACTCCCGAAAAACCCGGCTGCAACGACGCTCAGGATTTCTTCCGCGGGTCGCGCAGCGGCGGGTCGATCTTGATATTGAGGCGTTTGGCTTGCCGCGCATCAAAGTCCGAATCGCCGCCGGCTTACTCCGCTTCGATGCCCGCCGCCTTCATCAGTTTTTCCGCGGCGTCGAAATTGCGCCGGATGAATGTCGCAAACTCGGCCGAGGAAGTGGTGTCGGCCAGTATGCCCTGAGTCGCCAGCAGCGCGACGGTGTCGGGGGCAAGAATTGCCTTGTTCAGTTCGCCATGGAGGCGCTGCACCAGCGGCGGGGCCATGCCGGCGGGCCCAAGATAGCCTACCCAGCTCGGCGGACGGTCATAGCCAGGCAATACTTCGGCAATGGTGGGCACATCAGGCGTTCCCGGGTAGCGCTTGCCATTGTTGATCGCCAGGAGCCGCAATTTTCCGGGGCCCAGTTGCGGAGTCATGGTGCCGAGAGTGCCGAACATGAGCTGCACGCGCCCGGCGACCGTGTCGAGCACGCCCTGCGATCCGCCCTTGTAAGGCACGTGAACCATCTTTGCGCCCGACAACTGTTCGATGATGCCGCCCGAAAGGTGGTGCGTGGTGCCGATGCCGGAGCTGCCGAAGGAAACCTTGCCGGGATTGCGCCTGGCGTAGTCGATGACCTCGGCAAGGGTGTTGCCGGGTATCGAGGGACCGGCGACCACGCAGCTGATGGTTTCGCCCACTGGAATGATCGGGGTGAAATCGCGCAGGGTGTCGTAGGGCATGTTTTTCACCAGGAAGCGGCGCAGTACCAGTGCGCTGGTGGTGCCGAACAGCAGCGTGTAGCCGTCGGGCGCGGCGCGTGCGACCGCGCTCGCGCCGATCGCACCGCCGGCGCCGCCCATCGCTTCGATGATCACGGCTTGTCCCATCGACTCGGTGAGCTTGTGCGAAATCGCCCGCGCCGCCGCTTCGGCGCTGCCGCCGGCGCCCAGCGTCATGATGGTGCGGATGGGTTTGGCCGGGTAGGGCTGCGCCGGCACCGCGAACGGAGCGGCAAGCAACGCGATGGTGAAAGCCTTCAGTGCGCTATTCATGGGATCCCCTTTTGGCTCGCCTGCGGAAAACCTAGACCTTGGCGGCAATGGCTTCGATTTCCACCATGTACTCGGGCGTCGCGAGCGAGGTGATGCACAACAGCGTTGCGGTGGGGCGGTGCTCGCCGAGCACGCGCTTGCGTGCCACCGAGGTCTTGGGGAGATATTCGGGTTTGGTGACAAAGGTCTGCACTTTGACCAGATCCGTGTAGCCCATGCCGGCCTCGGCGAGGATGGCGCCGATGCGCTGCCAGACGCTATCGATCTGCTCCTCGAAAGTGCTCGGAATGCTGCCGTCCATGCGGCCGGGGGTCTGGCCGGCAATGAACAGCAGGCGTGCATTGGCAGGCACTTCCATGCCGTGGACATAGCTGCCCGAAGGCGCGGGAATGGATTTGGGGCTCAGGACTTTGATCATGGTCGACTCCGTTTAAATTGGCTCACATG
>MEQV01000190.1:19532-20151 GCA_001770355.1 Betaproteobacteria bacterium RIFCSPLOWO2_02_FULL_62_17
TTTATCTGCGCGGCAAACTCCTCGGGTGTACTGCCGACCACCCCGAAGCCGATCAGATTGATCTTGGTTATCGCCTCGGGCATTTGCAGGGCTTTCATGGCATCACCGGACAGTCGGCGAAACGCCTGCTGCGGCACGCCTGCCGGCGTGAACAGCCCGGTCCACCCTGGAAGCGGTTCAAATCCGGGAATCAGTTCCCCGACCGCCGGCACATCGGGAAATACCGGCACGCGCTTTTGCTCGCGCGTCACCAGCACCTTGATCTTGCCAGCCTTGGCCAGCGGCGCCGCCTCGCCAAGAATCACCCATGAAGCGGGAATCTGCCCGGTCACCACGTCGAGCAGCGCCTGCTGTCCGGCCTTGTAGGGAACATGAACCATCTCGATGCCGGTCAGCAGGCGGATTTGCTCCTGTGCCAGATGGTGAGCGGAACCGACGCCGGAAGTTCCGTAAGAGAGTTTATTGGGAAATTTTTTGGCGTAATCCATCAGCTCGCGATAGGAATTGACCGGCACCGATGGGTTAACGATGAAAATCGACGGGGTCGCAGCCACCGCGGTAAGCGGAACCAGATCCTTCACCGGGTCGAAGGACAGCTTGCTTTGCGCGGCAACGCGCA
>MEQV01000190.1:20181-20349 GCA_001770355.1 Betaproteobacteria bacterium RIFCSPLOWO2_02_FULL_62_17
ACACATAGCCATCGGGCGCCGCGCGCGCCACCACTTCAGCCGCGACAATGCCGCCTGCGCCGGCGCGATTCTCGATGACCACGGCTTGCCCCAGGTTTTCTCCCAGGTAGGTGGCCAGAATGCGGATCAGCGCATCGCCGCCGCTGCCGGCGACGAACTGGGTCACCA
>MEQV01000190.1:20379-22033 GCA_001770355.1 Betaproteobacteria bacterium RIFCSPLOWO2_02_FULL_62_17
CGAGCGCCGTCTCCAGGGTCAGGGCGCAAACGGCGGCCGCCGCGATCGCCACGCTGCTGCGGATATTTCTTCTCATCGATTTCTCCTGTTGAAGTGGCTATTTTGGCATCGGCAGGCTCAGGCCGAAGTCAGGGTTCCTGCCTGGTAATCGCGCATCGCCTGCTCGATTTCCTCACGGGTGTTCATCACGAAGGGCCCGTATTGCACCACGGGTTCGTTGAGAGGCCTGGCGGCGAGCAACAGGAAGCGGGCACCTCTGTCGCCGGCGTCGATTTGTACTGTGTCCCCGGGCCCGAGTATGGCGGCGTGGTGATTATCGAGTGCGCGTCCGGAAATCGAGGCGCTGCCTTCGAACACATAGACAAAAGCATTGCGCTCGGCACCAAGTTTCTGCGAGAACTGCGCGCCCGAGGGAAGTTCCACGTCGGCGTAGAGCGGATCGGTGGTGAGGCCCTGCATCGGACCGGGTACCGCCGCGTCCGCGATTACTAAGGTGCCGGCCACGACCCTGGCGCTTCCCCCGCCCGGCAGTTGCAGCACCGGAATCTCGGCAGGGTCGATGTCGCGATAGCCCGCCGGTTTCATTTTTTCCTTCGCCGGCAGGTTGATCCACAACTGGAAACCGCGCAGGCGTCCCTCTTGCTGCTGCGGCATCTCCGAGTGGATGATGCCGCGCCCGGCGGTCATCCACTGCACCGCGCCGGTCTTGAGGTCGCCGCGGTTGCCCAGGTGATCTTCATGCAGCATGTGGCCGTCGAGCAGGTAGGTGACGGTCTCGAAGCCGCGATGCGGATGCGAGGGAAAACCGGCGATGTAATCGTCCGGGTTGTCGGAGGAAAACTCGTCGAGCATCAGAAACGGGTCCAGGCGGGCGAACTGGCTGCTGCCCAGGCTGCGGCGCAGTTTCACGCCGGCGCCATCGGAGGTGGGCAGGGCTTCGATAATTCGCTGGATGGGGCGGATGGTCATGGTGAATGGCGACAGGATACTGAGAGCGCGTCAGTTTAGCGGCATTTGGACGCCTTCGGCTGTGTTGGCGCGACGGCACATTTTCCTGGCGGACGAGATCTGGGGGCTTTGCTGGAAAAAAGCTTGTAACAATCGTTGACTGGAACGCGAGTCCGTAACTTACCGTTATCCTGGATTTCCACGGCGCATAATTCGCCTAACGCGGGGCCGCATGACCCGGAAGGAGGGCAGGATGCAACGAATGACTGCAACGCTGGTTCGCGGCGGTCGGTTTTTTTCGCGATTGACCTCGTTTGTTGTCGGTTCCTTTCATCAACGGCGTCAAGGCCGAGTAGCGGCAGCCATGCTCCGCTTGCAGACTGCGTTGCTGGCTGCCGCATTTTTGGGATCGGCGGGCGCGATACAGGCGCAACAGAACTGGCCCGTCAAACCGGTCCGGCTGATCGTCGCCAACGCGGCAGGCGCGTCAGTGGACACCGGGGCGCGCATCGTCGCCGGCGCTCTGTCCGCCTCCGTCGGGCAAGCGGTTATCGTGGACAACCGGCCCGGCGCCGACGGGTACCTCGCCGCCGAGACAGTCGCGCGGGCCGCGCCCGACGGCTATACGCTGTTTTTTGCGTCGCAATCGATTTTCGCCATCGACCCGCACATCAAGAAAACTTTTCCTTTCGACCTGGAGCGCGAT
>MEQV01000191.1:0-921 GCA_001770355.1 Betaproteobacteria bacterium RIFCSPLOWO2_02_FULL_62_17
CGAGATAGAAAAACGCCAGACCCGCATAGCCACCGACCGCGGTTTTTCCTTGCGGGAACACTCGCTTTCGCTCTACGCCGACTGCGACAATCCCGACTGCGATAATCGCAAGAAGCTGTCCTGACACGGCCCAAGCTGGCCTGACCCGACCCTGCAGCGTCAATCCCGATGAAAAAGAGCGGCAATCCCTCGCAATTTATCCTGTGGCGCCATGCCCATGCCGAGGTGGGTTTGGCGGATTCGGCCAGGCGGCTCACCGGTCGCGGCCGCAAACAGGCCGCGCGCATTGCCCAATGGCTCGGTGCGCGCCTGCCCGCGGACTACCGCCTGATCGCGAGCCCGGCGACGCGTGCGCAGCAGACTGCCCAGGCGCTCCGCGCAAAATTTCTCACCAACGCGGACCTCGCTGTCGATACCTCGGCCAGGGAAATCCTGTCTGCCATCGAATGGCCCGATTGCGGCGGCACCACCATTATCGTCGGCCACCAGCCCTCCCTGGGTCGCCTCGCCGCTTTGCTCCTCACCGGGCGCGAAGACTCGTGGAGCATCCGCAAAGGCGCGATCTGGTGGTTGTGGCAACGAGAGCACGAAGACAGCGTCTCGATCAGGACGATCGTCGATCCAGATCTGCTTTGACCCGCCCGCAGAACCGCCTGCGGGCCAGGGTTGCTTACGCTGTTACCGCTTGCTTACGCTGTTACCGCTTGCTTACGCTGTTACCAGTTGCTTACGCTGTTACCGGTTGCTTTCGCGATTACCCGCCTGTGTCGCGCACGCCTCCCCGCGCAGCGCTAGCCTGCCGCGTGCAGGCGCTCTCCACTATCCGAGCGCAATTCGAGCTTCATTCCGAGAACTGCCCACTCCTGAGCTTCTTCCTCCAGCGCCGCCTGGGTCATCGGATGGGCTTCCAGCCAATCGGCA
>MEQV01000191.1:941-5473 GCA_001770355.1 Betaproteobacteria bacterium RIFCSPLOWO2_02_FULL_62_17
TTCAGTGGAGGCCGCCAGGATCTTCGGAAATTTGATGTCATTGCGGCTGCGGCAGAAAAGCGCGGCGATGCGCAGCGAAAAAATCAGCGGCCAGTCCGCGCTGCGTGCCGGCAGGCCCTCCAGCTCGCTTTTGGCGAGTTTGCCCCGATGCGCGAGCACAATGCGCGACAGTCTGGCCTGCTCATGCTGCGAAAATCCGGGCATGTCGGCCTGCGCCAGGATATAGGCAGAATGCTTGTGATAGCCCGCATGGGCGATGGAAATGCCGATCTCGTGCAATGCCGCCGCCCAGCGCAACATGAGAAGGCCGTCCTCCGCGGGATTGGCGACTATCTGTTCGTACCAGCGCTCGGCCAGCGCCGCGACCCGGTCGGCCTGCGGTGCATCGATGTGATAGCGGCGTTGGAAATGGCTGACCGTCGCCTCGCGCGCATCGTGGTGTTGTACCCGCCCCAGAAGATCGAAAAGCACGCCCTGCCTGAGCGCGCTGTCCGACACTTCCATCGATTCAATGCCCAGTTCGGAGAACACCGCTACCAGGATGGCAACTCCACCGGCCAGCACACCCAACCGGTCCTCGCGCATCTCGGTCAATCGCAGCGCATTGATATCGCCGGCCTTGATCATGGCCGAACGCAGGCGCTCCAATCCCTGCGCGCTGATTCCGCGCTCGCACCAACCAAAGCTTTGCAGAATCGAGGCGACCGTTCTCGCGGTGCCCGAGGAGGCCACCGCCTGCGTCCACCCCATGCGCCGGAACGGCTTGACCAGTCGCTCGATCTCGTTGGCCGCCGCGAGTTCAGCGCGTTTGAAGCTTTGTTTGTCCAAAACGCCCTCGGGGAAATACTTGAGGCTGTAACTCACGCAGCCCATGGAGACCGATTCCATCAACTCCGGCTTGAGCCCGGTGCCAATGACAAATTCCGTCGATCCGCCGCCAACGTCCACCACTAGGCGCCCTTCGGCGGAGGGCGTCAACGAATGCGCCACGCCGATATAAATAAGGCGCGCTTCCTCCTTGCCGAAAATCACCTCGACCGGATAACCCATTACAGATTCGGCTTCGGCGAGAAACTGGTCGGCATTGCGCGCGACGCGCAGTGCGTTGGTGCCGACGGCGCGAACCGCGCCCTTGGGAAAGCCACGCAAGCGCTCGCCGAACCGGCTCAAGGCATCGAGCGCCTTGATCTGCGTGGCGCGATCGATGCGACGGTCGCGGGTAAGTCCGGCACCCAACCGTACCGGATCGCGCAGTCCGTCCAGCAGATAAATCTGGTCATCGACAACCCTCCCGATCTGCAGGTGAAAACTGTTCGAACCCAGATCGATGGCGGCAAGTATTTCGTGTTTCAAGTCCCCGCCTCTAAAATACCGGCTGTAAGCACGCCGAAATGTCTGACAAATGCCAATCCTAGGCGCCGAAGGTTACACTCGGATTGTAATACCGCGACCTGGCGCTGTAAGCAGATCGTAATAATCAGAAAGTAGACTGGTAGATCGATGTCAACCCCGGTCAGGACCGCGATAAAATTTTCCGGGCCGCGCTTCCTGGCGCGGGAACTGGGCATACTGGCATTTAACCAGCGGGTGCTCGCGCAAGCCGCCGACCGCCGCGTTCCTTTGCTCGAACGGCTTCGGTTTCTTTGCATCCTTTCCTCCAACCTCGACGAATTTTTCGAAATCCGCGTTGCCGAACTCATGGAGCGCGTGCAGATGGGCTGGGATTTCGAGCACGCGGACGAAGCCAAACCCGAGCAGGTTCTGCGCGAGGTCAGCGAGCAGTCGCACCTGCTGGTGGCCGAGCAGTACCGTCTCCTGAATGACGAGATTTTTCCGGCGCTGTCTCGCGAAGGCATCGAGTTTCTGGCCGAAAAGGACTGGAACCCCGGGCAGCGCGCCTGGCTGCTCGATTATTTCCGCCGCGAAATGGTCCCGTTGCTCACGCCGATCGGCCTGGATCCTTCACATCCGTTCCCGCAGGTGCTCAACAAGTCATTGAATCTCGCGATTCAACTGGAAGGTCGCGATGCCTTCGGCCGGAATTCGGATACCGCGATTGTGCAGGCGCCGCGCCTGCTTCCGCGCGTCATTCAGCTTCCCGCCCGCGTCGCGCCCGATGGGCTGCGTTTCGTGCTGCTGACCTCGGTGCTGCAGGCGTTCGTGGGCGCCCTGTTCGAGGGCATGAACATCATCGGGTCCTACCCCTTTCGCGTCACGCGCAATTCCGACCTGTTCCTTGACGAGGAGGAAATCACGGACCTGCGTTCGGCCCTGCAAGGCGAATTGCCGCAACGCCACTATGGCGATTCGGTGCGGCTGGAAATCGCCGCCGGATGCCCTCGCGAAATGGAACAGTTTCTGCTGCAGCAGTTTGAACTCACCGAGGCGGATCTGTATCGCGTGGATGGCCCGGTCAATCTGGTACGCCTGATGCAGGTACCCGATATGGTGGACCGCCCGCAGTTGAAATATCCGCCGTTTCAGCCATCCGTCCCCAAAGCGCTTGAAAAGGCGCCGGACATGTTCGCCGCGATCCGCAAGGGTGAGATCCTTTTCCATCACCCCTACCAGTCCTTCACGCCGGTCATCGATTTCCTGGACCAGGCGGCATCCGACCCGGATGTGGTCGCCATCAAGCAGACGGTTTACAGAACCGGCACGGATTCGGTTCTGATGAAATATCTTATCGACGCCGCCAAGCGCGGTAAGGAAGTCACCGTGGTGGTCGAATTGCTGGCGCGCTTTGACGAAGAAGCCAATCTCACCTGGGCATCCAAACTGGAGGAGGTGGGAGCGCATGTGGTCTATGGCGTGGTGGGCTACAAGACGCACGCCAAGATGCTGCTGGTGGTGCGCCGCGAGGGCAAGCGGCTCAAGCGCTACGTCCACATGTCCACCGGCAACTACCATCCGCGCACCGCCATGCTCTACACCGATTTCGGCCTGCTCACCAGCGACGAGGGCCTGGGCGAGGACGTCAACGACGCCTTCAAGCAACTGACCGGCCTGGGCCGCGCCCACAATCTTCATCACCTGCTGCTCGCGCCCTTCACGCTGCATGACGGTCTGCTCGCGGCAGTGCGCCGTGAATCCCGCCACGCAAAGCAGGGCAAGCGAGCTCACATCATCGCCAAAATGAATTCGCTGGTGGAGCGCAGGCTGATCGAAGCGCTTTACGCCGCCTCGCGGGCAGGCGTGAAAATCGAGTTGATCGTGCGCGGCATGTGCACCCTGCGGCCGGGTGTGCCAGGTCTGTCGGAGAACATCCGTGTCACTTCGGTCATCGGCCGCTTTCTCGAACATTCGCGGATATTCTATTTCCATGATGACGGCCGGGAACAAGTCATGATCTCCAGCGCCGACTGGATGGAAAGAAACATGTTCCGGCGCATCGAAGCGTCCCTGCCGATCCGCGATCCCAGGCTCAAAGAGCGCATCATCAAGGAAGGCCTGCGCACCTACCTCGCCGACACCACCGCCTGGCTCATGCAGGCGGACGGCAGCTACCGGCGCAAACCCGTGCGCGCCGGCGCCCGGTGCGCACAGGACAAATTGCTCGCCCTGCTGGCGCCCGCCAAATAGGCCGGCAATTCGCCCTCCGCAGACGGGCAAGCGCGGTCATCACATTTCAGTGGAGCCCAGCATGGAAGAAAGTCACTTTAAAGGCCGCACCGGACTCGCCCGCCTGGGTAATGCGCTGAGCTATTCCCTGCATGGCTTTGCTTCCGCCTTCAAGCACGAATCGGCTTTCCGTCAGGAACTGCTGCTCGCGGTGGTGCTGATTCCACTGGCATTGCACCTGGACGCAACCTGGCTCGCCAGAGCAATCATGATCGCCAGCGTGCTGCTGGTGCTCATCGTCGAACTGTTGAATTCCGCGATCGAGGCTGCCCTCGACCGTGTATCGATGGAGGACCACCCCCTCGCGAAACGGGCCAAGGACCTCGGCAGCGCCGCGGTAATGCTGAGCCTGGTCAATGTGGCGGTGGTGTGGGGGCTGACACTTGCATCCTGACGGCAGACTTCGCAAGACCAGGGCCCTCAGCCTGCTGCTGCTTGCCGGCCTCATCGCCGGCGCGGGATCGGCCCGTGCCGCCAGGCCATTCGTCACCGATGACGCGCGCGCGGTCGACCCTGGCGGCTGCCAGATCGAGAGCTTTGCGAAACAACAGACGCGCAGCCGCGAATCGGAATTCTGGTTTGTGCCTGGCTGCAACCCCCTGGGCAACCTGGAGATGACGGTGGGATCGGTTAATTTGAGCGACGCACCGGGCTCGTCCCGAACCGTGCCGCTGCAGGGCAAAACCCTGTTGCGCCCCCTGCAGACCAATGATTTCGGCCTCGCGTTGACCCTTGGAGCGCAGCAAACCACGCCGGCCGCCCGCTGGAATCCTTTTCTGAATGCGATTGCAAGCGTTTCGTTTCGGGAGGATGCGGTGGTGCTGCACGCCAACGCAGGCGCCCTCAACGACCGTCCCGCCTCGCGTACCCGCGGCACCTGGGGTCTGGGCGCCGAGATACTGCTGACTCCG
>MEQV01000191.1:5536-7561 GCA_001770355.1 Betaproteobacteria bacterium RIFCSPLOWO2_02_FULL_62_17
CTGCGCTATTGGGTCCAGCCCAATCGGTTGCAGGTGGATAGCACCGCGGGCACGCAGCGCGGCAGGACCTGGGTATCCATCGGCATGCGCCTGCTATTCTAAACAGCATCCTGGCCGCTGCTATGAACCCCACAGCCAGGCCGCGCCGCGCGCGCCGCTCGAATCACCGTGGCGGTGTTTCACCACACGCGTCACGACTTCATCGGAGAACACCTGTTTCCGCAACAGTGCCGGCAGCCCGGCATACAGCAAATCGATATTCGACAGCCCGCCACCCAGCACCACCACCTGCGGATCGAGAATATTGATGACCTGGGCGAGCGACCTGGCAAGGCGATCCTGATAACGGGCGAGCGATGCTCACGCGACGGGCTCGCCCGCCAGCGCCGCGGCCGCGACCGCCTGCGCGGTCATGACCGCGCCGCCGTGCGCCACATGATCGCGCGCCAAGCCAGGGCCCGATAGCCAGGTTTCCACGCAGCCATGGCGCCCGCAATAACAAAGCGGGCCGGGCAGTTCAGCGGCATCGGCACTGGGCAGGCGGTTATGCCCCCACTCCCCGGCAATGGCGTTGGCACCTTCGATGATCTTCCCGCCGGCCACGATGCCCCCGCCCACGCCGGTGCCGAGGATGACGCCAAACACGACTTCGGCGCCCGCGCCCGCGCCGTCGACGGCCTCCGAGAGCGCAAAGCAGTTGGCGTCGTTGGCGAGGCGGATCTCCCGCGCAAGCAGGCGCTCGAGGTCTTGTTTGAGCGGCCTTCCGTTTAGGCAGGTGGTATTGGAATTTTTCAATCCGCCAAAGACTGCCGATATCGCCCCCGGGGCGCCCACGCCCACCGAAGCGCGCGCGCCGAGATCGCGCTCCGCGGTTTGCACCAGTTCAGCGATCGTAGCGAAGATCGCTGCGTAATCTTCAGCGGGTGTGGCCACCCGGCGCCGCAGCAGCGCCTGGCCGCTTTTGTCCAGGACGATGATCTCGGTCTTGGTGCCACCGAGGTCGATTCCAATTTTCAGCGATGAAGACATGCGATAGTTTGCCTTCAATTCCATTTGAATGCGCCCGCCTGGCCGGGCAATTACACCTCTGCACAATTCGCTGGAGTTGCGTCAAATTACCGCTCAGCGACGATGCCATCGCCGCGCGCATCGCCGGCAATGGCAAATGGAAGCAAAGCCTGCCGCCCCTCATCGACACCCTCATCGCCCTCGGCCGCGCCCGCCGCGTCAAGACCGGCGTGCTCGCGATTGATTAAGGCCATCGGCCGGAGAGGCAATACTGGCGGGCGTTTCCAGGCATTTTACGATATAGGTAGGCCAATACTTGCGCAAGAAAAGTCCCATTCTAGGGTTTCAACCACACGGCACCGCGAAGGTACAATTGGCTCACAGTCACATAAGGCACTAAGGCACCGTCATGACAGCAGCCACTACCGCACGGCGACCGCCCGCAAAACGCAACGGGGCGCGCGACCTATCCTCGGCCCCAAAGGCGACAGCCTACGGTCGCGCGGTACTGCGCGCTATCGATCGCATGAAAGCCGCAGGGCCTTGGGAATTTGCAAAGAAATCGAGTGATCGCTATTTCAAGCGGTGAAGTACCTGCTTGATACCTGCATCCTCGAAGCACTGCTCAAGACAGAAGCCGGGCACAAGAATATCCGCGCCCGCATAGCTGCCGCGCCCCATGGTTCCCTGGCAATCTCAGCACTGACCGCCGTTGAAATATGGACCGGCATCACAGGCGCCCGTGAACCGCGAGCAAAGCGAGTTGCCTTCGAGGCATGTCTCAAGGTAATGCGCGTCACTGCATTCGATGCAGAGGCGGCCCGCCAAGCATTTCTGATTCAGAAATACCTCCGTCAGACTGGCCGACAGATTGGGCGCACCGATCCCCTGATCGCCGCGCAAGCCATTGCAATGGGCGCGGTGTGTGTCACCGACAATCTTCGACACTTCCTGCGGATTCCCGGCCTGATTATCGAGAACTGGCTCCGTTCGGAGTAAAGGCTCGGCCGCGCCCGC
>MEQV01000191.1:7573-8832 GCA_001770355.1 Betaproteobacteria bacterium RIFCSPLOWO2_02_FULL_62_17
GAAATTTTCGCCCGCGCGCCGCTTCAAGTCCCGTGGGTCAGCTCACCCACCACCCAGATCATGCCCACGCCCAGCGCGATCAGTACCACCTGGTGGATGGTGGACTTGATCTCCGGCCGCTTGTGCAGCCCAGGGATCAGGTCGGCGACCGCCACGTAGATCATGCTCGCCGCGGCGATCGCGAGCATCGTGGTGATCCACTCCTGCATCGCCTGCAGCGCGAAGTACCCCAGCATCGCCCCCACGATCATTGCCAGGCCGGAGGCGAGATTCATCACCAGCGCCCGCGCCTTGCTGTAACCCGAATGCAGCAGGATCACGAAGTCGCCCATCTCCTGCGGAATCTCATGCGCGATGACCGCCGCGGCGGTGACGATCCCCAACTGCGTGCTCTGCATGAATGCCGCCGCGATCAGGATGCCATCGACGAAGTTGTGAAAGCTGTCGCCCACCATGATCAGCATGCCGCTGCGCCCGTGGTCATGCTCGTGCTCATGGCCGTGCGGGTCGTGCGCCTCGCAATCCTCGATGTGGCAATGGCGCCACAGCACCAGTTTCTCCAGTACAAAGAATCCGAGTATTCCCGCCAGCACGGTTGCCGCCAGCGAGTGAAAATTCTTCGCGCCCTCGAAAGCGCTGGGGAGAATTTCCAGGAACGCGGCGCCCAGCAACGCCCCGATCGCGAAACTCACCAGTGAAGGAATCCAGCTCGCGCGCGCGCTCAGCGCAAACACCGCCGCGAGAGCGACGGAGAGCACGCCGCCGGCCACGCTGGCAAACGTTATCCAGGCAAAGGTAGACATCGTCAGGGAGTTTCCATCCAGATCAGGCTTGCCATGCGGCCGGTCGGGCCGTCCCGACGGTAGGAGAAAAAGCGGCCGCTCTCGGCAAAGGTGCAAAGACCGCCGCCATGGACCGACATTATTCCCGTTTTCGCAAGCCGCTGTCGCGCCAATAGATAAAGATCGGCAAGATATTTGCCCGGCGAACGCTCTGCGAACGCCGCGGTCGCGCTCGCATCCGCGGCCACGAATGCGCGTCGCACCTCCCCGCCCACTTCATACGCCCCCGCGCCGATGGCCGGTCCGAGATAGGCCACGAGGTGGCGCGGGTCGATCCGCATTTTCTCTACCGTATTCTCGATCACGCCGGCGGCAAGACCGCGCCAGCCGGCGTGAGCGACGCCTATCGTGGTGGCTTGTCGATCGCAAAGCAGCACCGGCAGGCAATCCGCGGTGAGTACCCCGATGACCGCCTCC
>MEQV01000191.1:8950-12729 GCA_001770355.1 Betaproteobacteria bacterium RIFCSPLOWO2_02_FULL_62_17
GGCGCGCGCGATTCTCAAGGCAGGACGCGGCATCGTCGCCGACATGTTCCCCCAGATTCATGCTCGCGAACGCGCCGCTGCTCACGCCCCCGGTACGCGTGGTTATCAGCGCGCGGATGCGCGGTGGGGCGGGCCAGTCCGGTACGATCCAGTCGTGGTTCATGCGCGGCTCACGAGAGGCTGTCGAGCAGGCGCTGCATATCGCCTGGAATCGGCGCGTGGAATTCGACGCGTGCTCCGGTTCGCGGATGCAGGAACGCAAGGCGCAGCGCGTGCAGGGCCTGGCGCGCGAAAATCCCGGCCACACCGGATTCACCGGCGCCCGGGTTGACACCTCTGGGCGCGCGGCGGTAGACCGGATCGCCCACCAGCGGATGGCCGATGCTTTGCAGATGCACGCGTATCTGGTGCGTGCGCCCGGTGGAAAGCGAGCACTCGAGCAGGGTCATTTGCGCATAACGCTTTTGCACTCGATAGCTCGTGAGCGCGGGCTTGCCTGCCGCGACCACCGCCATGCGCACGCGGTTGCGCGGATCGCGCCCGATGGGCGCCTCGACCTCGCCGTCGTGCGCGACCCGGCCGTGCACCAGCGCGAGGTAAGTGCGCGCCACCGTGCGCGCCTGAAGTTGGCGCACCAGGGAAGTCTGGGCGGTAAGCGTCTTGGCCACCACCAGCAGGCCGCTGGTGTCCTTGTCCAGCCGATGCACGATGCCCGCGCGCGGCACTGCTTGCAGTCCTGGCGCGTGGTGCAGCAGTGCGTTCTGCAAGGTCCCGCTCCAGTTGCCGCTGCCCGGGTGCACCACCAGGCCCGCGGGCTTGTCGATCACCAGCACCGACTCGTCCTCATGCACCACGTTGATCCCTATGGCCTGCGCTGCCGGAGGCGCCTCGCGCGGATCGGCGGGAATGGTCAGATCAACGGATTCGCCGCCCCAGACCTTCACATCCGGGTGTACGGCGCGGGTGTCGAGCAAAATCCGCCCCTCCTTGAGCCAGGCGGCAATGCGGCTGCGCGAATGCTCCGGGAACAAACGCGCCAACGCCTGGTCAATACGCATGCCGGCGCACTCCGGTGGAATCAACAGGGTAAAGTGCGAAGCATCCCGCGCGCTATAATTATTTTCGCTCATCCGTGGCAGCTGAAAGGGCAAGTCGAGTATGAAGGCAAGTTTAACGATAGTGGCGACGATTATGGCCGCGTTCCTGATGGCCGGTTGCGGCCTTCAGGACCTGGATGAAACCGCGGGCTGGTCGGCCAACAAGCTCTATAGCGAGGCCAAGGACGAGTTGGCGGACGGCAATTACCAGAAGGCGATCAAATACTACGAGAAACTTGAATCGCGCTTTCCCTACGGGCGCTTTGCCCAGCAGGCGCAACTGGAACTGGCCTATGCGCACCACAAGGATAACGACGCAACCAGCGCCGCCGCCGCCGCCGACCGTTTCATCAAGCTGCATCCCAGTCACGCCAGTGTGGACTACGCCTATTACCTGAAGGGCATCATCTGGTTCAACGAAGACCAGGGCTTCATTGCGCGCTTCGCCGATCAGGATCCCAGCGAACGCGATCCCAAGGCGGCACGCGAGTCCTTCGAGGCATTCAAGGAGCTGGTCAAACGTTTTCCCGAGAGCAAGTATGCGAAAGATTCGGTGCAGCGAATGAACTGGCTGGTGAACGCGCTCGCGGCGCACGAAGTGCATGTGGCGCGCTACTACGTCGCGCGCCGCGCCTATGTAGCTGCCATCAACCGCGCGCAGTTTGCGCTGCAGACCTACCCGACCGCCACCTCGCTGGAGGAGGCGCTTTTCATCCTGGTGAAGTCCTACGATGAGTTGGGTATGAACGACCTGCGCAACGACGCGGAACGCATCATGCGCAAGAACTTCCCCGACAGCGCTTATTTCAAGGGCGCGGTGGGACGCAAGGACCCCTGGTGGAAGATCTGGTGAAAAACAGGGGACGTACCATGGTTTATTGACTCGGAAACCGTGGTACGTCCCCTGTTTTTCCGAGGAACGCCGCCGCTTCGTCGGCATCGCGCGTCAGCCGCATCGGTGGCAGCGCCGCGATCATCTTCCTGCCATAGGACTTGCCGATAAGGCGCGGATCGCAGATCACCAGCACGCCACGGTCGCGTTCGTCACGGATCAGGCGCCCGGCGCCCTGCTTAAGCGCGATCACCGCGTGCGGTAACTGATAGCTCATGAAGGCATTGCGTCCGGCACGCGCGATGCTCGCCAGCCGTTCCTCCATCACCGGGTCGTCGGGCGGGGCAAACGGCAACTTGTCGATCACCACCAGCCGCAGCGCTTCGCCGCGCACATCCACCCCCTCCCAGAAACTCGCGCTGGCCACCAGCACCGCGTTGCCCAGACGGCGAAACCGCTCCAGCAACTCGCTGCGCGATCCCTCTCCCTGTGCGAGCAGCGGGTAAGAGAGGCCCTCGCGTTCCAGGTCCTGGGCCAGCATGTCACGGGCGAGACGCATGGCACGCAGCGTGGTAAACAGCAAAAAAGCGGAACCGCGCGACGCGCGGATGAGCGGGATGACCGCGTCGACCACGGCCCGGGTGTGCTCGGCGCCGCCCGGCTCAGGAAGCGCGCGCGGCACATAAAGCAGCGCCTGGCTCGGATAATCGAAAGGGCTGTCCCAGCAGGCAGTGCGCGCGCTCTCCAGGCCCATGGCCTCGAGGTAATGCGCGAAATCACCGCCAACCGCCAGTGTCGCCGAGGTAAGAATCCAGGCGCGCGGCCGGCCATCGACCTGCTTTTTGAAAAATTCGGCGATCGACAATGGCGAGGCGTTCAGGGCCAGCGACTGGCTGTAGCACTCGGCCCATTGCACCAGATTGTGGGCTTCGGTGTCGCGCCAGCGCTCCAGACGCGCGCAGGCTTCAACAGCGCGGCTCGCGCAGCGTGCCAGCCCTTCGTCGCGCTCGGCGACGCGGCCCAGAGCCTCGGCCAGTGCGCCCAGCGCGGCGGCGAGCGCCTCGACCGCGGCGACGAAATTTTTCTCCTGCCGCAACGTTGCGTTGGAGTAACGCGCCGGCGGCCGCGGCAGCGACAGGCGCAACTCGCGTGCGCTGCGTTCCAGCTTGTCCGCGAATGCGGGCAGATCGGGCATGTCCGGCGCGGCTTGCGCCATGGAAACCTTTGCATCGCGCGCCAGCTCAAGTAACTGTCCGGTGGACACCGACTCTCCAAAAAACAGCGTGGCGGTCTGCGGCAACTGATGCGCCTCGTCGAGGATGACGGTATTGCAGGCGGGCAGCAGTTCAGCCATGCCTTCGTCCTTAAGCATCACGTCGGCGAAAAATAAATGGTGGTTGACCACCACCACTTCGGCTGCCAGCGCGTCGCGCCGCGCGGCCATGACAAAGCACTTGTCATGGTCGGGACATTGCTGGCCCAGGCAGTTCTCCCGGGTGGAGGTGGCAAAGCCCCAGGCGGGTGAAGTCTCGGGCACCTCGGTGGCCTCGCTGCAATCGCCGCTGCGGGTCACGCGCGCGAAGCGCGCGATCGCATGCAGATGACCCACGTCCTCGCGCGCGAGCAACATTGCTTCGTTCAGGTTGCGTTTCAAATGGTACTGGCAGACATAGTTGGCGCGGCCCTTGAGCAAGGCGATGCTGACCGGCGCGTTGATCGCCTTGCACACCGTGGGCAGGTCGCGGCGATAAAGCTGGTCCTGCAAAGTCTTGGTGCCGGTGGAGACGATCACCTTGCCGCCGGAGAGCAAGGCCGGCACCAGGTAGGCGAGGGTTTTCCCGGTGCCGGTG
>MEQV01000192.1:0-19100 GCA_001770355.1 Betaproteobacteria bacterium RIFCSPLOWO2_02_FULL_62_17
CTCGACGTTCGAGAGCGACTTGTAGTTGCGCACGCACTGGGGCGCATCCATCTGTGCGGCGCTCACCGAGGTGCGGATGATGTAGATGCCATCCAACGCGGCTTCAGCGGCGATGCACTCGTGCCGGCGTACAAAGCTGAATGCGTTCTCATCAATGGTCAGTTCGAAGTGCTTGGCCATCTTGTACTGATCGATGACCTTGCCCACCCGCACGCCGATCTTGTCGCGCCCCTTGAGTTTGGTGGCCTCCACCTGGGTCTTGATCTTTGCCAGGTTGCCCTCGGTGGCGCACAGCAACGCTTCGCGCTTGTGGGCGCGAAGGCGCGCGAGTTCCGGATTGCGGCAGGCCACCAGTCGCTCCCCCGGATAGTCCGGCGAGATCAACTCGATCAGATTGCGATCATCGAACAAACCCAACTGCAGCTGCCCTTGCTCGATGAGCACGCGGATCGAGGCGCTCTTAAGGGCGGTGATCCAGGCGATGCCCTCGGTCTCGCGCAACTCCTCGATCGCCTTGCTGGAGATCATGCCCCGGTCGCCCACCATCACCAGTTGTTCGATGCCAAAGTCCTCGCGCAGCCGCTTGATCTGGGGCATCAGAGTCTTGCTGTCGGTGACATTGCCCTCATAGACCGACACGGCCACCGGGCAGCCGCGATCATCGGTGAGTAAGCCGTAGTTGACCTGGAGCAGGCCGTGCTTGCCATCGCGGTTGTAGCCAAACTTACCCAGCGGGCAACAATGGCCCTCGAAGTAGCTCGATGACAGGTCATAGAGCACCATGCCACCGGGGCTCAGATGACGCGCGGCGAGCTTCTTCTGAATCGCGTCCTGGCGCTCAAGCAGCCAATCCATCGCCTCGTACAGATCGTCCTCATCAGCATCGGCCACACCGAAGTCCTGGGCCACCGTGGTGGTGTGCCACCAACGCGTGGTGGCCAGCTTGGTGTGCGGGGCGAGGATGCGCGAGGCCACCATCGCCAACACCACATCGCGCTCCGGACTGGGGCGCGAGCCAAGCAACTTGGGTAGCTCCAGACGGCGCATGGCTACACGCACCGCCTGCGCTGCGCCATGCGCCCTGGAGGCGATCACCTCGAAACGTTCGGCGAGGTTTTGCATGGGATCACCGCGCAGTACCGCGCGGATGGCGAAGATCTGCTCATCGCTGAGCGAGGAAAGGTTGGCAAGGGTGCGCTTGCGAACGCGCTTGCCTTCGCGCACCGATTCACGAAGCAAATACGCGGGGCGTGAATTGCGGTTGGGGACAATGTCGATGTGCATGGCCACATAATAGCACAGTATCCAGTAAATACAAGCTAATTACATGGCTACATTATGCACCACAATATTCTCGCTAACCTCCTGACTCCACGGAATTATTCGACGAAAAACCACCCACCTAACACTGGAACTTCAGCCTAAACCCGGAGCGGCGCGTTGGCAACGCAGCTAAGCTACGCGCCCTTCTCCAATAATTTCTGCAATTCGCCCGACTGGTACATCTCGCGCAGGATATCCGAGCCGCCGACGAATTCGCCGTTGACATAGAGCTGCGGAATAGTGGGCCAGTTGGCGTATTCCTTGATGCCCTGGCGCACTTCGGCGTCCTCCAGCACATTGACGGTGTGCAGGGATTTCACACCACAGGTATCGAGAATCTGCACCGCGCTGGCGGAAAATCCGCATTGTGGAAAATCCGGTGTGCCCTTCATGAACAGCACCACCGGATGGCTGGTGACGGTCTCGTGTATGCGTTGCTTGGTATCCATGGAATGCTCCAAAACTGTGATCGCTAAACTCGTCGCTATACTCGACTAAATCAATCGGAATTCTAGCGTCTCGCGGATGCAGGGTCAAACTGCGCTTGCACGACACGCGGGTTTCCCGCCAGATCGCGATGATCGCTCACGCTGGTGTAGCCGAGGTGATCGAGCAGGCGCATGCAGGCCTGCGCCTGATCGTAACCGTGTTCCAGCAGCAACCAGCCACCCGCAATCAGATGATCGCGCGCCACTGCAGCAATGGCAGCGATGCATTCCACGCCCTCCCGGCCGGCAACCAGCGCCTCGCGCGGCTCAAAACGCAGGTCGCCCTCGAACAGATGCGGATCGTCCAGCGCGATGTAGGGCGGATTGGAGACCACCAGATCAAAGCGCTCCCCATGCAAGGCAGCGAACCAGTCGCTTTTCAAGAGGCGCAGGCGCGCGCCATGGCGTGCCGCATTGGCGTGTGCGACGGCAAGCGCCGCATCGGAGGCCTCGCAGGCGCTGACCTCGGCGGCCGGGCAATTGAGCGCCAACGCGACCGCGATGGCGCCGCTGCCGGTGCCCAGATCCAGCACCCGCGCGCCCTCGCGCAACAGCGGTAGCGCGCGGTCAACCAACAGTTCGGTTTCCGGACGCGGAATGAGAACCGCGGGAGTTATCGCCAGCGACAGTCCATAGAACTCGCGCTCGCCGGTAAGGTAGGCAATCGGCTCACCCGCCCGGCGCCGGCTGTAAAGCGCCTCGATGTTGCGCAGCTCCCGCGCGCCCGGCTCATCCTTCTCATGCGCGCTGATCCAGACCCGCTCCACGCCCAGCGCATGCGCGGCGAGAATGCGCGCCTCCAGCATCGGCAGGCGGCTTGCTTGCAGGATCGTGGCAAGGCTGGCCACACCACCCTCAGGCAGCCTCTGCCAGCTGGGCGAGTTGCTCGGCCTGGTGCTCGGCCGCGAGCGCGCCGGTGATGTCGTTCAGGTCGCCGTCCATGATGTCGGCGATCTTGTAGAGAGTGAGGTTGATGCGGTGGTCGGTGATGCGCCCCTGCGGAAAATTGTAGGTGCGAATGCGCTCCGAGCGGTCGCCCGAGCCGATCAGCAATTTGCGCGTGGCGGCTTCCTTCGCCTGCTGCGCGCGATGCTGCGCATCCTTGATGCGCGCGGCCAGTACCGCCATGGCGCGCGCGCGATTGCGGTGCTGCGAGCGGTCGTCCTGGCATTCCACCACGATGCCGGTGGGCAGATGCGTGATGCGGATCGCGGAGTCGGTCTTGTTGATGTGCTGGCCGCCGGCACCGGAGGCGCGGAAGGTGTCGATCTTGAGCTCGGCCGGGTTGAGCACCACTTCGCCCACTTCGTCGGCCTCGGGCATCACCGCCACGGTGCAGGCGGAGGTATGAATGCGCCCCTGGGTTTCGGTGTCGGGCACCCGCTGCACGCGATGGCCACCGGATTCAAACTTGAGCTTTGAATAAGCCCCCTGGCCGACGATGCGGGCGATCACCTCCTTGTAGCCTCCGACTTCGCCATGGCTTTCGGAGACAATCTCGACCTGCCAGCGGTTGCGTTCGGCGAAACGCGTGTACATGCGGAACAAATCCCCGGCGAACAATGCCGATTCGTCCCCGCCGGTGCCAGCGCGGATTTCCAGAAATATATTGCGCTCGTCGTTGGGGTCGCGGGGCAGGAGCTGCTTCTGCATTTCCTCCTCCAGTTGCGCGAGTCGCTCCTTTGCCGCGCGGATCTCGGCCTCCGCGTAAGTTTTCATTTCGGCGTCGCCCAGCATCGCCTCGGCGTCGGCCGCGTCGGCCTGGGTCCTGCGATACTGGCGGTACAAATCGGCGATCGGCTCGATTTCCGCGTGTTCCCTCGACAAGCGCCGAAACTGATTCATGTCGCGCGTGGCGCCCTCGGCGCTGAGTAGCGCGCCCAGCTCATCGAGTCGCCGCGACAACTGCTCCAGCTTGAAAGCGATGCTTGGTTTCATCAACTCGGTTTCGGTTTCATCAACTCAATTTCATTGATCATCCGCGCGCAGATGGTAGAGGTGCGCGACGGCACGGCTGAGGGCCTCGCCCCCCTCGTCGCCCTCCCTGTCGCCCAGGTTGAGCGCCTGCGTGGGCGCATGCAGCAGCTTGTTGGTGAGGCTGTGCGAGAGGTGATCGAGCACCGTCTTGGGATCGTCGCCGCGCGCGAGCGCGCGCAAGGCGCGGTCGAGCTCGGCGCGCCGCGCGGCCTCCCCCGATTCGCGCAATTGCCGGATCAGCGGCACACGCTCCCGGCCGCGCATCCAGTGAAGGAAGGAATCGACCTGCGTCTCGATGATCGCCTCGGCCTGCACCACCGCGCTCTGGCGTTCATCCTTTCCCTCGCGCACCAGTTCCGCGAGATCGTCGATGCAATACAGGAACACGTCATCCATCGTCCCCACCTCGCGTTCGATGTCGCGCGGCACCGCCAGGTCCACCATGAACACCGGCCGGTGGCGGCGCGCGCGGATGGCGCGCTCCATCATGCCCTTGCCGATGATGGGCAGCGACGAGGCGGTGCAGGACACCACGATGTCATAGTCGGGCAACACCTCGGGCAACTCGCGAAGCAGCAATGCGCGCGCATTGAAGCGCGGCGCCAGCGCCTCGGCGCGTTCAAGCGTGCGGTTGGCGAACGCCACCGCGCGCGGATGCTGTGCCGCAAAATGCGTGGCGCACAGTTCGATCATTTCCCCGGCGCCGATGAAAAGGATCTTCTGCTCATTCATGCTCGAGAAAATCCGCCCCGCGAGCTTCACCGCGGCGGCGGCCATCGACACCACGTTGGCGCCGATGCGGGTATTGCTGCGCACGTCCTTGGCCACGGCGAAACTGTGCTGGAACAGGCGATTGAGCGTGGTGCCCAGAGTGCCCGCGGAATGCGCGGCACGCACCGCATCCTTCATCTGCCCGAGAATCTGCGGCTCGCCCAGCACCATGGAATCCAGACCCGAGGCAACGCGAAACGCGTGCCGCACGGCCTCGTTCTGCGGCAGGGAATAGACATAGGGCTTGAGCTCCTGCGCCTCCATCTGGTGGTAGTCGGCCAGCCATTCGAGGGCCGCGCCCGGCTGGTTCGAGGCGCCATAGATCTCGGTGCGATTGCAGGTGGAAATGATCGCCGCCTCGGTCACCGGCTTGGCGCGCACCAGATCCGCCAGCGCCGCCTGCAGGCGCTCGGCGGCAAACACCACGCGCTCGCGCAACGCGAGCGGCGCGCTCTGGTGATTCATGCCGAGGGCAAAAAGCTGCGTGGACATTCGCGTCAGCCAGGCTTTGAAAAGCCCTGATTATAGACCAGCGCCCCCTCCATCCCCTTGATAAACGGGCGGAATGCGGGTGTTCAGCGTCGCTTCCAAAATTGCCAATTGGAGGGACTTTGCATTCCCCCGTGTTGCGGGGAAAAGGGGCGAAGCCCCGGTCTATTTGAACGGCCCCTTGATAATGTTGCCATTGGGCTGCACCACCCAGCGCTCGCTCTGGAACGACTTGCCGTTCAAGGTCACCGCCATCCAGTCGGCCACCAGCGTCGGCGGAAACGGTCCGAGATTGGCCGCGGGCACATTGCCCACCGAGTGCCTGGACTCCTGATAAATGACCAGGCGTTTTTTGCCGCGCAGCGCGCGCATCAGCGCTTCGG
This sequence comes from Betaproteobacteria bacterium RIFCSPLOWO2_02_FULL_62_17, assembly GCA_001770355.1. Classification (GTDB taxonomy): domain Bacteria; phylum Pseudomonadota; class Gammaproteobacteria; order Burkholderiales; family SG8-39; genus 2-02-FULL-62-17. The sequence goes on from MEQV01000192.1 coordinate 5,432, forward strand.
TGTGCTTCAAGGGGCTCAGTTCATCCCACTCGCCGGCGAGGCACAGGTAGGGCGCGCGGATCTTTTGCGCATGCCCTTCCCAGGTGAGCGTCTGGCGGAACGCGTCGAACTCGGCCTCGTCGGTATAGCCCGACATGTACATGAAGCGCATCTTGAAGGTTGGCGAGGCTTCCTCGAAAATCGAATGAAAACCGGGCTCATGGCACACCGAGGTCGCGGCCACGGCGCGAATGCGCGGCTCGTGCGCCGCGGCGATGGTGGCGAAGAAAGTGCCGAAGGAAAGTCCGTTGATGCCGATGCGCTCCGGGTCGACTTCGCGCCGCTTAAGCAGCCACTCGACGCAGGCACGCCCGGTGGCCATCCAGGCTTCCATGCTGACGTGCACACCGAGCACCGCGCTCTCGTACTGCCCCGGACCGTCGATGGCAAGCACCGCCATGCCGCGCGACAACCAGCGGTCGCCGTTCAGTGCAACGCTGATCTCCTTGAAGCTGTCCATCCCCGGCACCGCGATCACCACCGGAATGCGCCCGCCGCGGTAGTGGGGCGGCAGATGGAACCACGCGGGTATCTTTCCGCCGGGTACCGCAATGGACACCGCTTCGATGCGGCGCCCGGCCAGATTGGCATAGCGCGTGTAGCACTCGCGCTTCTTGGTGTTGTAGAACAGGTTCTGCATGTCGTTCTCGTCGATCGGCCATTGCGCCGCGCCCCAGTGCACCGAGGCCATGAAGAAGTTGTCGCGCGCGGTGATCATGTCGCCGTTGCGCTCGGCGGCCAGCGCCTTGGCTTCGCGGCGCTTGGCCACCGATTCAAACACCGGCGACGCATCGGCGAGCTTGGTGATGCGCTGGCGGATGCCGGCGAAATCGGCGTTCGCTTCCATGCCTATCGGCGCGGAAAGGTAGATCGAGCGCGGCTGATCCCAGTCCATGCCCACGGCGCGGATGGTGTTGTCCAGGGTCCAGCGCTGCTCGATCCAGCGGCGCGTCACGGGGCCGCCGTGCGCCTGCATGGGCACCTCCTTTGCCGTATTGCGTGATTGCGAACGCTTGCGTGTGGCCATGATGCCTTCCTCCTTAAGTAAATAGGGGACGTACCACGGTTTAGGAAACGGAAACCGTGGTACGTCCCCTATTTTCAAGGCTAGCGGCTTGCCACCCAAAGAGCAAGAATGCGCCGGCTGCGTCAGGCGCTATCGGTTAAGATCGCGTCCGATTCCATCCCCTGCGAAATCGAGGAGCAAGCATGAAGATTTGTCATTACAACGCCAATCAGGCGGGCGCCGTGGTCGGCGACAAGGTCTACAACATCGGCGACGCGCTGGTGAAAGCCAACCATGTTCGCGCCGGATACACCATGGCCGATGTGATCGAGGCCTTGGCGAACAATTCGGCCGCCATGCAGGTGGCGCGCGAAGCGTCCTCTTCGGGGGCATCGCTGCCGCTGGCTTCAGCGAAGCTGCTGGCGCCGATCACCAATCCGCCATCGCTTTGGGCGGCGGCGGCCAACTACAAAGCGCACCAGGCGGAGATGATCGGGCGCGTGGGCACCTATAGCCGTACCGAGATGTCACCGGACGAACTGATGGCCGAGTTCTTCCTCAAACCCACCTCCTCGATCGTGGGTCCCGGCGGCCCGATCGTGCTGCCGAAGATATCCAAGCACGTCGATTTCGAATGCGAGCTGTGCGCGGTGATCGGCAAGCGTTCGAAAAACATCAGCGAAGACAATGCCCACGACATCATTTTCGGCTACACCATCTGCTGGGACATCAGCCAGCGCGACCCTTGGGGCATCGGCAAGCACAACACGCGCAATATCAGGAAGGGGTTTGATTCGTTTTCCGCGCTCGGCCCCTGGATCGTCAGCCGCGACGAAATCGCCGACCCGCAGGATCTCAACATCCGCGTGCGGCAAAACGGCAAGGAAGTGATGACCGCGCACACCGGCGACATGATCTGCAACCTGCGCCAGCACATCCGCTTTTTGACCTCGGTGCTGACGCTGCGCCCCGGAGATCTCATCACCACCGGCACGCCGGCGGGCGTCTCCAGGCTCGCCCCGGGAGACAGGCTGCACGGCACCATCGACAAAATCGGCAGCATGGAACTGGATGTGGTGGCCGCTGCCTGAAATACCCGGCGTCGGACGGGATCTTCGAGGACGAGCTGCATGAACCTGCAATACACGACCGAGCAAAACCTGTTGCGCGAAAGCGCCGGGAAATTTCTCGCGGCGCACTACGACTATTCGACTTTCCAGAAGATCAGCGGCGGCGAGTCGGGCTGGAGTGCCGCGATCTGGGCCGAATTCGCCAGGCTTGGCTGGCTCGGACTGCCGTTTGCGGAAGACCAGGGCGGGTTTGGCGGCGGGGCGATCGAGGTCGCCATCCTGATGGAAGCGTTCGGCAGGTCCCTGGTCATCGAGCCCTACCTTGCGACCGTGATCCTGGGCGGCGGACTGGTCTCGGCCCTGGGTTCGCAGAATCAGCGCGAGTCCCTGCTTCTGCCGTTGATCGAAGGCAGCCTGCAGCTCGCTTTTGCCCACGATGACGGAACCGCTCCTGTCATGGCAAAGCGCAGCGGCTCGAACTATGTCCTGTCGGGTGCGAAAAAAGCGGTTCTCGGCGCGCCGGGCGCGGACCAGGTGCTGGTATCGGCCGCATTGGGCAAAGACACCGCCGGTGTGTTCGTGCTGCCCAAGTCGACGCCCGGCCTCGCCATCCGGGCTTACCCGATGGTCCATGGCGCACGCGCAGCGGATTTGGATTTCGGCGATATAGTCGTGCCCGCATCGGCCTTGCTCGGCGCCAACGAGGATGCCGCGAGTGCGATAGCCCGGGTGATCGATAGCGCCATTGCCGCGCTCTCGGCGGACGCGGTGGGGGCGATGAATGCCATGGTCGCCACCACCGTCGAGTACACCAAGACGCGCGTGCAATTCGGCCAGCCGATCGCCAGGTTCCAGGCGCTGCAGCACCGCATGGTCGACATGAAAGTGCGCGAAGAAGAGGCACGCGCCTCCTGCCTGTTTGCCACGCTGAGCCTCGCCGGCCCGGTCGCGCAGCGCGCGCGCGCCGTGTCGGGCGCCAAGGCGAAAATCGGCCGCTGCGCCCGCTCGGTGCATCAGGCGGCCATCCAGCTCCATGGCGCGATCGGCACCACCAACGAATTGTCGCTGGGCGCCTATGCCAAGCGGCTGCTCGCCTACGAGACGCTGTTCGGCACGACGCGCGAGCACCTGCGCCGCTACGCGGCGATCATTGCGGACCCCGCCATTGCCGCGCCCGGGCTGTTGTACGACCCGGCAGGACTATAAAAACATGGACCTTCATCTGAGCCCTACAGACCTTGAGTTCCGCGACGAAGTCCGCCGTTTTCTCGACGAGAACCTCATCCCGGAGACGCGCCGTGCCGCGGCGCTGACGACCGGCTTCATCAACGATCCGGAAGTGGCGATCGGATTTCACCGCGCGCTGCATCGCAAGGGCTGGTCGGTGCCGCACTGGCCCGTGAAATACGGCGGCAGCGGCTGGACGCCGGTGCAGCGATACCTCTTTGAGGCGGAGTGCGCGCGCGCCGGGGCGCCTATCCACAACGGCGCGGGCTCGAACATGGTCGGGCCGGTGATCATGCATTTCGGCACCGAGGAGCAGAAGCAACAATACCTGCCGCGCATCGCCTCCGGAGACGACTGCTGGGCACAGGGCTATTCCGAGCCCGGTTCGGGTTCCGATTTGGCCTCGCTGAGGACGCGCGCCGTCCGCGAAGGCGAGCATTACGTCATCAACGGGCAGAAGATCTGGACCACCCATGCGCATAAATCGAACCGCATCTTTGCGCTGGTTCGCACTTCTACCGAAGGCAAAAAGCAGGAGGGCATCAGCTTTCTCCTGATGGATATGGATCTGCCCGGCATCACCGTGCGCCCGATCATCGGCAACGGCGGCGATCACGAATTCAACGAGGTGTTCTTCGACAACGTCCGCGCGCCGGTCGCGGGTCGCGTCGGCGAGGAGGACAAGGGCTGGGAGGTCGCCAAATACCTGCTCGAGTTTGAGCGCGGCGGAAATCCGGTTGCGGGGCGCGTGCGCGCCCAGTTCGCGAGGCTCGCGACGCTCATCGGCGAAAAATGCCCTGGCGATGCGGATATCGCCGCGCGCTTCGGCGAACTCGGCACCGATGTGGATGCGATGGAGATGATCGAACTTTCGGCGGTTTCGGCATTGCAGACCGGCGCCAACCCGGGGCCGCTCTCTTCGCTGCTCAAGCTGCGCTGGAGCCAGATCCGCCAGCAGCTCGCGGAACTCGCCATGGATGCGCTGGGCATCGATGCGCTTCGCTGGATAGCCGCGCGGCCGCTCTACGAGACGCTGCAACTCCCCGCGTACGAGGAACAACTGCTCGCGGTGATGCCGCGTTACCTCAACTATCGCGCCTACACCATCCTCGGCGGCACCTCCGAGATCCAGACCGGCATCCTCGCGCGCTCGCTGCTCGGGCTCTGAAAAAATTTCAACTGAAGGGCCGGAAATGAACGACTCCTCACCCGCATACTTGATGCGCGCGTTGGGCAGCCTGGCTGAGGACAGGAAAGCGGAGTTCATGAAAGACGCGCTGCGCACGCTGCATGAATTTCAAGGGGCGCACAGCGTTCGGCGACCCGCGCTGCCCAAAGCCGAGTACCTTGCCATAAGTCGCGTTGGAAGCCTGACCGCGCGCCTTATTCAGGCGATCAAGTCCGCCGAGACAAGCGAAACAGCCACCATGGTGCTGAGGGATGCCTGGTTGCATCTGGACCACGTCAGCGGCGAAACGCTGGGCAGCCCGATGCGAACCCTGGAACGCCTGCAACAGGCTGCGGAGTTCTGTCTGCCGGAGAAAAAACGCGCCGACAGGGCCGTCGAAAAATCACCGGCGTCCTCGCTGGCGATCATCACGCTGGCAAACCACTTCCAGCAACATTTCGGCAGGCGCCCGACATTTGGCAGCGGGTCGCCGTTCCTGAGATTCATCCGCGAAGCACTTCCGGCCTACGGCCTGACCGTGCCATCGCTTGCTGAAATCAAAACAATAGCTGGCAGGGAATAGCCTGCGTGCCTCACGCAGAACAATTTATCCAATATTGATATAAGGCGCAATCACTCCGGCTTCAATCCCAGCGCGTTCACCACCTTGCCGACGCTCTCGACGTCGCTCCTGATCTGGCGCGCGAAATCCTCGGGCGCGCTGGAGCTGGGGGTGATCACGGTGAGCGTGCTCATCTTCGAGGTCAGTGCCTGATCGGAAAGCGCCTTGCCGGACTCCGCATTGATGCGATCGACCAGCGGCCGCGGCAGATTGGCCGGACCCAGCAATCCCCACCAGACGACCAGGTTGTAGGCATCGGGCAACACTTCATTGATCGTGCCTATATCCGGGCGCAGCCGGCTGCGGGTCTTGTCGACAAAGGCGATGAGCTTGAGCTTGCCCGCCGCCGCGTGCTGCCGGAAGCTGTTCAGATCGGCAAGGTACAAATCGACACGCCCGCTAATGAGATCGTTCACCGCCATCATCGAATTATTGCCCGCATAGGGCACATGCAGCATCTGCGTGCCGGCGGACATGTTGATCGACTCGCCCTGCAGATGCGCGCCCGAGCCGATGCCCGTGGTGGCATAGGTGAGCTTGCCCGGATTCTGCCTGGCGTAGTCGATCAGTTCCTGCATGTTGCTGGCCGGCACGCTGGTCGCCGCGGCGAGAAAATAGGGTGAGCTGAACAACTGCACCACCGGGGTGTAGTCCTTCTGCACATCGATCGGCCAGCCTTTGCGCAGATACTGGTTGGTAACGATACCGGCATTGGCGAACATCAGTGTGTAGCCATTGGGCGCGGCCTTGGCGTTCGCGGCATAGGCCTCCAGGCCGCCGGCGCCGCGCCGCGCCTCGACCACGATCGGCTGGCCGATGGTCTCGGACATGCGCGCGGTGACAACACGCATGCCGGTGTCGCCGGCGCTGCCGACGGAGGCGCCGCTCAAGAGCGTGATGTGCCTGACGGGATAGGACTGCGGCAACGCGGCCGGCGGCAGCGCAGCCATTGCGAAAGCCGCTATGGGCATGATGATTCCGGCTCGGGTCGGCATGGTCGAATCTCCTCAGTCAATTCGGCAGACAAGCAATCTACACGCGCGCCGCGGAATTTCCAAGCCTGGGCCAACCCGCGCCGCTCTGTTATATTTCCGCGTACCAAGGCAAGGAGAGCGACGGCCATGAATTCCCCGGGCGACCAAGCGGTACCTGCCATCGAAATCGTCAATGTGCTGGAAATCAAGCCGGTGGTCACCGCGCACCGGCAGACGGTGCTGCGCACCGCCGAGTTCGAGGACCCGCGCGACGGCCGGCGCTTCCGCTGCGGCTACAGCCGCCGCAAGCAGGACAACTACTACTCGCCGCCGCACCGCCATACCTTCGACCAGTTGCGCTTCGTCATCGAGGGCAAGACCAAATACGGGCCGATGCGCCTGGGAAGCGGCGACTTCGCCTATTTTCCCGAGGGCGTTTTCTACGGACCGACGGAATCACTCAGCGAAGAGCTCGCCAGCTGCACCATCCAGACCCAGGGCCCGTCGTGGGGCTGCTTTCCCACCGACGCCGAATGCGCGGTGGCGGGGGAAAAGTTGCAGGGCCGCGGCGAAATGGACCGCGCCAGCGGGCAATTCATCTGGGCCGACGGGCGCAAACAGGACAGCTTCGAAGCCTTGCTGGAACAAGTGCAGGGTGGCCCGGCGCAATACCCGCCGGCGCGCTATCGGGTCCCGATCCAGTTTCATACCGAGCGATTTCCCTGGATCCCATCGAAGCACAATGCCGGCGTGATGGTGAAAACGCTGGCCCGCTTTAACGCCGGCGGTCCGGATATCGAGATGCTTCGGGTTGGCGCAGGCACCACGTTTTCTGGAGGCCGGGCGCAGGACCATCGCATGTGGGTGGTGTTCGCAGGCAAAGGCGACTGCGGCGGGCGCGAAGTGAGCGAAGGCACGTTTATCTACAGCCCGCCCGGCAGCGGCATTCCGGCGTTGCGCGCCGACCAGGAGATGGTGGTGTATTCCACGCGCTTCGAGGCGCGCTGATCCGCCCGATGCCCGTGGGGGTGCCGGCGCGCGTGGCGCCGGCAATGTCGAGGAGATCGCCATGAGGAAAATCGTCCTGTCATGCCTGAGTCACGCCGCGGCTATCGCGATCGGTTTCGCCGCGGGCATCTACGTCCTGCCCATCCTGATCGCCCCCGCGGGCCCCGCGAGCACCGAAGTGCAATCGCTTCAGGGGCAGGCGCGGTTCAAGGGCGAATTCCGGCGTGACCTGAAAGGCAGCGACCTGTTGCATTGGGGCGAGGGCACGGTGTCGCTGAGCAAAGAGGTTATTTCGCACATGGGAAGGCTCGCCCCCGGCCCGGACTACAAACTGTATCTGGTGCCCGAGTTCGTGGATTCCAGGGATGCGTTTCTCAAGCTCAAGGCGTCCGCGCTGCGGGTCGGCGATATCAAGACCTTTGACAATTTCATCGTGCCGCTGAGCGCCGGCGCAGACCCGGAAAAGTTCAATACGGTGCTGGTCTGGTGCGAAACCTTTTCGATGTTCATCACCGCGGCGAAATATCGATAGGCCGGCCGCGGCGCTCGTGAGCGCGCCGCCACCTGATAGACTGCGCGCAGGTTTTCGCCGATAGAAATTTCCCACGGGAATCCGCCGCAATGAGCGATTTCGCCACGCGCCTAGCGCAACGCATGAACCGTTACGGCCCGCTGTGCGCGGGCATCGACCCCTCGGCCGCGACGCTGGCCAAATGCGGCCTGCCCGACTCCGCCGAGGGCGCCCTTGAATTCGGAAAACTGATCCTGCGATCGGCGGATTACGAACTGGCCGTGATCAAGCCGCAATCGGCCTTTTTCGAACGCTTCGGCAGCGCGGGGATGAAGGCCATCGAGGAACTCGCGGCGCTTGCGCGAGCGAAAGAAGTTCCGCTGCTGCTCGATGTGAAACGCGGTGATATCGATTCCACCGCCGATGCCTACGCGCACGCCTACTTTCATCCTTCCAGCCCCATCCGCGTCGATGCGATCACCTTGTCTCCTTACCTGGGTGTCGCGGCGCTCAAGTCGTCGTTCGAACTCGCCGCGAAGCATGCTTGCGGCATCTTTGTCGTGGTCCGCTCCTCCAATCCGGAAGGCGAAGCCTTGCAGACTGCGCGCATGGCCGATGGCCGCAGGGTATGGGAAGCCCTCTGCGCTGCGATCAGCGACTTCAACCGCGCTTTGTCCGCCGGTCCGATCGGACCGATCGGCGCGGTGGTCGGGGCGACCTGCACCGATGCCGGCGCGGTGGTCGCCGCCCTGCCGCGCTCCTTCATTCTCTCGCCGGGCATCGGCGCGCAGGGCGCGACCATGGAGGATTGCCGCGTGCGCCTGGCGCCCGCCAGAGGCCGCATCCTTCCCAATGTGTCGCGCGAGCTGATCGCCGGCGGCAGCAGCGCCGCTGCCATCGGCGCCACCATCCGCCGGCTCAACAGCGAAGCGCGCGGCCTGCTCGCCTGAGGCGGGGCGCGTTTAAAGCAATTACAACGGGGAGACCAGCATGGCCAACGAGGAGCAATACGTATCGGCGCGCACGCTCAATGGCCAGCGCCTCACGATCAGCTTCGCCAACAAGGCGAACTATCAGGCTCTCGGCCTGCGCGGATTCTTCGAGTACCACGATCTGGGGGTGAAGGCGGCCACCGATGGGAGGTTTCACGCCCAACTGGTGCGCGCGAAAAAAGGCTCGGTGCAGCCTGCCGGCAGGCACAGCCACGCCCTGGAATTCCAGATGATCTATGTGCTGCGCGGCCGCGCCACGGTCGAATTCGAGGGCGAGGGCCGCTTCGAAGTCGAGGCCGGCGATGTCATCCTGCAACCGCCGGGCATGAAGCACGAAGTCCTGGATTTTTCCGAGGACCACGAATTCCTGGAGATTACCGCGCCCGCGCAGTACGCCACCACGCCGGGCTAGAGCGGGAGTTTGCCCGGCCGCGGCCGCGGAAATGCGACTCGACTGCGCGATCAGCGAACGCCCAGTATCCGTCCCATCTCGGCCACGTAGTTTCCCGCCTTGATGCCGTCGGCGAGCAACTCGACCGCGGCGCGCTCGAAGATCGCCTCAATGGCGCGCAATCGGTCGGTGATCCAGAAATGCTGCGCATTAGGCCCGTTGAGGATGTCGCGCAGCGAATCGACCTCCTCGCGCAATTCACGCAGCTTGTCGCTGTCGCTGCCGGCCTGCGCGAGGGTTCGCGACAAGTCCTCCGTCAGGCGTTTCGCGGCCTCGATGTCAATATTGGATTCGCTCATGGGCACTTTCTCCGGTTTGCTTTTGCCGTTATGGTACGCCTGCCGCCGCCGCCGCCGCCGCCCGCGCAACTACTCCGGCTGTATGCCCGCCGCCTTCACCAGACGCCCCGCGCGCTCGATGTCGGCCTTGTTGATCGCCGAGAGTTCCTCGGGGGTGGTGCCCACCACCAGAAATCCGGCCGCGTCGAGTTTGGCCTTCACCTCGGGCGCGCCGGCCGCCTTGTTGATTTCCGCGTTCAGCCGCCGCACCAGCGCCGGCGGCAGGTTCGCCGGACCGTAATAGGAAGTCCAGAACGGCGGGCCGTTGAAACCGGCAACAATGTCCTTGATCGGCGGCACATCGCGCGCAAGCGGGAAGCGCCGGTCATTTTGCAGCGCGATGATCTTTAGCTTGCCTGCCTGAACCGCGGAGTTAACCTGCGCGTAGACGCCATAGAGCACTGGAATCTGCCCCGCGATGGCGTCCTGAAACGACTGCGCGCCGGTCTTGTAGGGCACGTGCACCATGTTCACACCGGCGGTAAGTTTGAGCATCTCCGAGGCCATGTGGTGCGAAGTGCCGATACCCGAGGTGCCATAGGAAATCTTGCCGGGAAACTTCTTCGCGTAATCGATCAGCTCGCGCATTGAATTCACCGGCAGCGAGGGATGCACGGCAATCACCGCCACGGTTTCCCAGGCGAGCGTGATGGGCGTGAAATCCCTGATGGGGTCGAAAGTCATCTGCTTGGTGAGGAACTGGCGCATCACGTGCGTGCCGGGCGTGGTGGCGAGGACGGTGTAGCCATCGGGGGCGGCTTTCATCACCGCCTCGGCCCCGACTGCGCCGCCCGCGGCGGCCTGCGACTCGAGAATAACCGGCGAACCCAGATTCTCGGTCATCTTCTGCGCCACCATGCGGCATAGTGCCTCGCCGACCCCGGCGAATGTGACGATAGTGCGGATCGGTTTGGCGGGATAGGCCTGGGAAAAAGCCGCCGTCGAGGTGGAGACCGCGGCGGCAGCCGCAGCCAACACCAGGGTGTGCTTGACGGGTTTCATGCGTGTGACTTTCAGTGGTGGGTAATGCCAATTATCGCCTTATGTGCCGATTCTTAAAAACCCCCGCGGCGCGTGATGCATGCGCTCGAATCCGCCGGGCGTGATGCGCACCATCTCGCCCAACTGCACTCCCGCCTTTTCATCGGTGGTGATTACGTTGGGCTGCACCACCACGGTCATATTGGCCTCTAACTTCATGTCGGGCAGCGGGCCGGAGGGCCGGCTTTTCGAGCCGAGCACCGGCGCCCAATAACCGCCGCCAAAACCATGCAGGATGTCGTCGTAGGTCGAAAAACCCGCGGCCTCGATCACTGCGGAAGCATCGACGATTTCCTGGACGTGGACCCCCGCCCGCAGCGCCCCGGTCATCGCGGCAAATGCGCTTTCCGCGGTGGCGTACAGGTCGCGGAACAGCGGCGTGGGGTCGGCATCGACGGTAAAGCTGCGCAGCACCTGGCCCGAGGCGTCCCAGAACGCCGCGGTGAATTCGACGAACATCATGTCGCCGCGCTTGAGTTTTCGGCTGGAATGGAACTGCGGCGGCACGCATTGCGTGGGCCGGGCCATGTCATTGATGCCGATAAAGTGGATGGTGGTGGCCCCGCCCAGCGGCTGATAGGCCGCCTCCACCAGGGCGCCCAGTTCGCGCTCGGTCATGCCTGGTTGCGCCCCGCGTGCCAGCGCCTCCAGCCCCAAGTCCGATAACGCCGCGCCGATGCGCATCCATTCGATCTCCTCGTCGGATTTGCGAATGCGCAGCCACGCGTACTCGCCGTTCAAGTCCACCAGATTGACGGCCTCGGTCAGCGCGCGCATTTTCGACCAGGACAGCAGGCCGATGAAACCGACGCGCTTTGCGCCGCGCTTTTTGAGTTCCTCGATGGCGCGCGCGGGGCCCTTGCGCTCGGCCCAGCGCACCTCGACCCCGATGGCCATGCGGCGGGCGTTGGGAAGATGGTTGTAATGCTCGACGAACATGAGTTCCTGGCGTCCCGGCTGAAACAGCACGATCGCTTCGGTGGTCGTGGCCCAGCCGGTGACCCAATGCACGCCGCTGCCCACACGCTGCTCGCCGCAAAGCAGGACGGCGTCACAGCCGTGCTTCGCCAGCACTTCGCCAAGCACCCGCTTACGGCGCGCGAACTCGGCATCGGACATGCGCCCGTATTCCTGGGCAAGGATGGCCTGGATTTTCGGGTCCTGTAGGACCGGATGCGTAGGCAATGGCATGGCGGATTTCCAGGGAAAATCCAAGAGTAACGGAAATGCCGCGGCGTGTTGCGCGCGGGCTTCTCCCGCCGTTACACTGCGCCGACAGCGAACCGATGGAGATCAGCATGAATCCCGCAGGCCCCGACATCACCCGCGCAGCGCTCATCATCGTCGACATGCAAAACGATTTTCTCCATGCCGATGGCGGCTTCGGCCGGCGCGCGCGCGCGAATCCGGAGAAAAAGATCGACATGCCGTTTCTGGCATCCACCATCCCCAATGCGAGAAAACTCGCCGAGGCTTTTCGCGGCGCGGGGCGCCCGGTGATCTATATCGCGCATGTACTCAAGGCCGACTATTCGGATGCGGCTTTTCCCTACTGGCGCACCGGCACGCATGCCGCCAAGCATGATTTTCTGGTCGAGGGAAGCTGGGGCGCCCGGATTGTCGATGACCTCGCCCCGCAAAAAGACGAGCACGTCGTGATCAAGAAGGGCTTCGGCGGCTTTCACCACACCGAGCTCGACACCATCCTGCGCAATGTCGGCGTCACCACCTGCGTGATGAGCGGCGTGACCACCTGCATCTGCGTCTCCACCACCATTCGCGGCGGCACCGAACTCAACTACCGCATGCTGATCGCGAAGGATGCCATCGCCGAAGCGCAACGCGAGGCACACGATGCGGAACTGAAGATCTTCCAGCGCTGCTATGGCGATGTGCTCTCAAGCGACGAGATCATCGCCATGCTGCGCGGTGCGGTGAAGGCCGCGGCCTAGGGGCGCGCTTTAAAACGCCGGTCGCCGCGAATCGCCATGCACGAAACCACCCAAGGCAGCGAGTTCTACATGATGGGCACCGAAATTGCGCCCATCACCATTTCCTCGGCCGGACACGATGCTTTTCACTGGATGGGCGAGATGAACAAGGCCTCCGCGGTGATGGTGGTTGAAAAGAAGATCGTTCCCGCGGCGCTGGGCCGGACCATCGCCGGTGCGATTGCGCGGGTCATCGAGGATAGCGCCGCAGCGGGCGCCGAGCGTCCCGGCAATTACATGATCATCGAAAAACTGCTGGTCGCAGCGGGCGGCGCGGAGGTGACGCGCGTGCATTCCGGCCGCAGCCGCCAGGACATGCTCGCCACCACTCATCGCCTCTTTATACGCGACCAGTTCCTGGATAGCTTCGACAGCCTCGCCCGGCTGCGCGAGGCGATGCTGGCTCTGGCCGAACGTCACCGCGACGATCTCATTCCCGCCTACACCCACAATGTGCAGGCCCAGCCCAGCACCTTCGGCCACTACCTGTCGGCGTTCGCCGCGGCGCTGCAGCGCGAAGCGGCGCGCATGCGCGAGGCGTGGGCGCGTGTGAATCTCTCGCCGCTGGGCGCGGGCGCGCTGGGCACCTCGAGCTTCCCGATCGATCGGCCGCGCCTGGCGCAGTTGCTGGGCTTCGATGGCGTCGTGGAGAATTCGCTGGACGCGAACCATGTCGCACCCTGCGATTTGAGCGTCGAAGTCGCGGGCATCGCCGCTTCGGGCGCACTGACCGGCGATGCATTCATCAACGACATCCTCAGCCAATACCGCCACCGCTCGCCGTGGATCGTGGTTCAGGAAGGCGCGCTGACCGGATCGAGCACCATCATGCCGCAGAAGCGCAACCCGATAGTTCTGGTGGCCGCGCGGCACCTGGCAAGCAATGTTCTCGGGCAGGCGCAAACCTGCCTGTTCGTCGCGCACAACATCGGCACCGGGCTGCTCGAACACCGCGGCAATGAAGCGCTGATTGCGCTGCAATCGGTGGCAAAGTTTTTCGACATGCTCGATCTCGCGGTGCGATCGCTCAAACTCGATGCGGCGCGCGCGCGTGCCGAGATCGAAGCGGACTATTCGACCACCACCGAATTGGCCGACGTACTGCAGCGCGACGCCGGCGTGCCGTTTCGCGCCGGCCATCACTTCGCCTCCGAATTGGTCAATTACGGCCGCGGCAACGGTCTCGCGCCTGCGCAGATTCCCTACGCGGAAGCGCTGCGCATCTATGCCG
>MEQV01000192.1:19196-19368 GCA_001770355.1 Betaproteobacteria bacterium RIFCSPLOWO2_02_FULL_62_17
GCCTTGGCCTGGGCGGCCCGCAGCCCGAGGAGGTCAAACGCATGCTGGGCGAACAGGCGGCGCAACTGAGCGCCGACCAGGCGTGGCTGCAGGAGCGGCGCGCACTCCTCGCGCTGGCCTCGAAGGCGCTGGATAGCGCGTTTGAGCGTTTGCGGAAATAGCGGGCCATCCT
>MEQV01000193.1:0-170 GCA_001770355.1 Betaproteobacteria bacterium RIFCSPLOWO2_02_FULL_62_17
ATGTCCTGGCGCTTGCAGGCCGCAAGCGCGTGCTCGCCCGACTGCAACAGTACGCAGGAAGCTGATCGCCACGGGCTCGGGGAGATCGGGGTAACGGGGTAAGAGGGGACTCCCTCTTACCCTGTTCTTGTCTTTCCCCCGAAGGGGGATACGACGCGTGCGTCGTATCC
>MEQV01000193.1:289-4232 GCA_001770355.1 Betaproteobacteria bacterium RIFCSPLOWO2_02_FULL_62_17
ATCGCCCTCGCGCAGCAGGGTCTCGCCGTCATCGACCATGGCATAGACCTCGCCTTTCAGAACCACCGCGTAATCGATGCTGTCGGTTTCGTGAAATCCGGGATGTCCGCTCTCGGGGCGGCGGCGCAGCCCCTTCTCCTGCGCCTGCGGCCCGACCGCATGCCCGAGGACGCGATCGCGTTCCGCTTTGTCCTTGGGTTCCGGCGGCATGTCGATGATCTTGACAACGGTACCCCCTGGAGGCGGCAGGATGCCCTTGATCTCGGTACTGCGGTCCGGATCGCCAATCGGCGCCGGCGTACCGAAGGTTGCCCACAGGTTGCACACGCGGAAACCGGGCCGGTCGGGCGCGGTGCGATTGTGCTTTGGCGGACCGTCCTCGACGATGACGGATTTGCCTTCCTTGTTGATCTCGCACACCACTCTGCGCATCGGCAACAATTCTTTGACCATTTTCGTCTCCCTGATTTAATTGGAGTCACATTAATTCCGCTGATGATTATTCACGTCGAGATTAATGTGACTCCAATTAATTTTTCCGCGGCACTTCGATTCCCAATAGTCTGGCGGCATTGAGTCCGCAAATGCCGGCACGTTGCTGCTCGGAAAGGCCCGGCACCGCCAGCACCAGCCCCACCGGATCGTCCTCGCCCATGTCAAACGGGAAATCGGTGCCCAGCAATATTTTCTCGGCGCCATAGCGCCGCACCAGATAGCCAAGCTCCTGGGGGTCGAACACCATGGTGTCAAAGTAAAGTTGCTTCAGGTACTCGGAAGGCTTCCTGCTGATCCTCATGCAGCAATCCTCGCGCGCGCCGTGCGCGTGGTCCATGCGCGCATGGTACGCGGCAAGATAACCGCCGCCATGCGCGACACACAGCTTCAGACCGGGATGCCGGTCGAGTGTGCCATCGAAAATAAGGTGCGCGACGGCAATGCTGGAGTTGAGCGGATTGCCCAGCACGTTGCCGAAGTAATGCTGATTGAAGCGCTCGTGGTGGAAGCCGGTCGGATGCAGAAACACCAGCGTCCCCAGTTCTTCCGCCGCCGCAAAGAACGGTTCCAGCCTGGGGCTGGACAACTCCTCGCCTTCGACATCCGAATTGATCTCGACGCCGCGCATGCCAAGGTCCTTCACGCAGCGGCGCAGCTCCGCGACCGCCATGGGCGTGTCCTGCAGCGGCACCGTGCCCATCGCGGCAAAGCGCTTCGGATTGCTCGCGGCCATGGCGGCGATGTCGTCGTTGAGCAGACGGCAGGCATCGCGGCCCAGCCCTGCTTCGGTCCAGGTGTAATAGTGCGTGGGGGAAGGCGACAAGACCTGAATATCCACCGCCATGCGGTCCATCACCGCGAGGCGCCGGTTCAAATCGGTGAGGTCGGGCTCGACCCGCGCGGCCTGCGCTTTGGCGACGCGGCGCGTTTCCGGCGCGGCATGCGCCATGGGATTGGGAAATGCGCCCTTGTGTTCCCGCCTGATCAGGGCATCAGCGCGCCGCGACAAGGCGTGGCAGTGCATGTCCACCACAAACATGCCGGTCTTGCCCCGCGCAAGCACCAGCCCGCCGCCTGCCGGCGCCATGGCCGGACTCAAGCAGGAAACGAATTCCAGCGGCGTAATCGGAGTCACATTAATCTCCCACGATAAAACTTCACATTGGGATTAATGTGACTCTGACCCCGATTACGCATCGCCCCTCCTTTTCAAGGTTTCGCTTCCACCAGCACGAAGGCGACGCGGCAGTATTCGTCGGTGCGATTGCTCCACGCGTGGCTGGTGCCGCGCTGCATCAGCACATCGCCGGTCTTGAGGAGCGTCTCGCCCTCTTCCATGATCGCCCAGATCTCGCCCGACATGACGATGGCGTAATCGATGGTGTCGGTGATGTGCATGCCCGGATGCGGACCATCGGGAAAGCGGCGCACACCCGGCTCGGGATTGGTTCCCCGGCTTTTTACGTACTCCCTGATGCGCTCGCGCTCCGCCGGATCTTTCGGATCGGGCGGGTAATCGATGATATGCAGCACCGAACCGTTCTTCGGCGGCATGATGCCCTTGACGCCGCCCACCGCCTGATCCGGCTCCCTGATCGGGCAGGGAATGGCGCTGGTGGCCCAGACATGCGAGGAACGCAGCCCTGGCCTCGCACTGTTGCTCTTGATATGCGCCGGGCCATCCTCGCTGAAATAGGATTTTCCGGCTGCGTTGATCGCGGTGACGACCCGCCTGACCGGCGCTAGTTCCTTGGCCATGATTTTTGACTCCTGTGAAACGCGTTGATGATCAAGTGGGTCGCAGTTAGGACCGCGCGGCTAAAAGCTCGCCGCGCTGCTTCCTACAGCCGGCGCGAGATTTATGCGACGGCGGTCTCAAATAAGATCGCGCGGCTAAAAGCTCGCCGCGCTGCTTCCTACAGCCGGCGCGAGATTTATGCGACGGCGGTCTCATCTAACGCTTGGCGTCCATCAGTACAAAAGCAATGCGACAGGGGGCGTCGGAACGATTCGCCCAGGCATGATTTGTGCCGCGTTGGATAAGAATATCCCCCGTCTTCATCAATTTTTCTTCCTTGTCCATGACCGCGACAATCTCACCTGAAAGAATGATGGCGTAGTCCAGCGTCTCGGTCTCATGCATGCCCGGGTGCGGCGAATTTTCCGGCTTGTGGTCCGCATCCTTGTAGAGCTTGGCAAATGTCGCCTTCATGCCGCGCTCGCACTCGGCCGGATCTTTCGGCTCAGGCGGAAAATCTATGACGCGCAAAATACTGCCGCCGTTGCCCGGTGCCACCGTCTTCACCTGTCCGGTCATGTCGCCGTCGCTCAGTCTTATCGGCGCGCCGGGTGTTATCCAGACTTCATGGGCGTAATAGCCCGGACGCTCGGGCACCGAACGCACCGACCTGGGCGCTGCGTCCTCCGCAAAAAAGGATTTTCCTGACGCATCGACGCCGGTGACAAGGCGGCGGACGGGTTTAATTTCAAAGGCCACTGCTATGCTCTCCGGAACGATAACGGGCATGCGCGACGACTAAATCCCGGCGCGAACCGGCGCATGATAGCCGAACCTGAAAAACGCAACCGTGTGCGGCGCGCCCGGCAGGGAATGACTATACTGGCGCGGCTTTTCCGCGGTTGCGCCCACGTTGCACCCATGGCAGACGTGCCGCCGCGTCCTATCAACGCAGTGAATCCAATCGAGGAATCGATGAACGCCAACAACGACCTGCCGCGCGACTCAGCGCTGGAAATACCGACCCATTCGGGCACGCCCACCGAGACCTGGGGCAGCGACGCGGTCGCCGCCATGCTGAAGGCGCTGGACATCCCCTATATCACGCTCAATCCCGGCGCCAGTTACAAGGGTTTCCATGACAGCCTGGTGAATTACCTTGGCAACGCCAATCCGAAGATGATGGTGTGCCTGCACGAGGAAAGCGCCGTGGCGATTGCGCATGGCTATGCCAAGGCGTCAGGGAAAATGATGGCGGTGGCCTTGCACAGCAACGTCGGCCTGCTGCACGCCAGCATGGCGATTTTCAACGCCTGGTGCGCGCGCGTACCGATCCTGATGCTCGGTGCAACCGGCCCGATGGATGCCACGCAGCGCCGGCCTTGGATCGAGTGGATCCACACTTGCGCCGACCAGGCCAGCCTGGTGCGCGATTTCACCAAGTGGGATAACCAGCCGGCCTCCGTGCCGGCCGCCTACGAGGCGCTGCTGCGCGCCGCGCAGATCGCGCAGACTGCGCCGCAGGGCCCGGTCTATATCAATCTCGATGTCGGTCTGCAGGAACAGAAGCTCGGCGCGCTGCCGCCGTTGCCGGATGTGAAACGCTATGGCGTTCCGGCCTCGCCCGCCCCCTCGGCCGACGCGGTTCGCGAAGCGGCGAAGTTGCTGTCAAATGCCAAGCGCCCGCTGATTCTTGCGGGACGCGCCTCG
>MEQV01000193.1:4291-4868 GCA_001770355.1 Betaproteobacteria bacterium RIFCSPLOWO2_02_FULL_62_17
GCTCACCGACCCGCGCGTCGGCGCCGCCTTCCCGACCGATCACCGCCTGCACCCGGCAGGGCCGGTGACGATGCGCCCGAGCGCGGCCGTGGCACAATTGGTGAAAGAGGCGGATGTGATCCTGTCGCTGGATTGGGTGGACATGGGCGGATTGTTCAAGCAGTCCACCGGCGAAGCGACGGTGCCCGGCAAAGTCATCAATGCATCCTGCGACGTCTACAGCCATCGCGCCACCACCATGGAGTATCAGATTCTGCCGCCGGCGGATGTGACACTGCTGTGCGACCCGGATATCGCGGTCGCGGCGCTGCTCGAGGCTGTCAAGGCGCGCCCCGAAGCGGCGCCCGCGCCCAAAGAGCCGCCACTCAAGCGGCCCGAGACCAGGGAAATCGCAATCTATGACATCGCGCAGGCCTTCAACAAGGCCACCGAAGGCATGGACATTTGCCTCGCGCGCCACCCGATCGGATGGAATTCGCGCTACCGCCATTTCCGCCATCCGCTGGATTACCTGGGCGGCGACGGCGGCGGCGGACTGGGCGCGGGTCCGGGCACCACCGCGGGTGCGGCGCTGGCA
>MEQV01000193.1:4897-5997 GCA_001770355.1 Betaproteobacteria bacterium RIFCSPLOWO2_02_FULL_62_17
GTGACCGCGGTCTGGACCGCGGTGCGCTACCAGATGCCCTGCCTCATGATCGTCTCCAACAACCGCGGTTACTACAACGACGAAGTTCACCAGGCCAACGTGGCGCGAGCCCGCACCCGACCGGTGGAGAATAAAGGGATAGGACAGCGCATTGTCGGGCCGGACGTGGACCTTGCCGGCATGGCGCGCGCCCAGGGCGCGGTCGGCATCGGTCCGATCATCGACCTCAAGGACCTGCAGCCGGCCATCGAGCAGGGCCTGAAAAACGTGCGCGAAGGCAAGGTCTGTGTCATCGACGTACATGTGGCGCCGGGGTACGAATAAGCATTCCCGCTTGAATCCGGTAGTTCCGCGCCGTCGCGCGCGGCTACCGACCGGAAGGTAGTAGTGGATATCTCA
This sequence comes from Betaproteobacteria bacterium RIFCSPLOWO2_02_FULL_62_17, assembly GCA_001770355.1. Lineage (GTDB taxonomy): Bacteria > Pseudomonadota > Gammaproteobacteria > Burkholderiales > SG8-39 > 2-02-FULL-62-17. The sequence goes on from MEQV01000193.1 coordinate 5,297, forward strand.
TTTGCCTCCGCTGTGGTCGTTCTCCTCTTGGTGACTGACCCCATCGGCAACATCCCGCTGTTTTCCACCTTGCTGAAAACGGTGGAACCGGCGCGGCGCACGCGCGTCATCCTGCGCGAATGTCTGATCGCCTACGGGGTGCTGCTGGTGTTCGTGTTCTTCGGCGAGCGCGTTCTGGCCCTGATCGGCGTCTCCGACCGCTCGCTCAACATCGCCGGCGGCGTGATCCTGTTTCTCATCGCGCTGCGCATGGTATTCCGCTCGCCCGAAGGGCCATTTGGCGAACTGCCGCAGGGCGAACCTTTCATCGTGCCGCTGGCCATTCCCTCGCTTGCCGGCCCCACGGCGATTGCCACCGTGGTGTTGCTTGCCTCAAGGGCGCCGGAGCGGATGGCCGAATGGGTGGTCGCGGTAAGCGTGGCCATGGCGGTGGCCGCGCTGGCGCTGGTATTCGCCGACCGCATCGCGCGGGCCATCGGCGAACGCACGCTGATGGCGCTGGAGCGGCTGATGGGCCTGGTGCTGACCGCGATCGCGGTGGAGATGCTGTTGCGCGGGATCGAGCTGTTTATCAAGCAGCAGTAGGTCGGATTCACATCCGCTCGAATATCGCCGCGATCCCCTGCCCGCCGCCGATGCACATGGTGACCAGCGCATAGCGTTTCTGGACGCGCTGCAATTCGTACAGCGCCTTCACCGTG
>MEQV01000194.1:0-2578 GCA_001770355.1 Betaproteobacteria bacterium RIFCSPLOWO2_02_FULL_62_17
GATCGATAGCACGCTGCCGGCGCTGCCCGCCATCCAGCAAAGCTTTTCTGCCAGCGCCGGTGAGGTGCAAATGGTCCTGGGCGGAATCATGATGGGTTTCGTCACCGGCCAGATTGCCGCCGGACCGCTCGCGGACCGGTTCGGCCGCCGCCCGATGCTGATCGCCGCGCTGTCAGTGTTCTTTGCCGCGTCGCTTGCCTGCGCCCTGTCCGAATCGCTGCTGGTCCTTTGCACGGCGCGCTTCGTGCAAGGTTGCGCCGCGGTGTTCGGCCCGGTGCTGGCACGAGCCATCGTGCGCGACCTGCACGCCAACGAGGCGGCCGCGCGGCTGCTGGGGCGCGTCACCCTCGCCTTCGCGATCATGCCGATCCTGATGCCGCTGTTGGGTGGCCTGCTCGTGACCTGGGAAGGCTGGCGCGCAATATTCTGGATGCATACGATTTTCGCCCTGCTGCTGCTCGCCGCGGTGGTCGCGCGACTGCCGGAAACCGCACCGCAAAATCGGCAGAGCCTCGCCCTGGGGGCGATCCTGCGCAACTACGCCTACCTGCTGGGACAGAAAAAATATCTCGCGCCCACCCTGCTCGGGGTGTGCTCGAGCATGGGCGTTTTCGCTTTTATCACCAACTCGGCCCTGGTGGTGATACCGGTGCTGGGCTTCACGCCGCGCGAATACGCGCTGCTGCTTGCCCTCATCATGATCGGATATATCTCCGGCGCGAGAGTCGGCACGCGCCACGTAATGCGCCAGGGAATTCCGCGCATGCTGACTATCGCCTCCGCGTGCGCCGCGGCCGGCGGCGTGCTGATGGCGGGCCTGGCCCTGGCCGGCATCCAGTCAGCGGGCGCGATCGTCATTCCCATGGCGATATTCATGTTCAGCAACGGCATGCTGACCCCCAGCTCATCGGCGGCCGCGCTTTCCCCGTTTCCCCGGCTCGCGGGCCTGGCCTCGGCGCTGCAGATGATCATTCAACTGGTCGGGGGCACCGCGCTCGGACTTGGCCTGTCGCTCTGGTTCGATGGCACTTCCGTTCCGCTTGCGGCCGCCATCGGCATCTGCGGCCTGGCGCAACTGGGCCTGGAGCGCTATTACGCGCGGCAACGGGCGTTCGCGCCGGCACCGGCATGACGCATGAGCGGCACGGTATGATTGGCGCATGAGCCTTGCTCCCATCTATTTTTCCGCCGGCATCCGGACACTGGAGGCGCTCGCGCTGAAATTGCCTGACGCTCCCCGATTGATGGAACGCGCCGGCCTGGCCGCCGCGAGAGAGGTGCAGACCATGCTCGGCGAGCGCGGCAGGCGGGTGCTGGTCGCCGCCGGTCCCGGCAACAACGGCGGCGATGCCTTCGAGCTGGCCGCGCATCTCAAAGCGTGGTTTTACCGCGTCGACCTTGTATTTATTGGCGATGCGGGGAAGTTCTCCGCCGATGCGGCACAGGCGCTGCGCAAATGGCATGAGGCCGGCGGCCGCGAATCAGGCAAGCTCCCCGATGCACCGGGCATCGCGCGCAATTACGACCTGATAGTCGACGGTTTATTCGGCATCGGCCTTGCGCGCGCGCTCGAGGACCGTTACGCGGTTGCCGTCGAGGCGATCAATCAGTCGGGACGGCCGGTGTTCGCCCTGGATATCCCCTCCGGCGTCAACAGCGATACCGGTGCGGTGATGGGTTGCGCGGTGCGCGCCGCGCGCACGCTGACCTTCATCGCCCTCAAGCCGGGCCTGCTGACCCTGGATGGGCCCGACCATTGCGGCCAACTCTCGGTGGACACCCTCGGCCTCGAAGTTGAGCCGCTGTGCGCGCCGCAAGGCCGCCGGCTCGATGCCGCCATCCTGCGCGACGCCTTGGCACGCCGGGCCAGGAATTTTCACAAAGGCAACGCGGGCGATGTGGCGATCCTGGGCGGCGCTGCCGGCATGGTGGGCGCGGCGCTGCTCGCCGGGCGCGCCGCGCTGCATTGCGGCGCCGGGCGGGTGCATGTGGGGTTGATCGACGAGGCAGCCCCGCGGGTCGATCCGGGTCAACCCGAGCTGATGTTGCGCAGGGCCAAGGATCTCGCCTTGGCCGCGACGGTGGTGGCAGCGGGTCCGGGGATGGGGCAGGATGGCATTGCGGGGACTTCGCTTGCCGCGGCCATTGGCGCCACCTGCCCGCTTATCCTCGATGCCGATGCTCTCAATCTCATCGCCGCGGACGCCGCGCTCGCGGCCGCGGTCGCGGCGCGATCCTGCGCGTCCCTGCTCACCCCCCACCCCGCTGAAGCCGCGCGCCTGCTCGCCACCAATACGCGAGAAATTCAGGCCGATCGCATCGCCGCGGCACTGCGGATTTCGCGGCGCTTCAAGGCGGCGGTGGCCCTGAAGGGCAACGGCACGGTGATCGCCGCGCCCGACGGGCGCTGGTGGATAAATTCAAGCGGCCATCCGGGCATGGCAAGCGCCGGCATGGGCGACGCGCTCACCGGCATTGCGGCAAGCCTCATCGCCCAGGGTGCCGAACCGCTCACAGGTCTTTGCGCCGCGGTATGGCTGCATGGCGCCGCGGGCGACGCGCTCGCGGCAAAGCACGG
>MEQV01000194.1:2614-4741 GCA_001770355.1 Betaproteobacteria bacterium RIFCSPLOWO2_02_FULL_62_17
CCAATGTAACGGGCCCCGGTCGGTGGGGCCACGCCCCTGAGACTATCGTCACGCACACCCTCCGGAGTTTTTCATGCCTTCACGCCTGTTGATCGATGCATCGTTTTTTCTCGGCAAGGTCTGGGCGCTGGCGCGTCCCTACTGGAAATCCGAGGAGCGCGGCCGCGCCTGGGCGCTGCTCATCGCAATCATCGCCATGACCTTGGCGCTGGTCTACGTCGATGTGCGCTTCAACGAGTGGTACCGCGAGTTCTACAACTCACTGGAGCAGAAGAACCAGGAAGACTTCATGGTGTTGCTGCTTTTTTTTACGTTTCTGGCGGTATTATTTTTGGCGTTGTCAATCTACAAGCTTTACCTCACGCAGATGCTCACCATGCGCTGGCGCGTGTGGCTGACCAGACAATACCTCGCCGAGTGGCTGGACCGGCAGGTCTATTACCGGCTGCAACTGGATGCGCATGGCACCGACAACCCCGACCAGCGCATTGCCGAGGACCTGCGCTTGTTTACCGACGGCACGCTGGATTTATCTCTGGGGTTATTGCAGTCAGTAGTGACCCTGGTGTCTTTCGTGGTGATCCTGTGGTCCGTGTCGGGCTCGATGGAACTTTTCGGCATCGAGATTCCCGGCTACTTGGTATGGGCGGCACTCCTGTATGCCATCCTAGGCAGCGTACTCGCTCATTTCGTCGGCCGGCAACTGATCCCGATCAACTTCCAAAAGGAACGCTACGAGGCGGACTTCCGTTTCAACCTGGTGCGCCTGCGCGAAAATGCCGAAGGCGTCGCGCTCTACCGCGGCGAGGGGCCGGAGCAGGAAGCGCTGTTGTCACACTTCGAGCGTATCCGGCTCAATTGGTGGTCGCTGATGAACATCACCAAGCGGCTCACCGGTTTCACCGCCGGCTACAATCAGGTCGCTGTCATCTTTCCCTATGTTGTGGCCGCGCCGCGCTATTTCAGCGGCGCAATGCCGCTGGGCGGACTGATGCAGATTACCAGCGCCTTCGGCCAGGTGCAGACCTCGCTGTCCTGGTTCGTCGACAGCTACCGCAGGCTCGCCCCTTGGAAAGCGAGTGTCGACCGGCTGCTCACTTTCCAGTCGGCGCTCGACCAGGCGACTGCCGAAGCCGAACGGCACGACGGCGTGCAGACGGAAATGACCCAAGCGCATAGCGTGCAAGGCCGGGATATCGAACTGAGCGTCCCAGGTGGGCGCATGCTTCTGTCCGGCGGTGAGTTCGAATTTGCCCCCGGGCAACGCACTTTGCTGACAGGCCCCTCGGGCAGCGGCAAGAGCACGCTGTTTCGCGCCATCGCCGGCATCTGGCCCTATGGCAAGGGACGCGTCGCCATTCCCAGCAATGCCAGGGTCCTGTTCCTGCCGCAGAAACCCTACATTCCCATCGGCACCCTGCGCGATGCAGTTTCCTTTCCGGCGGCAAGCGGCGATTTCACCGATGAAACCATTCGCACAGCACTGGTCGACTGCCGGCTGGAACCATTTGCCGTACGCCTCGATGAGAGCGCGCATTGGCAGCAACTGCTGAGCGGCGGCGAGCAGCAGCGCCTGGCAATGGCGCGCGCGCTTCTGAACCGGCCGGACTACCTGTTCCTCGACGAAGCCACGGCATCGCTGGACGAGGACACCGAAGCCTGGCTGTACCGGCTGCTGCGCGAGCGGCTGCCCGACACCGCTATCGTCAGTATCGCGCACCGGCCGGCAGTCGCCGGCTACCACGAGCACAAATTGCAACTGGTGCCCGAGGGCAGCCACATGAGACTGCAGGCGGCGTGAAATTCGCGCGAGGCGGTCAATGCCGGTCGCGCAGCAACAGACGTGAATGGCCCTGGCGTAGCGCAGCCTGGGATGCCTGAAACCGTTCTAAACTCGGTTAAGAACGGTTTTAATAGGTATTATAGATTGACACCAGAACCTTATTTTGGCATGCTGAAACCGTTCTAATCTTCATTAAGAACGGTATCAACATGCCCCGCCCACTGGTTTTGGCTGAAAGCGCCCCTTATGCTGTGAAATCGGCCATCCGCGAGCTTGGTCAGCGACTACGTCTGGCCCGCCGGCGCCGGCGCCTGACCATACGCCAACTCGCGGAGCGCGCCGGG
>MEQV01000194.1:4945-11147 GCA_001770355.1 Betaproteobacteria bacterium RIFCSPLOWO2_02_FULL_62_17
TTCTAAGGCGCGGGCCTACGTTTATCTGCAGCTGCCGGGGACGCTCGAAGTTGTCACTGCCGCCTTCTATCAGCTTGAGAACCGCAGCGGCGTTCCCACCGGCATCTTTGTTTATAACCCGAGGTACCTCGGGCGCGCGGACGCGGTGCCGCTCGAACCGTTTGAGCTTCCGCTCACCCCTGCTCGATTCGAGACAACGAAGCTGCGCGGCAACTTCGGCTGCTTGCGAGACGCTTCACCCGATTCGTGGGGCCGCAGGCTCATTGAGCGCCACATGGGGCGCACCGACCTGAGCGAGGTCGATTACCTCCTCAATTCTCCGGAGGACCGCGCCGGCGCCCTGTCGTTTGGCCATGGTAAGACACCCCCTGCGCCGCAAGCGCGGTTTAACCGCATCGTGCAGCTTCCGAAACTCCTCGCCTATGCTCACGCCATGGACGAAGAAGACCTCGACCCGCATCGCAGTGAAGAACTCGCGGCCCAAGTCACCGAGTTGGTGCAGCCGGACACTGCGATGGGCGGCGCCCGCCCAAAGAACGGCGTAGAGGACGAGGAAGGCCTTTGGCTTACCAAGTTTTCGGCGCGCGGCGACCAGTGGAATTTCGCGCGCGTGGAAGCAGCGATGCTGGCGCTCGCACGCGAGTGTGGCCTGCGCGCGTCGGACGCGAAAATTGTCGATGTCGCGGGACACAGCGTTGTGCTGGTGCGCCGCTTTGACCGCGCGCGCATCGACGGCGGCTACCTTCGCCACCGCATGGTGAGCGGCCTCACAATGTTGGGCGCCGAAGAGAGTCACACGGAGCGCGGCAGGTGGAGCTATCTGTTGCTCGCTGACGAGGTGCGGCGCCGCAGCCGGCGTTCAAGCGAGGACCTCCTTGAACTCTACCGTCGCGTCGTATTTAACGCGCTCATTTCGAATACCGACGACCATCCGCGCAATCACGCCATGATTGCGCCAGGGCGCGAATGGGAACTCTCCCCCGTCTACGACCTCATGCCCAATCCGCTTACCAGCCTTGAAAAGCGCGACCTCGCGATGACGGCGGGACGCTTCAATCGCTATGCCAACCGCGAGAACATCGCCTCCGAATGCGCGCAGTTTCGCATCCCGCGCGAAGGTGCCATGCGCATCATGGATACCCTGCGCGATACCGTCGCTACGCGCTGGCGCGCGGTAATGCGCGCGCACGGCGTATCCGAAGGCGATTGCGAGCGTCTCGCCGGCGCATTCACATATCCCGGCTTTGAGCTTGATCCGCGTCGTGTACTGGGCGGGTAGCCCAGCGCTGGTAACCCTCTATGGATTATTTAAATCCAATAATTGGCATACCAATTGGCAAACAGGCACTCGCTCTACTGGGGCGCCTGGCGCTGCGTCCGCGCGGCAGCGGCGGGTAGTTTTTCCGCGGCAGGCAAAGCCACCGTGCTCCAGTCCCCGCCCAGCGCCGCCACCAGTTGCACGCTGGCGGTCATGCGCAGTCCGAGCAGCGTAGATTGGGTTCTGAGGTTGGCCAGCGCGTTGTTCTGCGCCACCACCACCGGCAGGAAGCTGATCAGCCCGGCGCGGTACTGGTTCAAAGACAGCTCCAGCGCCATGCTGGAAGCCGCGACCGCCTCGTCCTGCACCGCGGCCTCCGCGGCCAGGATGCGCAGCGCCGCGAGGTTGTCCTCCACCTGCTGGAAGGCGACCAGCACCGCCTGTCGATATGCCGCGACGCTGGCGTCGTAGGCGGCGATCGCCTGATCGCTCTGCGAGCGCCGCAAGCCGGCGTCGAAGATGGTTTCCACCAGCGACGGGCCGATCGACCAGAAACGGCTGGGCAGCGTGAACCATTCGGCGAGCCGCGCCGACTGCAAGCCCACGCTGGCCGGCAGCGTGACGTTCGGAAAGAAGGCGGCCCTGGCGACGCCGATCTGCGCGTTGGCCGCGGCGACGCGCCGCTCCGCGGTGGCGATGTCGGGGCGGCGCTCCAGCAGCGCGGAAGGCAGCACCGGCGGAATGGGCGGCGGTGACAACTTGACCGCCGCCGGGGCGATGTGAAACGCCGCGGGCGGCTTGCCCACCAGCACCGCGATGGCGTGCTCGAGCTGCGCACGCTGCACGCCCAGGTCGATCGCCTGGGCCTGGATGGTTTTCAGCTGCGCCTGCGCCTGGATCACATCCGCTTTGGCGGTGACGCCGGCGTTGTATTGATTCTGCGTGATCTGCAGCGCCTTCCCGAAGGCGGCGATGATCTGCTCGTACAGGCGGCGCTGGCCGTCGAGCACGCGCAGTTGAAAATAACTCTGCGCCAGTTGCGCCTGCGCCGCCAGGCGCGCCGTCTCAACCAGCGCCGCGCTCGCCTGCGCATTGGCAAGGCTGGCTTCCACCGAGCGCCGCACGCGGCCCCAGAAATCCGGCAGCCAGGCGGCGTCCAGGCGCAGCGAGTCGTTCCGCACCACGCCGCGCGAGGTCGGCGTGGCCGATGGCGCCGCGACGGTGGTCGAGGAGGTGCGCGAGCGCGTAACCCCCAGAGCACCGCTCAAGGTCGGGTAGTTCGCCGCGTCGGCCGCCTGGATGAGCGCCGCCGCCTGGCGGTAGTTTGCCTCGGCCTGCATGAGCGTCTGATTGGAGATGTTCACCTGTTCCTGCAGACCATTGAGCACCGCGTCGGCGAACATCTCCCACCATTTTCCACGTGCCTCGTGATCGCGCGGCTCGGCCGGCTTCCAGCCCTGGCTTTCGCCGAATGCCTCAGGCACTTCGACGCCGGGCCTGACATAGTCGGGTCCGACAGTGCAGCCTGCCAGCGGCAGTACCAGCAAAGACAGGCTGAGGAGATTTCGCTTCGATCGGGCCACGCTTGTCATCCCGCGGAATCCGGCAGCGGGCCCGGCCCCTTTGCCGCCTGGCGCGCGCGTTTGCCGCGCAGCGCCCGATGACGCAGCCGGTCGAGGTAAAGGTACACCACCGGCGTCGTGTAGAGGGTCAGGATCTGGGAGAGGATCAGCCCGCCGACGATGGCAATACCCAGGGGCCGCCGCATTTCCGTGCCCTCCCCGAAAGCGAGCGCGAGCGGAATCGCGCCCAGCAGCGCGCACATGGTGGTCATCATGATCGGCCGGAAGCGCTGCAGGCAGGCATGAAAGATGGCTTCGCGCGGCGCCAGGCCCAGCGTGCGCTCGGCCGCGAGCGCGAAGTCGATCATCATGATGGCGTTCTTCTTGACGATGCCGATCAGCAGAATCACGCCGATCAGGGCGATGATGCTGAACTCGGTGCCCGATGCGAGAAGGGCCAGCAGCGCGCCGATGCCCGCCGAAGGCAGCGTCGACAAAATAGTGATCGGATGGATGGTGCTCTCGTAGAGCATCCCCAGCACGATGTAGACGGTGAGCAGCGCCGTGAGGATCAGCCAGGGCTGGCTGGCGAGCGAGGTCTGAAACGCGCGCGCGGTGCCCTGGAAGTTGCCGATGATCGAGCTTGGAACCGAAAGACGCTGCATCGCCAGGGTGATCGCGTCCGTGGCTTCGGACAGCGAAACGTTCGGCGGAAGATTGAAGGATATCGTCGAGGAAGCGAACTGCGACTGGTGGTTCACCGCGAGGCGCGTATTGGTCGGCTCGTAGCGCGCAAATGCCGCGAGCGGCACCTGCGCGCCGCCCGGGGCGATCACATACACATCCTTGAGCGACTCCGGGCTCTGCCAGTGCCGCGGCGCGGCCTCCATCACCACGCGGTACTGGTTGAGCGGGTTGTAAATGGTTGACACCTGGCGCTGGCCGAAGGCGTTGTTGAGCACCGTGTCGATCATGCGCGGGGTGATGCCAAGACGCGAAGCCGCCTCCCGGTCGATCACCAGCGAAGTCTGCAGGCCCTTGTCCTGCGCGTCGGTGTTGACGTCGGCCAGCTCGGGCAGCGGCGCGATGGCCTGGCGGATGCGCGGCTCCCAGGTTCGCAACTCGTCCAGGTCATCCGCCTGCAGCGTGAACTGGTACTGCGCATTGGCGGAGCGTCCGCCGACGCGGATGTCCTGGAAGGCATTGAGGAACAGATTGGCGCCCGGCACGCGCGCCAGCTGCACGCGCAGGCGCGCGATCACCTGCTCCGCGGACACCCCGCGTTCGGCCAGCGGCTTGAGCGACACGAACATGAATCCGGTATTGCGCTGCCCGCCCCCGGTGAAGCCCATCACCGTCTCCACCGCGGGGTCGCGGCGCACGATCTCGATGAATTGCGCCAGCTTCGGGCGCATCGCCTGAAAGGAAATGCTCTGGTCGGCCTGGATGAATCCGTTCAGCCTGCCGGTGTCCTGCTGCGGGAAAAAGCCCTTTGGCACGATCACGTACAGGTAGATATTGAGCGCGATGGTGGCCGCGAGCAGGAGCAGCATGATGCGGCTGTGCCGCAGGGACCAGGTCAGCGACGCTTCGTAGCCATGGTGCATTGCATTGAACGCCGCGTCGGCGACGCGGTCCAGCCACGCCCACAGGCCGCGCCGCCGCTTGGCTTCGCGCGTGGCCGCCTGGTCGCCATGGGACTTCAGCAGGTACGCACACATCATCGGCGTGGTGGTCAGCGACAGCACCAGCGAGACCAGGATCGCCACCGACAGCGTTACGGCGAACTCGCGGAACAGGCGCCCGACAATGCCGCCCATGAGCAGGATGGGAATGAACACCGCGATCAGCGACACGCTCATGGAGAGCACCGTGAATCCCACCTCGCGCGCGCCGCGCATTGCCGCCTCCATGCGCGACATGCCCGATTCGATATGGCGCGTGACGTTCTCCAGCACCACGATGGCATCGTCCACCACGAAGCCGGTGGCGATGGTGAGCGCCATCAGCGAGAGATTGTTGAGGCTGTAGCCGAGCAGGTACATCGCCGCGAAGGTGCCCAGCAGCGACACCGGCACCGCCACGCTGGGGATCAGCGCCGCGCGCACATTGCGCAGAAACGCGAACACCACCAGGATTACCAGCACCATGGAAATGATCAGGGTGCGCTCGACCTCGCGCAGCGAGGCGCGGATGGTCGGTGTGCGGTCCAGGGCCACGCGCAGATTGACCGCCGCGGGAATCGACGCGCGCATCTGCGGCAACAAAGCCTTGATGCGGTCGGCGGTCTCGATGATGTTCGCGCCGGGCTGCCGGTTGAGGATGATGAGCACCGAGGGCCGCCCGTCCACCGAGCCGGCGTTGCGCAGGTCCTCGACCGAATCCACCACTTCGCCCAGGTCGGTCAGTTTGACCGGCGCGCCGTTGCGAAAGCTGACGATCAGCGGCTGGTAATCCGCGGCCTTCTTGGCCTGATCGTTGGCATGGATCTGCCAACTGCGCCCGCCGTCCTCCAACATGCCCTTGGGCCGGTTGGCGTTGGTGGCGGCGATGGCGATGCGCACCTCCTCGAAACCGACACCGTATTTGTTCAGCGCCGCGGGGTTGAGTTCCACGCGCACCGCAGGCAGCGAGCTGCCCCCCACGCTCACCTGGCCGATGCCCTTCACCTGCGCGAACTTCTGCGCGAGGATGGTCGAGGCCGCGTCGTACATCTGCCCCTGGGTCATCGACTCCGAAGTGAGCGCGAGGATCAGGATGGGCGACTCCGCCGGATTGACCTTGCGGTAGGTCGGATTGTTCGGCAAGCCGGTGGGCAACATGCTTCTGGCGGCATTGATCGCCGCCTGCACGTCGCGCGCGGCGCCGTCGATGTCGCGATCGAGATTGAACTGCAAAATCACGCGCGAGGATCCCAGCGAGCTTTGCGAAGTGATTTCGGTGATTCCCGCGATACGGCCGAGGGCCCGCTCCAGCGGCGTTGCCACCGTGGCCGCCATGGTTTCCGGACTCGCGCCGGGCAGACGCGCCTGCACCGAGATGGTCGGATAGTCCACCTGCGGAAGCGGCGCCACCGGCAGCAGCTGGAACGAAACGACGCCGGCAAGCGCCACGCCCAAGGTGAGCAGCGTCGTCGCCACCGGGCGCCGGATAAAAGGCGCGGACAGGTTCACGAGCCAGCCCCTTCCGCGCCGCTGGCAGCTTCGCCGGTTTGAACGGATAGCGCCTCGCCGCGGACGCGCCGCGCGAGGCGATCAAATGCAAGGTAGATCACCGGCGTGGTGAACAAGGTGAGTATCTGGCTCAGCATCAGGCCGCCTACCATGGTGATGCCCAGCGGATGGCGCAGCTCCGAGCCCACGCCGGTGCCCAGCATCAGCGG
>MEQV01000194.1:11214-16653 GCA_001770355.1 Betaproteobacteria bacterium RIFCSPLOWO2_02_FULL_62_17
TAGATCGCCTCGCGCGGGCTCCTGCCCTGGGTGCGTTCCGCATCGAGGGCGAAGTCGATCATCATGATCGCGTTCTTCAACACAATGCCGATCAGCAGCACGATGCCGATCACGGCAATGATGCCCAGGTCATTGCCGTAGAGCATCAGCGCCAGCAGCGCGCCCACGCCGGCCGAGGGCAGTGTCGAGAGTATCGTGATGGGGTGCACGTAGCTCTCATAGAGCACGCCGAGCACGATGTACATGGTGACAATCGCCGCCAGGAACAGCAGCAGCGTATTGTCCAGCGAAGCCTGGAAAGCGAGCGCCGCGCCCTGGAAACGCGTCTGCAGGCTCACCGGCATGCCCATGTCCTGCCGCGCGGCACCTATCGCCTTCACCGCGTCCCCCAGAGAAGCCCCCGGCGCCAGATTGAAGGAAATGGTCACGGCCGGAAACTGGCCCAGGTGGTTGATGGCGAGCGGCGTGGTGCGCTCGGTCACCCGCGCCAGCGTCGACAGGCGCACCGGGGGGCCGCTCGTTGAGGCGACAAACAGGTCATTGAGCGCCGCGGGCCCCCGCTGGTATTCGGACTGAGCTTCGAGCACCACCCGGTACTGGCTGGTCTGCGTGAAGATGGTCGAAATCAGCCGCTGGCCGAAGGCGTTGTACAGCGCATTATCGATGGCGGCGGTGCTCACGCCCAGGCGACTGGCCGTGTTGCGGTCGATCTCGACATAGGCCTGTCCCCCCTGATCCTGCAGATCGCTGGCAACGTCGACGATTTCCGGCAGCCTGCTCAGGCGCTCGGTCAGGCGCGGCACCCACTGCACCAGCTCTTCGTAGTTGGCGTCCTCGACGCTCATCTGGAACTGCGTGCGGCTGACTCGATTCTCGATGGTCAGGTCCTGCACCGGCTGCATGTAAAGCGAGATGCCCTGCAGGCCCGCCAGGCGTGCCTGCAGGCGCCGTATCACTTGCACCGCGGACACGTCGCGCTGAGCGTGCGGCTTGAGGTTGATCAGCACGCGCCCGCTGTTGAGCGTCGCGTTGCTGCCATCGACGCCGATGAAGGATGAAAGACTTTCCACCGCCGGGTCTTCGAGCACCACGCGTGCCAGCGCCTGTTGCCGCTCCGCCATCGCCGCGAACGACACTGTTTGTGGCGCTTCGGAGATGCCCTGAATGACGCCGGCGTCCTGGACCGGGAAGAAACCTTTGGGTATGAACACATACAGGAGCACGGTCAGCGCCAGCGTGCCCAGTGCCACCAGCAGCGTGGCCAGGGCATGGTCCAGCACCCAGGTGAGCATCGCGCCATAGCGCGCCACTATGGCGTTGAACACGCGCTCGCTGGCGCGAAACATCCGCCCCTGCCTGGCCACCGGCGTGTGGTGCAGGAGCTTCGCGCACATCATCGGCGTGAGCGTAAGCGACACCACCGCCGAGATCAGGATCGCCACCGCCAGCGTGATCGCGAATTCGCGGAACAGGCGCCCGACCACGTCGCCCATGAACAGCAGCGGAATCAGCACGGCGATCAGCGAGAAGGTCAGCGAGATGATGGTAAAACCGATTTGCTCCGAGCCCTTCAGTGCCGCTTCGAGAGGCGGATCACCCTCCTCGATGTAGCGCGATATGTTCTCGATCATCACGATCGCGTCGTCGACGACAAAGCCGGTGGCGATGGTCAGCGCCATCAGCGTGAGGTTGTTGATGCTGAAACCGGCCAGGTACATGACGCCGAAGGTGCCCACCAGCGACAGCGGCACCGCCACGCTGGGGATCGCGGTGGCGCGCGCGCTGCGCAGAAACAGGAATATGACCATCACCACCAGGAACACCGCCAGCAGCAGCTCGATCTTCACATCCTCGACCGAGGCGCGGATGGTGACGGTGCGGTCGGTGAGCAGTTTCACGTCCACCGATCCGGGCAGCGTGGCCTGCAGGCGCGGCAGCAACTGTTTCACCCGATCGACCACCTCGATGACGTTGGCGCCCGGCTGGCGCTGGATGTTGACGATGATTGCCGGCGTCTCGTTGGCCCAGGCGGCCAGGCGCACGTTCTCCGCGTCATCGACCACGTCGGCCACGTCCGCAAGGCCGATGGGGCGGCCATTGCGGTAGGCGATGATCAGCGCCCGGTAGTCGCCCGCCGACTTGAGCTGATCGTTGGCGTCAATTGTAGATGCACGCGCCGGGCCGTCGAAACTGCCCTTGGCCTGGTTGACGTTGGCGGCCCCTATGGCGATGCGCAGATCGTCGAGCGTCAGGCCGTAGGCCGCCAGCGCCTTGGGGTTGGCGCGGATGCGCACCGCCGGCCGTTGTCCGCCTGAGAGACTCACCAGGCCCACACCGGGTATCTGCGAGATCTTCTGCGCGACGCGCGTGTCCACCAGGTTCTGCACCACCGGAAGCGCGAGGGTGGCCGAGGTCACCGCGAGCGTGAGAATCGGCGTGTCCGCGGGGTTCACCTTGCTGTAGATCGGCGGCGCGGGAAGATCGCCGGGCAAGAGGTTGCTCGCGGCATTGATGGCCGCCTGCACTTCCTGTTCCGCCACATCAAGAGAAAGGTCCAGGCTGAACTGCAGCGTGATGACCGAGGCGCCGCCGGAGCTGGTGGAGGACATCTGGTTCAGGCCAGGCATCTGCCCGAACTGGCGCTCCAGCGGCGCGGTGATGGAAGACGTGGTCACATCCGGACTTGCGCCCGGGTAAAACGTCGATACCTGAATGGTCGGGTAATCCACTTCCGGCAGCGCCGAAAGCGCCAATATCCGATAGGCCACCGCGCCGGCGAGCAGGATCGCCACCATCAGAAGCGATGTGGCGACCGGCCGCAGTATGAAGGGACGCGAGGGGCTCATGGCGCGGCCGGGGAGCCTTCAGCGCCAGGTGCTTCGCGGCCCTTGCCGCCGCCGCCCTTGTCACCCTTCAATACCCCTGCCTTGAAATTCCCACCCTTGCCGCCGCCCTTGCCTGCGCCGCCGCGCGCGCCCGAACCCGCTGCGCCGGCCAGTTCGACCGTAGCGCCCTCGCGCAGGCGATCCGCCCCGTCCACCACCACCAGATCACCCGCTGCCAGGCCTTCGACTGCAACGCTGTCGCCATCGACCGGCCCGAGCACGACCTTGCGGATCGAAACGCTGCGGTCGGCCGCGACCAGGTATACGAAGGTGCCGGGGGTGCCGCGTTGCACCGCGGCGCCGGGGATGATGGTTGCGCCGCGCTTCACATCGACCAGCATGCGCACATTGACGAACTGGTTCGGAAACAGCGCGTTGTCGGTATTGGCAAACTGCGCCTTGAGCTTGACCGTGCCGCTGGCCGAATCGATCTGGTTGTCCACCGTCAGCAATGCGCCGCTGGCCAGGCGCGTTCTGCCGCCGCGGTCGTAGGCCTCCACCGGCAGGCGCTCGCCGGCGCGAACCTTTTTCATCACCGCCGGCAGATTGTCCTCCGCGACGGTGAACACGGTGCCGATGGGCTGAAGCTGGGCGATGACCACCAGACCATTGGCGTCGCCGGCGCGCACCACGTTGCCGGGATCGATCTGGCGCAGGCCCAGCCTGCCCGTGAGCGGCGCGACGATGCGCGAATAGCCGAGTTGCAGGCGCGCATTGTCGATGGCGGCGCGATCCACTTTGAGCACCGCCTCGTACTGGCGCACCAGCGAGGCCTGCGTATCGAGTTGCTGGCGCGCGAGCGAGTCCTGTTCGAACAGCGTGCGATAGCGTTCGAGATCGGCCTGCGAATTCTTCAGCAGGGCTTCGTCCCTGGCGAGTTGCCCCTCGGCTTGGCTGAGCTGCACCTCGAAGGGTCGCGGATCGATCTCGGCGAGCAATTCCCCCGCCTTGACCAATTGACCCTCGCGGAAATGCACGCGCATCAGCTGCCCATCCACGCGACTGCGCACCGTGACGATGTTTAGCGGGCTGACCGAGCCGAGCCCGTTCAAATACACGTTCACATCGCCGGTCTTTGCGGCGACCGCGACCACCGGTGCGGGCCGGCCCTGTCCGCCGGGACCGCCCTTGCCGCCTTTTTTGCCCTCGCCTTTCCTGAGATCGCCTTTCGCATCCTGCTGCGGCGTGTCGCCCGGGCGTAAAAAATAATACGCGCCACCGGCGGCGAGCGACAGGCAGATCAGGACGATCCAGATCCAGGCGCGGCTGCGGGATTGCCCAAGAGGGGATTCAGGATTCAGCATCAGAGCAGGACTTTCCCGATTTGGATTTGATCGCCATGGAATTTTTACCACGGACATGCCCCCTGGCGCCGCGCTGCCTGATCTGCCCGGGGAAACCCCTATTCTGACAAGAACAAGGCAAAGCTAGCTGGATAAATGCTGACGCAAAAACAGATTGTTACGGAATTTGCGCGCGATTATCAAGGCAGCTGCAAGCAAACGGACAGGCGTGAATATCCGTTTGCGAACACAATCCGCCAAGCGGCAAGCGGTCTTGAAGCGGATCCCGATCCGATCCGCCGTGGCGACATTGCCATGCTTGGCGTTTCACTGTGATTGATTACTTTTATTAGTCTCTGTCTATTATTTACATGCCTTTTCCGACAATTTGTATTTTGTAATGAAATAAATGTACCCCACCAACCGTGTAGAACGACGCGCGTTGCTGCGTGCATTGGCCGCCCTTGCCGTGGCGGCGGTCGTGCCCCGCGCCAAGGCGCAGCCGCTTGCCCGGCCCCGCTTCCAGGCCAATCCGTTTTCGCTGGGCGTGGCATCGGGCTACCCGGCCGCCAACGGCGCGGTGCTGTGGACACGCCTCGCGCCGCTGCCGCAGGCCCCGGCGGGCGGCATGGGGCCCGAACCGGTCGCGGTGCAATGGGAAGTCGCAGCTGACGAGGATTTCGCGAAAATCGCCGCCTCCGGTACCGAGTACGCAACCGCCGACTGGGCGCATTCGGTGCACGTGGAGCTTGCAGGCCTCGCCCCCGCACGCCAGTACTGGTACCGCTTTCGCGCCGGAGATGTAGAAAGTCCCGCCGGGCGCCTGCGCACGGCTCCCGGCGCCGCCGCGCGCCCCGCCCGCCTGCGCCTGGCGCTGGCCTCCTGCCAGCAATATGAGCAGGGCTATTACGGCGCCCATCGGCATCTGGCGGCGGACGATCCCGACCTGGTGATATTTGTCGGCGATTACATCTACGAAGCCTCCTGGGGGCGCAACCATGTGCGCAAGCACGAAGCACCCGACGCGGTGACCCTGGAGGACTACCGGCGCCGCTATGCGTTATATAAAACAGACCCCGACCTTCAGGCCGCGCACGCGGCCGCGCCCTGGGCCGTCACCTGGGATGACCACGAAGTCGCCAACGATTACGCCAACGAGCACTCGGAAACCGCCAACGATCCGGCCTGGTTCCTCGCGCGGCGCGCCGGTGCCTACAAAGCCTGGTACGAACACATGCCGGTGCCGCGGCGCATGCTGCCTTTCGGGCCGC
>MEQV01000194.1:16680-26454 GCA_001770355.1 Betaproteobacteria bacterium RIFCSPLOWO2_02_FULL_62_17
GGGGCACGCTGGCCTCGATCAATGTTCTCGACGATCGGCAGTACCGCACGCCGCAGGCCTGCCCGCGCGCCGGCCGCGGCGGATCGAATGTCGTCGATGCCGCGTCATGCCAGGGGCTGCTCGCGCCGGACAGAACCCTGCTGGGGGCCGAGCAGCTTGCCTGGCTGCGCTCCGGCCTGGCTTCGAGCCGCGGCCGCTGGAACCTGATCGCGCAGCATTCGGTCATGGCACAGTTGGATCGAAGACCCGGCCCCGGGCGCGACGCCTGGACCGATTCCTGGGATGGCTATCCGGCGGAACGCCGCGCGCTGCTCGAACACATGGCCACGCGCAAAACCGCAAATCCGGTGGTGCTCGGCGGCGATGTGCACATGTTCTTCGTCAACGATCTGAAGGCTGATTTCGATGATACGAAAGCCCCGGTGCTCGCCACGGAAATCGTGGGCACCTCGATCAGCTCGCAGGCCGGCACGCAGGAGGCCCTCAACCGGCTGCTGCCGGATAATCCGCAGGTGAAATTCGCCGCCAGCGAGCACCGCGGCTACACCCGCCTGGAACTCACGCCGGAAAAACTGCAGGTGGATCTGCGCGCCATGGAAACCGTGCAACGCCGCGATGCCAACTGCTCCACGCTGGCAAGTTTTGTAGTCGAAAACGGCATTCCTGGCGCGCAACGCGCCTGAGGCAGATCGCGGCATCAGAGTCGCCACGAATCGACTGGAATTGCCAATACGGAACGCAGGTTTTATATAAAGATCGTCGTTTGCGCGCGGATAGTTTCATCATCCGCGCGCAAACGGCGATCCGCACGGACGGATTTACCGTCCGTGCAGGCTTTGGCAAAGTCTGCACGCTGCGCGTGCCAACCTCTCTTTCTGCACGGATACACACCATCCGTGCAGAAAGAGAGGTTCCAATTGTTTCCTACGGAATAAGGGTTCGCGAAACTCTGCTTCAAGGGGCGTTGTTACAGCCCCTGGACACAAACTACGCAGCTTTCCGCAGCTTCGAATTCGGATCCGGATACGGGTAAAAAATATTCAACGCCGTGCTCTGCCCCGCGCTTTGCACGATGCGCACGTGCTCGCGGCGCAATTCGCGCGAATGGCGGCAGCCGCAGCAGTGCGCGATCATGTCGATCTCCTTGCACATGTTTACGGCGTAGTTCGCCACACGCAGGTATTTCTCCTCCACCACCAGGCCACGCTGCAGGCGCTTGTTGTGGGTGGTGACGCCGGTGGGGCAGGTGTTCTGATGGCAGCGCAGCGACTGAATGCAACCCAACGCGAACATAAAGCCGCGCGCCGAGTTGACGAAGTCGGCGCCCGCGCACAAGGCCCAGGCGGCGCGCGCCGAGGTCACCAGGCGGCCCGCGGCAATGACGCGCACGCGACCGCGCAAGCCGGTCTCGATCAAGGCGTCAACCACGCGCGGCAATGCCTCCATGATGGACAACGCCATGTGGTCCATCAACGCCTGCGGGGCCGCGCCCGAACCGCCCTCGCCACCGTCGATGGCGATGAAATCCGGCGCGTGCTCCAGGCCGCGGCGATTGACCGCTTCGGCAAGTTCATTGATGAACTGCCAGCCGCCGATGGCGGTCTTGATGCCTACCGGCTTGCCGGTGATATCGCGCACCCGCACGATCTTGTCCAGCAGCTGATCCGCATTGGCGATGTCGCGGTGCCGATTGGGACTGATGGAGTCGATATTCACCGGAATGCCGCGTATCGCCGCAATCTGCTGGGTGACCTTGGCCGCGGGCAGCACCCCGCCCTTGCCGGGCTTGGCGCCCTGCGACAACTTGATCTCGAAGGCCTTCACGTTCGGATTGGCGGCGATTTCGCGCGCGCGCTCCGGAGAAAATTCGCCGCGCGAGTCGCGAATACCGTAATTGGCGGTGCCCAGCTGCATCATCACATCGCACCCGCCCTCCAGGTGATAGGGCGACAAGCCGCCCTCGCCGGTGTCCATCCAGCATCCCGCCCTGGCGGCACCGCGCGACAGCGCACGCACCGCCGGCTCGGAGATCGCGCCGAAACTCATGCCGCTGATGTTCAGAACAGAGCGCGCCTCGAAGGGCTGCTTGCAGTAGCCCTCACCGATCATCAGCGGCGGGGTCGGCAGCCGGTCCTCCTCCAGCACCGGGTACGGCGCGTTGACGAATACGATGGAGCCGGGTTCGTTCTGGTTGTTGGTGGAGCCAAAACCTATCACGCCGCCTTCGTCCTTGGCCAGGCGGTACACCCAGCCGCGCGCGGCGCGGTTGAACGGCATCTCCTCGCGGTCGTTCATGAAAAGGTACTGCCGGAAGTACTCGCCCATCTCTTCCAGGAAATAGCGCAGGCGCCCGATCAGCGGGTAATTGCGCAGCACCGTGTGCTTTTTTTGCGTGACGTCCTTCACGAACAACACCACCAGCGTGGCGATGATGACGAAACCGGCCATGGTCCCCAGGCCGTAGCTCAGCACTCCCACCATTCCCGACATCATCAGCCCCCTGTTTGTTGTTCTTTTGACCGCTCGCGTGATTGAATTTTGTTCACGGCAACGCACGTACCACGACTGCGGAAGGATCGTCGGCGGCCCCGCCATCGATCTCGGCCTGCGTGGCCGGCCGCACATCGACGACGGTAGCCACGAACCGCAGCGCCATGCCGGCCAGCGGGTGGTTGCCGTCGAGCACCACCTTGCCCTGCGCTATGTCAGTAATCGTATAAAGAACCGGCTCCTCCTCGCCCTCCACCTTGCCTTCGATGCGCATGCCCACTTCAAGCCCCTCGGGAAATTCCTCCAGAGACTCCACGCGCAGCAGTTCTTCGTCGTATTCGCCGTAGGCATCGTCGGGTTCAAGGCGCACGTCAACGCGGTCTTTCAGGGTCTTGCCCTCTAGCGCGGCCTCGACCAGCGGAAAAATGTCGCCGTACTCGCCGTGCAGGTACTGCACCGGCTCGGGCGGATGCTCGATCAGATTGCCCCAGATATCGGAAAGCTCGACATCGAGCGACACCACACGGTCCTTGGCGACATGCATTGCTATTCACCCGGCGATAAGGTTTTGCTTGGTGCATGCCCGGGGCATGCCCACGCAAGTGTACCGGCTTTGCCCGCGGCGATCACCGGGGCGCGCCCGCGACCTTTCGCGGCAATGCTCGCCGCAGCCGGAACTGCGGTAAAGTCGAACCCTCCGGGTGAAAGCCCTGTACCGGCGATGCGGGCAACGAGCGTTCGACAAAAATGGACAGATTCTCCGCGATGCAACTACCGCGCCGCGCCATGGCCCTGGTGCTCGCGGGCGGTCGCGGCGCGCGGCTCAAGGAGCTTACCGCCAGGCGCGCGAAGCCGGCAGTCTATTTCGGCGGCAAATTCCGCATCATCGATTTTGCATTGTCCAATTGCGTGAATTCGGGCGTTCGCCGCATCGGCGTCATCACCCAGTACGAGTCCAACAGCCTGCTGCGGCATGTGCAGAAAGGCTGGGGATATCTGCGCTGGGAGATGAACGAATTCGTCGAACTTCTGCCTGCGCAGCAGCAAAAGGAGGACGAGTCGTGGTATCGCGGCACCGCCGATGCGGTGTGGCAGAACATCGGCATCATTCGCGACCACCACACGGAATATATCGTGGTGCTCGCCGGCGATCATGTCTACAAGATGGACTATTCGCGCATGCTGCAATTTCACGTCGAGCGCGGCGCGCAGTGCACGGTGGCCTGCATCGAAGTGCCGCGAGCCGAAGCTCCGGCGTTCGGCGTGATGGCGGCCGACCGCTCCCACCGGATACTGGATTTCGCCGAAAAGCCCGCCAATCCGCAGGCGCTGCCTGGCAAGCCGGAGCGTTCGCTCGCCAGCATGGGTATCTATGTGTTCAACACCGGTTTCCTGCTCGGACTTCTGGAGCGGGACATCGCGATTGTAAACTCCAGCCACGACTTCGGCAGGGACATCATTCCGGAAGCCGTGCGGATGGGCGTGGCCTGCGCGCATCCGTTTTCACTGTCCTGCGTCGGCGCCGATCCCGAGGCGCCCTATTGGCGCGACGTCGGCACGGTCGACGCCTACTGGTCGGCCAATATCGACCTGACCACGCCGACGCCGGCCCTCGACATGTACGACACCAACTGGCCGATCTGGACCTACCAGGAACAGCTGCCGCCGGCAAAGTTCGTGTTCGACCGCGACGATCGCCGCGGCATGGCGGTGGATTCGATCGTCTCCGGCGGTTGCATCATCTCCGGTTCGCGCGTGGCGCGCTCGGTGCTGTTCTCAAAGTGCCGCGTCAATTCCTACTGCAGCGTCGAAGGCGCGGTGCTGCTTCCCGGTGTCGAGGTCGGGCGCAATGCTCGGCTCAGAAACGTGGTGGTCGACCGCGGCTGCCGCATACCGGAAGGAATGACGATAGGCGAGGACGCCGCGGCGGACGCGGCTCACTTCTACCGCACCGACCAGGGCGTGACTCTGGTGACGCAGGATGCGCTGGATCATCTGGCCCGAACGCGTGCTTGAAGGGGGCCGCCACGCAGGCCGAATGACCTGCGCAAGCGCCATCGTGTCGCGACGCAGCCGCGCCAGCGGGGCATGATGCGGGTCCTCTACGTCAGCACCGAAGTTTATCCTGCGCTCAAAACCGGGGGGCTCGCCGACGTCAATGCCGCGCTGCCGCAGGCGCTGACCGGCATGGGTGTCGATGTACGCCTGCTCCTGCCGGGATTTCCTGCGTTCATGCACGCGGCCGAGCACCACGGGCCCGCTGTGTCGCTGGGGCCGGCATTCGGCCTGGGCGAAGTGTCGGTCAGTCGCGCTCTCCTGAACGGGGTTCCGGTCTACCTGGTCGAAGCGCCACAATTTTACGGGCGCGCAGGCACCCCCTACGGCGATGCAGAAGGCCGCGACTGGCCCGACAATCATCTGCGCTTCGCATTGCTTGGTTGGGCCGCCGCGCGCTTCGCCGACGGCAGCGTCGGGGGATGGCGGCCCGACATCGTGCACGGCCACGACTGGCACGCCGGCCTCGCGCCCGCGTATCTGGCGGCACGCGGCGTGGCCGGACCCGGCAGCGTATTTACAGTGCACAACCTGGCTTTTCAGGGGCAGTTTCCGGGATCGGTGTTTCCGGCACTGGGATTACCGCCGGACTTTTTCGGCGTGCGCGGCGTCGAGTTCCACGGCATGGTCAATTTCGTCAAGGCAGGACTGCATTACGCCGATCGCATCACCACCGTCAGCCCGACCTACGCGCGCGAGATCCAGACCGCTGAACACGGTTTCGGCCTGGATGGCCTGTTGAGTTCGCGTGCCGGAGAACTTTCCGGCATTCTGAACGGCGTGGACCGCGCCAAGTGGAATCCCTCTGACGATGAATACATCGCGGCACGCTTCGACGCCGTCAATTTCGCGGGTAAGGCAGTGTGCAAGGCCAAGTTGCGCGCTGAACTCGGACTAAGCCCGGAATCGCCCGGCCCGCTGTTCGGCATAGTAAGCCGCATTACGCAGCAAAAAGGCCTGGACTTGCTGCTCGGGGCGATGCCCGAGCTGATCGCTGCGGGCGGCCAGCTCGCGCTGTTGGGCTCGGGAGACGCTGCCATTGCCGAAAGGTTTCGCGCAGCAGCGTTGCGCCATCCGCGGCAATTGGCGGTGCGCCTGGGATATGACGAGGCGCTCGCACACCGGATCATCGCCGCCGCGGATGTGATCGCCGTGCCGTCGCGTTTCGAGCCCTGCGGGCTGACGCAGATGTACGGCATGACCTATGGAGCGCTGCCGCTGGTGCGGCGCGTCGGCGGCCTGGCCGACACCGTGCGCGACGCCGATGCCGGCGCCATCGCCGCGGGCACCGCCACCGGTTTCGTTTTCGAAGAGGCGAGCGCCAGCGCTCTATCCCGCGCGCTGGAACGTGTGTTCGCGCTCTGGCGCGAGCCGGCGACGTGGTCGCGTCTGCTTGGCACGGCAATGCGCCAGGATTTCGGCTGGACGCCCTCGGCCAGGCGCTATGTGGAGCTCTATCGTGAACTGCGCCCGCGGACCTGAACGCGCGATACTATTAAGCGGACGGACATGCATGGATAGCAAGGCCAGAAGTTTTGATTCCGAAGAAATCGGCGCGGACGTCGAATCTCTGCGCCGCTCGATTGCGAACCACCTGCGCTACACGGTCAGCAAGGATTCGGTCGGGGCATCCAAGCGCGACTGGCTGGTGGCGTTGTCGATGGCGGTGCGCGACCGCCTGGTGGAGCGCTGGATGGACACCGTGCAAAGGCAGAACAAGCAGAACGTAAAGCGCATCTGCTACCTGTCGATGGAGTTCCTGCCGGGAAGGACCCTGTCAAACGCACTGCTGGCGCTCGGCCTGCACGATGAATGCCACGATGCGCTGCGCGAGCTCGGCCTCGACCTCGACGAACTCGCGGCGCTGGAGCACGATCCGGCACTCGGCAATGGCGGCCTGGGCCGGCTCGCGGCCTGCTTTCTCGACTCGATGTCCACCCTTGGAATACCGGGTCTGGGCTACGGCATACGCTACGAGTACGGCTTGTTCGCCCAGCGCCTGCACGAGGGCCGCCAGGTCGAATACCCCGACCACTGGCTGGTCGCGGGCAATCCCTGGGAGTTCGTGCGGCCCGAAATCAAGTACACGATCCAGTTCGGCGGCCGCGTCGAAGTCAACGGCAAAAGCGCCCGCTGGATCGACACGGACGACGTGCTGGCGATGGCCTACGACACCTTCGTGCCCGGCTTCGATACGCCCGCCGTGAATACGCTGCGACTGTGGTCGGCCACCGCCACCGAGGCGCTCGACCTGTCGCTGTTCAACCAGGGCAACTTTACCGCGGCCGTTGAGGCCAAGAACACCTCGGAAAATGTCTCGCGCGTGCTCTACCCCGACGACAGCACCGAGCACGGCCGCGAGCTGCGTCTGCAGCAGGGATATTTTTTCGCCAGTGCCTCGCTGCAGGACATGCTGCGGCGCCATTTCGATGTCCACAAGGGTGTCGAACAATTGGCCGACAAGCTTGCGATACACCTGAACGACACACACCCGGCCTTCGCGGTGCCGGAACTGATGCGCCTGCTCGTCGATGTCCACCAGGTCTCCTGGACGCTTGCCTGGCGGCTATGCACCCGCATCTTCTCCTATACCAATCACACGCTGATGGCCGAAGCGCTGGAAACCTGGCCGGTGGCGATGCTGGAGCGGGTGTTGCCGCGCCATATGAAGATCATCTTCGATATCAACGAGCAGTTCCTCGACCAGGTGCGCAGCCAATACCCCGGCGACGCGGAACTGCTGCGCCGCGTATCGCTGATCGACGAGGGCCACGAGCGGCGCGTGCGCATGGCTCACCTGTCGGTGCTCGCCAGCCACAAAGTGAACGGCGTATCGAAGCTGCATACGCAACTCTTGCGCGAGACGATCTTCGCCGATTTCGACAAACTGTTTCCGGGGCGTATCGTCAACATCACCAACGGTATTACGCCGCGGCGCTGGCTGGCGCTCGCCAACCCCGGACTCGCGCACCTGGTCGACCGCCACATCGGCGGGCAGTGGCGCACGCGCCTGGAACAGCTCGAAAAACTTAAATCCCTGGCCGGCGACGCGGAATTTGCCGCCGCGTTCCGCGACGCCAAGACCGCCAGCAAGCGCCATCTCGCCGATTACGTGATGCGCGAGACCGGCATCGCCATCAGCCCCGAGTCCCTCTATGACGTGCAGATCAAGCGCTTCCATGAATACAAGCGCCAGTTGCTCAATGTGCTGCATTTGGTCACGCGCTTCAACCGCATCCTCGCCGATCCGTCCAGGCCCTGGATTCCGCGCACCGTGATCTTCGCCGGCAAGTCGGCTTCCGCCTACACCATGGCCAAGCTGGTCATCAAGCTGATCAACGACGTCGCGAAGACCATCAACGAGGACCCGCGCGTAGACGGCAAGCTGAAGGCCGTATTCGTGCCCAACTACGGCGTATCGGTGGCCACGATCATCATTCCGGCTGCCGACCTGTCGCAGCAGATCTCCCTCGCCGGCACCGAAGCCTCGGGCACCGGAAACATGAAGCTGGCGCTGAACGGCGCGCTGACCATAGGTACCGAGGACGGCGCGAACATCGAGATCCGTGAAGCCGTCGGCGCCGAAAACATGTTCATATTCGGCCTGCGCGCCGGCGACGTGCGGCGCCTGCGCGCCACCGGATATCAATCACGCGAGATCTACGAGTCGAATGCCCAACTGAAAGAGGTGCTGGACCAGATCGGCTCCGGCCGCTTTTCGCCGGACGAACCGCGGCGTTTCCTGCCGATCGTGCAGTCGCTGCTCGATTACCGCGACCACTACATGTTGCTGGCCGATTACGCCGAATACGTCGCTGCCCAGGAGCGGGTCGATGCGCTGTACACCGACCGCGACGCCTGGACACGCGCCGCGATCCTCAATGTCGCCGCGATGGGAAGGTTTTCCAGCGACCGCGCGATCCGCGAGTATGCCCAAGACATCTGGCGCGTGCCGCCGATTTCGTTCTGAGCGTCTTTCCAGCGGCGCATGCTGACCCCTGCCGATATCGATGCGCTCGCCGCGGGCCACCATGGCGATCCGTTCGCGCTGCTCGGCATGCACGAATACGATGGACATCTGTGGGTACGGGCACTGCTTCCCGGCGCGCGCGCGGTCCGGGTGGTAGACGCGGCCACCGGGCGCGCGGTGGCGGCGTTGGCCAGCGTACACCCCGCGGGCATCTTCGAGGGGCCGGTGCCGCGCCGTCGCAGGCGCTTTGCCTATCGCTTGAAGGTTGCCTGGAACGACGCGGCGGGCAGCGCCGGGGAAGATGCGGCGGTAGAAATCGAAGACCCGTACCGGTTTCCCGCCGTCCTCGGCGACATGGACGTCTGGCTGCTGGCCGAAGGCAAGCACGCCCGATTGTATGAAAAGCTCGGCGCGCACGGGGTGACGCTGCTCGGCGTCCAGGGTGTTTCCTTTGCGCTGTGGGCGCCGAATGCGCGGCGCGTCGCGGTGGTCGGCGACTTCAATTTTTGGGACGGCCGGCGCCATCCGATGCGCCTGCGGCGGGAATGCGGAGTGTGGGAGATATTCATGCCCGATCTGGCGCCAGGAGCGCTGTACAAATACCAACTGCTCGGGCCCGAGGGCAAACTGTTGCCGCTCAAGGCGGACCCGTTCGCATTCGCGTCCGAGTTGCGCCCGGCCACTGGGTCCATCGTAACCCGGTCGATCGTAACCGGACCGACCACGAACGGGTCGCCACGGCATTGGGACGGCGCGCACTCGGGCAAGCGGCTGCTCGACACTTCCGCGGCACGCGAGCACCCGGTATCGATTTACGAGGTGCATGCGGGTTCATGGCGCCGCGGCGAAGGCGGACGAATGCTCACCTGGGGCGAGATTGCCGACCAGCTTCTTCCGTATGTGCGGAAACTGGGGTTTACCCATCTCGAGTTCCTGCCGGTCATGGAGCATCCGTTCGACGGTTCCTGGGGTTACCAGCCGACCGGACTGTACGCGCCGACGGCGCGCCACGGCGCGCCCGGGGAATTCGCCGCGCTGGTGCGGCGCTGCCACGACCAGGGGCTGGGCGTTCTCCTCGACTGGGTGCCGGGACACTTCCCGGGCGACGCGCACGCGCTGGCGCAATTCGATGGCACCCACCTGTATGAACACGCCGATCCGCGCCAGGGAGTCCACCCTGACTGGAATACCTTGATTTATAACTTCGGTCGCCGGGAAGTATGCAATTTTCTCTCGGCCAATGCGCTCTTCTGGCTCGA
>MEQV01000194.1:26470-30395 GCA_001770355.1 Betaproteobacteria bacterium RIFCSPLOWO2_02_FULL_62_17
GGCTTGCGGGTCGATGCCGTCGCATCCATGCTGTACCTGGACTACAGCCGGCCGCCCGGACAGTGGGTGCCGAATGCCCGCGGCGGACGCGAGAACCTCGACGCAGTCGCTTTTATCCGCGAAACTAACCGACTGGTCGCCGCCGAGCGTCCCGGCGCTGTTGTGATCGCCGAGGAGTCCACCGCCTGGGCGGGAGTGACGCGCAGGGTGCAAGATGGCGGCCTGGGTTTTCATTACAAATGGAACATGGGCTGGATGAACGACACACTCGGCTATATGCGGCGCGACCCGGTGCACCGCCGCCATCACCACGATGCACTGACATTCGGCATGATGTACGCCTTCGATGAAGCCTTCGTGCTGCCGCTGTCGCATGACGAAGTGGTGCACGGCAAACGCTCGCTGGTCGGCAAAATGCCGGGCGACCGCTGGCAGCGCTTTGCCAACCTGCGGCTGTATTTCGGTTTCATGTGGGCGCACCCGGGCAAGAAACTGCTGTTCATGGGCGGCGAGTTCGGCCAGGAAACCGAGTGGAACCACGACGCGCAACTCGACTGGAACGCGCTCAACGACCCGCTGAACCACGGTGTGCAGCGCCTGGTGGCCGATCTCAACCGCGCTTACCGCGACTTGCCGGCGCTGCACCAATACGACTGCGAGCCGCGCGGCTTCGAATGGCTCGATTTCGAGAATCCTGACCAGAGCGTGCTCGCGTTTCTGCGCCGCGGCCGCAACGACAACCAGTGGGTCGTGGTTGCATGCAATTTCACGCCGGTGCCGCGCCTTGATTACCGCGTCGGCGTGCCCAGGGCGGGCAGGTACCGCGAGTTGATCAATACCGATTCGGCCTGGTACGGCGGCTCGGACCTGGGCAATCACGGCGGTGTCGAGACGCTTGCAGCTCCCTGCCATGGCCGCGACTATTCGCTGCAGTTGTGCTTGCCGCCTCTGGCTTGCCTGATGTTCGTCTGGGGTGTGGAATGACCGTCCATCGGATGGAGCCCGGGCGTCCCTATCCCCTGGGCGCGACCTGGGACGGCGCCGGAGTCAATTTCGCCCTGTTTTCGGCGCACGCCAAGCGCGTCGAGTTGTGTCTGTTCGAAAACGGCGCGACCCGCGAGATCGCCCGTCTTCCGCTTCCCGAATGCACCGACCAGGTCTGGCACGGTTACTTGCCCGAGGCCCGGCCGGGACTCTCCTATGGCTATCGCGTGCATGGCCTCTACGACCCGGAACGCGGCCATCGCTTCAATCCCAACAAGCTGCTGCTCGACCCCTACGCCCGCGCTTTCGCCGGGACCTTCAAATGGACCGACGCACATTGCGGCTATCGAATCGGCAATCCGGCCGGCGACCTTTCTTTCGACGAACGCGACAACGCCTGGGCGATGCCCAGGTGCCGCATTGTCGACACGGCGTACTCCTGGGGAGACGAGCGCGCGCCGCGCATCCCGTGGGCCGACAGCGTGATATGCGAAGCACACGTCAAGGGCTACACGATGCTGAACCCCGAGGTGCCGGCCGCCTTGCGCGGGACCTATGCGGGCCTCGCGCATCCGGCCTCGATCGCGCATCTGAAGCGCCTCGGCGTGACGGCGCTCGAGTTGCTTCCGGTGCATGAATTCGTGGATGAGCGCACGCTGTCGCATAGCGGCCTGTCCAACTACTGGGGCTATAACACGGTAGGCTTTTTTGCGCCGGCGGCGCGCTACGCCGGCGGCATGGACCCGATCGCGGAGTTTCGCGCCATGGTGCGGCGCCTGCACGCCGCGGACATCGAGGTGATCCTCGATGTGGTCTACAACCATACCGGTGAAACCAACGAATTGGGGCCGACACTGTGTTTTCGGGGTATCGACAACGCCAGCTATTACCGGCTGCGCGACGGCGATCGCCGCAGGTACGATGACATCACTGGCTGCGGCAACACGCTGAATACCGCTCACCCGCGCGTGCTGCAGATGGTGATGGATTCATTGCGCTGGTGGGTAGGCGATATGCATGTGGATGGCTTTCGCTTCGATCTGGCGACCGCGCTGGCGCGCGAGCACGGCGGTTTTGATCCGGGCAGCGCGTTTCTGGATGCCCTGCGCCAGGATCCCGTGCTGAGTCCGGTCAAGCTCATCGCCGAGCCATGGGACCTTGCCAGTTGCGAGACCGGCCGCTTCCCGCCGGGCCTCGCCGAATGGAACGACAGGTACCGCGATGCGGCGCGCGGCTTCTGGCTCGGCGGCGGCACCAGCTGCGGCGAACTCGCGCGGCGTATCGCCGCCTCCAGCGACCTGTTCCGGCACGACGGCCGAGTCCCCCAGGCCAGCATCAATTTCATTACCGCGCACGACGGGTTCACGCTGGCCGATCTGGTCACCTACGAGAAGAAGCACAACGAGGCAAACGGCCAATCCAACCGCGACGGCACCGACGACAACCGCAGCAGCAACTGCGGCGTGGAGGGGCCGACCACGGATGCCGCCGTGCTGGCGCAGCGCGCTCGGCTACAGCGCGCGCTGCTGGCAACGCTGCTTTTATCCCAGGGCGTGCCGATGCTGACCGCCGGCGATGAGCAGGGCCGCACCCAGCAGGGCAACAACAATGCCTATTGCCAGGACAACGCGCTGGCCTGGATCGATTGGGAAGGCGCCGACAGTGCTTTGCGCGCGTTGACGAGGCAATTGATCAAGCTTCGGCAAGCGCACCCCGCGCTGCGCCGCAGCTTCTGGTTCGATGGCTCGCCCACGGCGACGGGCGACCGCGAAATTGCCTGGCTTTCGCGCGAAGGCACCGGGATAACGAAGGAGCAGTGGGAAGATGCCTCGAACCGCTGCTTCGGCTTCCAGCTCGGGCGCATAGCCACGGCCGAAACCGCGCTGCTGGTACTCATCAACGGCGGCAATCGCGACGCCGAGTTCAAGCTTCCGCCGTCGCCCGGCGAGGCGTGGATCCTGCTGCTCGATACGGCCGGGCGCGCCGCGCCTAAACCGGCCGCGTTCAATGGCGCCGCGACAGTGCCGGCGCACGCCCTGATGCTGCTTGCCTCGCAGGCGATTAGCCCGTGAACGAAGCGCTGCTCCGTCTCGCCGCTGCCGCCGGCATCGAGCACGGCTACTGGGATGGCCTGGGCGTCTGGCGCGGCCTCGCCGAACCTGCGGCCACCGCGCTGCTCACCGCGCTGGGCTTCGACCCCACCCGCGACTTCGATGTCCAGGTGCGCTCGTTGGAGGATGCTGCCTATACAAGGCCTTTGCCCGCGGCACTGGTGGTGCGCAGCGAAACCGCGCTGACACTGTCCCTCGCGCTTGCTCTCGAAAGCCGCGAGCAAACCATCCCCTGGCAACTCACGCTCGAATCCGGTGAGCGCCATTGCGGCGAGTTCCTCCCGGCGCAACTGACCGATGAGCGCGAATCCGGCGGCGTGAAATATGGCCGCTTTTCGCTGACCATCGATAGGCTGGTTCCGACTGGATACCACCGCTTCGAACTGGTTTCGCTTGGCTGCGCCACGGCACTGATCGTCGTGCCGGCGCGTTGTTTCATCCAGGAAGAACTTGCCGCGGGCCGGCGCGTCTGGGGGCTTGCGGTCCAGCTTTATACGCTGCGTTCGGCGCGCAATTGGGGTATCGGCGACTTTACCGATCTCGCGCGCCTGGCCTCGATGGCGGGCCGGACGGGCGCCGCGCTGATCGGCCTCAATCCCCTGCACGCGCGTCACCTCGCACGCCCGGGGGAAGCCAGCCCGTACGCACCTTCGTCGCGCCTGTTCCTCGACGTGTTGTATCTCGATGTCGAGGCAATAGCCGATTACGCCCTTTGCGATGCCGCGATCAGCGCGGTCACGGATCCGGCATTTCAGCTGCGGCTGGCGGCGGCGCGCGAGGCGCCGCTGGTCAACTACGCCGCGGTGGCCGGACTCAAGCTGCCGATACTC
>MEQV01000195.1:0-4734 GCA_001770355.1 Betaproteobacteria bacterium RIFCSPLOWO2_02_FULL_62_17
GCATCGCAGCCGAGCAGAAGCTCGAGCACATCGAGCCGGGCGACATGACCAAAAGCCGCGTCCATTACCGCAATCTTTACCGCTACATGCGCGCATTTGTCGCCGGCACTCTGACTGCCGCGAAAAACGGCATCGAGGATTGCGTCGCCGGCGCCAGCCTGAGCCTGACCCAAGGCAGCGAGCGCATCGCAGAGGCATCAAGCGACGACTTCGGCGATTTCCGCTTCGACGGCCTGCTGCCGCAGGCGCCCGACCTTCAAATCCGTATCACGGCCGCGGGCTACCGCGAACAGGTGTTGAAGATAGAAATGGACAACAGCCGCTGGCTGGGCGAGATCCGCCTCGAGCCCGCCTGATAAATGACCAAGACACAAATTGTCCCAAAGCCCGCCGCGACTTTGATTCTCGTCAGAGATGCAGTGCACGGAATCGAAGTACTGCTGCTGCAACGCGGCATGGGAGCGGCGGTCGGCGGCGGCGCTTACGTGTTTCCCGGTGGCGTCCTGGAATCGACCGATCAGGACGAACAGCTCGCGAGCCGTTGCGTGGGCATGACAGATGCGGCAGCGAGCCGCCTGTTCAATCTGGAGCGCGGCGGGCTTGCCTACTGGATCGCCGCGATTCGCGAATGCTTCGAAGAGGCGGGCCTGCTGCTCGCCTACGATGAAAACGATGAAATCCCGGCGCTCGATGACACCGACACCGGCAATCGTTTTGCCGATTTGCGCAACAAACTGAATGCCGGCGAGCTGATGCTTGCCGATATGTGCAGCAATTACAATCTGCGTCTGGCCACCGATCGCCTGGCCTATTTCGATCACTGGATAACCGGGGCGGGGCGTCCACGCCGCTATGACACGCGCTTTTTCATTGCCGTGGCGCCGCAGGCCCAGAGCCCCTCGCATGACGACGGCGAGACCGTGGGCAACATCTGGATTCGCCCCGCCGAGGCGCTTGAGCGTTATCGCGCCGGCGAAATCGAACTCATCTTCCCCACCTTCAAGTCGCTGGAGCTGCTCGCGGGTTTCAACGACACCGGCGCCATGATGGAATACGCGTGCGCGCCGCGCCCGATGGCGTCGATGTCGCCGCGCACCGCCGCCGGCCGCGATGGCCCGCACCTGTTGTTCCCGGGCGATTTTGCCTATGCGGAAGTCGCCAAGCTCGACCCGGAAGAAATAGGCAATGTTTCCTACGAAATACTGCCCGGGGTGGCGACCCGTCTTTCAGACAAGGTGCGACGGATCACCGCGCCCAATCCGGGTGTCATGACCGGTCCCGGAACCAACGCCTATCTTCTGGGCGCGGGCGACGAAATCGCGCTGATCGATCCCGGGCCGGCCGACGATGGCCACGTGCAGACCTTGCTCGAGGAGGCAAAAGGTCGCATCCGCTGGATCCTTGTCACGCATACCCACTTTGACCATTCGCCCGCGGCTGAGATCCTCAGGGCAAAAACCGGCGCACAACTCCTCGGCCAGCCTTCGCCGCCGGATGCGCGCTACGACCAGGGTTTTCGGCCCGACCGGGTGCTTGCCCATGGCGAGCGCATCCGAGTGGCCGGTTGCAGCCTGCGGGTCATCCACACTCCCGGACACGCCTCCAATCACCTGTGCTATCTGCTGGAGGACGAAAGACTGCTGTTTACGGGCGACCACATCATGCAGGGTTCGACGGTCGTGATCAGTCCGCCTTACGGCGACATGGCCGCTTATTTTGCGTCGTTGCGGCTGCTGCAACAGGAAGACATCGCCTATCTCGCGCCCGGACATGGGTTTCTCATGGACAAACCGCAGGAAATGGTCGAGCGGCTGCTGCTGCACCGCATGGAGAGGGAAAACAAGGTTCTCAAAGCGCTGCGCGAACTCGGCCCCGCAACATTGGAAGGATTATTGCCGACCGTCTATAAAGACGTGCCGGCGCGGATGCATCCGGTGGCTGTACGCTCGCTTCATGCGCATCTGATCAAGCTCAAGGCGGAGCAGCGCGCCGCGGAAAGGGATGGGCATTGGAGTCGTTGACGCCCTGACCCGCAAGATTCCGCCCTTACCACCCCGCTTGCGCACCTGAGGACGCAATTGCTTCGGCGAGCGGCGCCAAGGGCGACCAGTTCTTGGCGGTGAAGCGTCGCCCCGTCACACCATCGGATGCGCGCGATAGCAGCCAAAGCAGCGGCGGAACCATGGCCTGCGGCCTGACCAACCGGCTGCGGTCCGCAAAGTCTTCGTGCGGAATCATAGCGGTGTCTGCGGCCCCGCCCGGCAGCAGCACGTTTGCGGTGACACCCGTCCCCGCGAGTTCCTTGGCCCAGGCGACCGTCATCGCCTCCACCGCGGCCTTGCTTGGCCCGTAGGGCGAAAAGCCGGCTCGCTGCATCGTCCCAAATTGCGTGGAGAGGTTCACTACCCTGCCCCACCCCTGGGCCAGCAGATGGGGGACGACGACCTTTGACATGGTGAATGTGCCGTTGATGTTGGTGTCGACGATGCTTCGCCACAGCGCTGAGTCTACGTCAAAAAATGGGCGCGGCTTGGAAACCTGAGGGCCCACCAGATCCATGCCGAGCGCTGCGTTGTTGACCAGGGCGTGGACCGTGCCAAAATGCTCGCAGGCGCGCGCCAGGATTTCGCGACACGCGTCCTCGGAACAGATGTCCCCCGTAAGGCAAAGCAGCCGCTCCCGAGAGGCGTCCTGCGGCTGCAGCAGGCTCTCCAGCGCCGCCTCGCTGCCGGGCCGCGCCATCGCCACCACTGGATACCCGGCCGCGAGCAGTCCCTGTGCCATGGCGCGGCCGAGTCCTCGCGATGCGCCGGTGACCAGGGCGACTAAGCTGGCATTTTCGGCAGGCGGTGTCATGGCGAGTGTGGGCGAGCAATGGTCTCGCCTGCCACCCGCCTGTCCCTCTTGAACCGCAGCCACTCGGCGAAGATAACCAGCGCGGCAACCAGGAAACCGGCCAGGTTGCCGTAGAGCACAAGCGACCCGCCGGTTGGGGAAGGAAGAACCATCAAACCCGCCAGGAAAAACAACACTCGCGACATCCACCCGATCGGCCGATGTAAATATCCGGCCAGCCCCCATCCGATAAAGAAAACGCCCATCACCGCCGTTGCGATCGACAGGAAAATATTGAAGGCGCTTCCCTTGAGCAACAGACCCAGGCTGAACGGAAAGACAAAAGGAATGATGTAGGCAATGATGCCGAAGCGCATCGAGTGGTATCCGGTCTTCCATAAATCCGCCCCCGCGATCGCGGCGGCCGCAAACGCGGAAAGCGCCACCGGCGGCGTCAGCGCCGACAGCATTCCGGTGTAGAACAGAAACAGGTGGGCGGCGAGCGGGTCGACGCCCAGTTGGATCAGCGAAGGAGCCACCAGCACCGCGAGCATCGTATAGATCACCGCCGTAGGCAGCGGGATGCCGAGAATGAAGCTCACGACGCCGGTCAGCAGCAGAATGGAGATGATGCTCTGGCCGCCCATGCCGAGCACTATGTTGGAGAAGTTGAATGCGATACCGGAGACCTGCAGAGCGCCGATGATCACCCCGGCAGCGGCGCACATGACCAGCATGTCCACCATGGTGCGGCCGGTGGAGAGGATCGCGTTCCACAAGCGTTCGGGCGAGGGACGCGTGTCCGCCCTCAGCATGCCGATCACAAACGCGGTGGCCGTGGCAGCCATGCCCGAGGGGCCCGGCTCCCAGTCCGCAACAACCAGAACATAGATCAGCACGGCGACCGGCACGACGAAGGAGTAGCTGATCTTGAGGACGTCGCGCAGCTTAGGGAGCTGCTCGGCCGGTATTCCCGCGAGACCGAGCCGTGCGGCTTCCAGATCGATCTGCACGAATACCGCCAGGTAGTAAAGCAAGGCCGGCACCAGCGCCGCCATCGCGACTTCCCCATAGGAAATCGACAGGTAATCCGCAATCAGAAATGCCGTGATTCCCATCACCGGCGGCATGATCTGGCCGCCGGTCGATGCAACGGCCTCAACCGCGGCCGCAATATGGTTGGGGTATCCGCCCTTCCTCATCAAGGGAATGGTTATCGGGCCGACAACGGCCACATTCGAAACCGAACTTCCCGACATCATGCCGAACAGCGTGGAGGCAACCACCGCCACTTTCGCGGAACCGCCGCGAAATCGCCCCATGAGGAGAAGGGCGAAATCCGTGACGAACCTGTCGCCTCTCACGGCCGTGAGAACGCCCCCGAAGAGGACAAACGACACGATCGTCGTCGCAGCGACATCGAGAGTGGTGCCAAACAGTCCGTTGGGGTCCAGGAAGACATAAACCGAAATCCGCTGCCATGACGACGGCGGCAGATCAAGCAGGCCGGGGAACAAGTCCGAGTATCTGGCGTAAACCAGAAATACCAGTGATATGACAATCAGCGACCAGCCCATCAGCCGGCGCGTGGCCTCAAAGATCAGGAAAAGAGCCACCAGGCCGAGAATCCACCGCTGCGGCGCAAGGCTGGCGCTGTCCGCGGAAAGGACTGGATAGCCGATGGCAACATAGCCGCCGACCATAAGGCTGAGGCCCAGGCACATCCAGTCAAACCATGAGAGTTGAGTGGCGCTCGCGGACAGCATGGGTTTGGCAATGGCGAAGGTTCCCGCCAGACCCAGAGCAAACATAAGGGCCAGAAACTGTTCCTTGAAAAGAACCAGCCCCAGCATGTTGTGGATCCCGAGCGCCCAGGCGCAACCGACAACGCTGATGGCC
>MEQV01000195.1:4881-7497 GCA_001770355.1 Betaproteobacteria bacterium RIFCSPLOWO2_02_FULL_62_17
CGCGGTCGATGACTTCGCGCAGCAGCCGCATCTCTTCGGGCCTGGGCGGCTCCGTTTCCGGCACCTTGTCCGGAATGATCGGCTTGAACCCGGTCTGTTTCAGCAGAGTATCGACGCTCACGCCCGGATGGACCGATTTGAGCCGCATCTCCCGCCGGGTGCGGTCAAAGTCGAAAACCGCCAGGGGCGTCACACACATGCATGGCCCCATTGCGCCAGGCTGGACGTATTTGTCCCGTTCGAGGGTTCCGTCGCAGAAGCCGGGCCCGCTTACGTAATCGACCTTCTCGACCAGGATGCGCGGGTCGTGATGGGTAAGATAGATGTAGTAGCGCCTGAAGGCCGCGGACAGAGACAGCCCGACCGAACCGGGGCCGCGCACCTTCGGCCGCTTGATATCGCCCACCGCCAGCATGTTCAGGTTTCCACGTTTATCGACCTGGATTGCGCCATAGCAGGAAAAGTCGCAACGTCCGCGCACTTCGATGTCGACGATATCCTCCATGCTCAGGCGGCACTCGGCCCCGAACAGGTTGCGATAGTCGGCCGCCGATTCGATCAGATAGGGCAACTTGGAATTGATGGCGCCGCTCCCGCCCGAAAGCCAATTCAGGTTCGGCGCATGCATCGCAATCGCCAGCATCGCCGAGGCCCTCGGAATCTGGGATGCGGCGCCCATTGCACCGGTTTCCCCGTCCTTGAAGTCTCTTGCCATCACGCATGCCATGAGTTCGGCGACGGCATAATCGCTATGTGGTGCGGCCATGTCTGTTTTCCTCAGTAAATCCGAAGCTTCATCAAGCGCGACGCGCCGATCAGGTCGAGATATTCGTATTGGTCCTTGGTGCCGGTTATGTACTTGGCGATGTATTCCCCCGTCTTTCCTTCACGAGCAAGCCTCGCGTATTCCCGCAAGTGTTCCTCGTCATAATTGTAGCGGGCGGGGCATCCACCGGGATGGGCTCCATAAGGCAGCTTTACGACCGAATCGACCAGCAGGCCCGAGACCGTGGTGCGCACCGGATCGGCCATCGTCTCCTCGTAAGAGATGATCTCGTCCGTCGTGATGATGACGTGATCGGACGCTTTAGCAATCAGATTCTCGGTATGGTGTCCGCCAAGCTGGCGGGCGTTGCCGAATTCGTCGCATTGCGGAACGTGGATTACCGCGACGTCCGGCTTCAGCGGAGGCATCGCGTAGCACAGCGAGCCGGTGAATGGATCCTTGATCTCACGAAACACCGACGGATTGATCCGCGGAAGATCGGTGAGCTTATAAAACGCCGGCAGCAGCGCAAACGGCAATCCGGTCGCGGCGGCGCGGTATCCCAGGACGATCGAGGTTTCGTCGATGTCGGAGATTTCCACCGTGCCCTGTTCCGCGGCGCGCCGATAGTTCGGCGCCAGGCCGAGGAATTCCAGGCCCACATATGATGCAAACACCTTCTTCACGCAGCCCGCCGCGATCAGCAGATCAATCGCCAACCCCGACGACGGGGTAGGAATGATCGTAAGGTCCCTGGCACCCATTCGAATGAGCTGGCGCATCGCGCCCATGGGCAGGCTGTTGTAATGAACCGAGTTCATCGCGAGGATCGTCCCAGGTTTGACAACCTTGAACGCTTCTTCGGGACTTTTCAACTTCGACGTACGTGACATCACCCCCCCTTTATTTGCTTAAAGCAACATTGTTCCCGCATTCCCCGGCTGATTGCGGCGTTACGCCGGCATTCGCCTTGGCCAAAGCGATGGCTTCCTGACGAAGTTCCGCTTTGCGGATTTTGCCGGTGCTCGTCTCGGGTAACGCGTCGACAAACAAAAACATTTCCGGACGTTTGAAGCTGGCCAGACCCGTCTCGCAAAGCTGTGCCAACTCCTCGGCGCTGCACTTTGCCCCCGCGTGGCGAACAACAAATGCCACCACGGTCTCGCCCCAATGGGAATCCGGCTTGCCAACAACCCCTACCTTGGCCACCCCCGGATGGCGCTCGATGATCGACTCCACTTCACTCGAATAAATATTGAAGCCGCCGGAGATGATCATGTCCTTCTTGCGATCCACGACGGACACAAAGCCATATTTGTCGCGAACGCCGAGGTCTCCGGACTTGAGCCATCCCTCGCACAATGCTTCGGCGGTCTGCTCCGGACGGTTCCAGTATCCGGACATTGTCGAATCCGACCGGACCCAGATCTCCCCTATCGCGCCAACCGGCACGTCCCCCCCGGCATCGTCCACAAGCCGGATGTGAGAACCCTGCATTTCCTGACCGCAGGGCATAATGATGACACCGGCGCTATCGCTGACGCCCGCGTTTTCCCGAACAAGAAGCCTGTGATCTTCAGGCTTCAAACAGCTTACGAACCCGCCGGTCTCGCTGGAGCCGAAAGTTTGGTAAAAGCCGCAACTGAATGTCTCCATTCCGCGCTTGATCAACGCGAACGCAGCCGGTGATCCCCCGTAACCCGCATATCTCAAAGATGAGGTATCCCGGGACTTTTTTGTCTGGGCATTTACCAGCGCCGAAATTATGGTTGGCACCACATAGAATCGCGTAATGCGGCTGTGCTCTATTTCGTCCAGGAACAGATCGGCGTCGAATCGCTCGTGCAGGA
>MEQV01000196.1:0-8414 GCA_001770355.1 Betaproteobacteria bacterium RIFCSPLOWO2_02_FULL_62_17
CATGGAAGTGGTTGCGAAATCCGCGCCCGACGGCCACACGCTGGCGATGTGCGCCGACAGCATGATCGTCATCAATCCGCATATGTACGCGAAAATGCCGCTCGACGTGCTCAAGGATCTCGTGCCGGTCGCACCGATTGCCGAACAAAACAACTTCTTCCTGTCGGTGCACCCTTCGGTCCCGGTGAAGACCCTGCGCGAATTCATCGACCACGCGCGCGCGGCGAATCCGCCCCTCGCCTATGCGTCCGCGGGCAACGGCAGCCAGCACCATATGGCAATGGAGATGCTGAAGTCGCGCGCCGGCATCAACCTCGTGCACGTGCCCTACAAGGGCGGCGCTCCGGCCACGGCGGCGACCCTGGCCGGCGAAGTATCGGCGATGTTTTCCGCCGCCTCGAGCGTGCCGCAGGTCCAGGCTGGAAAATTGCGCGGCCTTGCCGTGACCGGGCGCAAGCGTTCGCCGCTGCTCCCCGATCTGCCCATGGTCGGCGAGCTCTATCCGGGCTATGAACTGACCACATGGATCGCCCTGTTTGCTCCCGCGGGCGTGCCCGATGCGACGCTGTCGCGCCTGCGCGCCGAAATCAGCAAAGCGCTCGCGCTGCCGGAAGTCGCCAAGCGCTTCAATGCGGCCGGCGGCCTGGACCCTGCTACCGCCACGCCGCAGGAATTCGCCGAGCGCATCCGCTCCGATTACGACAAATACGCCAAGCTGGTCAAGCTGATCGGCGCCAAGGTCGATAATTAACGCCGCACCGCCACACGGCAAGTTACTGCGCCGGTTTCCTCGCCGGCAAAACCGAGATCCGCGCCTTGCGCCAAGACCCGCGAAACCCGTTCAAAGGATTCTTCGCGTTGATCTAGATCAATGCCACTCCGAGCCCCTGGCCGACCATAGGCAACCGGAATTTTCCGCCGGCGGCAGGCCGCCGCGGCGCACCCAAGGAGGGGCTCGTGTCAAACACTATTGCTGCATCCAACGCCGCGGCAACCAACCCGCGCACCGCCGCGCTCGCCGGCGTACGCATCGTCGACCTCACGCAGTTCGAGGCAGGCCCTTCCACTACTCAGACGCTCGCGTGGCTTGGCGCGGAGGTGATCAAGGTCGAGCCTCCCGGCGCGGGGGAGCAAAGCCGCGGCGCCTCCGCCGAGGGGCCGGGGCTGGACTCGCATTATTTCCTCTTGCTCAACGCCAACAAGCGCAGCGTCACCTGCAACCTGAAGCACGAACAAGGGCGGGCACTGCTGCGGGATCTGATCGCAAAATCAGACGTGTTCATTGAGAACTTCGGGCCG
Organism: Betaproteobacteria bacterium RIFCSPLOWO2_02_FULL_62_17; assembly: GCA_001770355.1. Taxonomy (GTDB): domain Bacteria; phylum Pseudomonadota; class Gammaproteobacteria; order Burkholderiales; family SG8-39; genus 2-02-FULL-62-17. The sequence continues at coordinate 1,300 of MEQV01000196.1, forward strand.
GGCACCATCGAGCGGCTCGGCTTCGGCTACGAGGAGGTGTGCCGTATCAACCCGCGCATTATTTATGCGCAAATAAAGGGCTTCGCCCCCGACGGGCCCTACGCCAATTACCTTTCCTTCGACATGATCGCGCAGGCGGTGGGCGGCGCCATGTCGATCAACGGCGAGGCCGACGGCCGGCCGATACGCTCCGGGGCCACGCTAGCCGACACCGGCTCGGGCCTGCATTGCGTGATCGCCATCCTCGCCGCGATTTACCAGCGCGAGTTCACCGGCCGCGGCCAGAAAATCGAGGTGGTGATGCAGGACGTGGTGACCAATATGTGCCGCATCTCCTACGCCGGGCAGGCAGCCACCGGCGCCGCCGCGCACAGGAACGGCAACCAGAGCCTCATCAACGCCACCTCCCCGAGCGAGGCCTATCCCTGCAAGGGCGGCGGCCGCAACGACTACTGCTTCATCTACAGCTCGCGCGCCACCAACCGCCACTGGGAGCGGCTGCTGGAGGTCATCGGCCGCGAGGACCTTGTCGGCGACCCGCGCTATTCCGACCCGGTGGCGCGATTCCAGTACCACGCGGAGATCGACGCAATCATCTCCGCATGGACACGCCAGCACGACAAGCACGAGGTCATGAAGCTGCTGGGCGAAGCGGGTGTCGCGGCCGGCGCGGTATTGGACACCAATGAACTTTCCAAGGACGAGCACCTGCGCAGGCGCGGAACATTCGTGACCGTGCAGCATCCGGTGCGCGGCGAATACACCATGCCCGCCTGGCCGGTGAAAATGTCCGACTCGCACGTGCCGGTCGAGTGCCCGCCGCTGCTCGGCTGCGACACCGACGAGGTCTACGGGAAACTCCTCGGCCGCAGCGCCGAGGAACTCGCCGCCCTGCGCGCTGAGAAGGCAATCTGAGCGCCCGCGCCGGGCCGCTCCTAAAATTCGGGAATTCACATGGACACAAGCACCAAGGTGACGGGGGCCGCGCTGCTTGCGCAGGCACTGGTCAGACACGAAGTGAAGACGGCGTTCTACCTCATGGGCGGGCCGATGTTTGACGCCGAGAACTCCTGCATCGCCCAAGGCATCCGCATGATCGACGTGCGCCACGAGCAGGCCGCGGCGATGATGGCGCACGCCTACGCGCGCGTGCTGGGGACGCCGGGGGTATGCATGGCCTGCTCGGGGCCGGGCGCCATCAACCTCACCACCGGCATCGCCACCGCGCTTGTCGATTGCGTGCCCGTAGTGGCCTTCGGCGGATCGAGTCCGCTGAGCCAGGCAGGCCTGGGCGCATTCCAGGAGTTCGACCAGGTGGCCGCGATGCGTCCGGTCACCAAGTGGGCCGAGCGCGTGCTCGACGCCAAGCGCATCCCGGAGTACGTCGATCTCGCGTTCGCCAAGGCGTGCGCCGGCAAGCCCGGCCCGGTCTACCTCGATCTGCCGGCGGACGTGCTGGACAGGGAGGTCGATGTCGAGGCGGTGCGCTGGCCGGCGCCGGCAGGGGGACGCGTGTCAACACGCGCCGGGGCCTCGCACGAGGCGCTGGAGCGCGTGCTGCGGCTGCTCGAGGACGCACAGCGCCCTCTGATCCTCTCCGGAAGCGGCATTCTCTGGTCCGGGGCCGCAGGCGAGCTGCGCCGCTTTGTCGAGTTGAGCGGTATTCCCTTCTACACCACGCCGCAGGGCCGCGGCGTAATCCCCGAGGACCACGGTTACTTCTATGCCAACTCGCGCTCGAGCGCCTACAAGGAGGCCGACGTGGTGCTGGTGATCGGCACGCGGCTCAACTACATGTTCGGTTTCGGCAGGCCGCCGCGTTTTTCCAAAACCGCGAAATTCATCCGCATCGATGTGGATGCGAACGAGATTGCGGGCAACACGCGCCTCGAGCTCGGTATCGTCGGAGACGCGCACGCGGTGCTCGAGCAACTAATCGTCGCAGCACGGGGCCGCATTGAAACGGACCGCTACGCAGCTTGGCGCGCGCAGCTTGGCGCGATCGAGGCCGAACGGGCGCCCAAGCACGAGGCGAGGCTGGCCAACGATGCGGTGCCCATCCACCCCTTGCGGCTGTGCAAGGAAGTGCGCGACTTCATCGGCCGCGACACCATAGTCGTGGTCGACGGGCAGGAGATCTTGAGCTATGCGCGCCAGGCAATACCGAGCTACCTCGCCGGCCACCGGCTCAACTCGGGCACCTTCGGCACCATGGGAGTGGGGCTGCCCTTCGCGCTCGGCGCCAAGGCGGCGAGGCCCGATAAGCAAGTGGTGGTGCTGCACGGCGACGGTTCGTTCGGGCTGAACGGCATGGAACTGGACACCGCGATCCGGCACCGGTTGCCGGTGCTGGTCGTGATCAGTCTGAACGGCGGCTGGACCGGGGATCCCGAACGCGTCAAACCGGGCCGCGATCTGGGCTACACGCGCTTTGACAAGCTGGCCGAAGCCCTCGGCTGCCACGGCGAATACGTGGAGCAGCCCGGGGAGATACGCCCTGCACTCGAGCGCGCCGGCCGCGCCGTGGCCGGCGGCCGGGCGGCGCTGGTCAATGTGGTGACCGACTGGCGCGCGCGCGCCGAGACCGTCGCCTTCGCGCGGCAAATGACCTAGCGGCGGCGCAGGCGGCGTTGCGATAGAACGGCGGCGATGAAACAGCAGCGATGAAGCGGCAGGCTCAGCGGCGTTCACGCGCCGCGATTTCACTCACCCGCAAGCCCAAACGGCCGGTACCGCGCGCTGACGCGGTGCTCACCGAGATCGTACGGAACGGGGTGCTCGCGGTGACCGGGGAGATGAAGACCACGCTAATGCGCACCGCCTACAACATGATCGTCTACGACGGCCTGGATTTCACCGTCGGGCTGTTTACCGCCGCTGGCGAGACGGTATCAATCGGCATGGGCCTGCCGATGTTCATCCGCGGCATGGCCGAGACCATCAAGGCCCAGCTCAGTCACTTTGGCCGGGCCGGCATCGCGCCGGGGGACATCCTGGTCACCAACGACGCCTACACCACCGGCAGCCACCTGAACCATTTCACCTTCACCTTGCCCGTCTTCCACGGCGGAAAGCTGTGCGCCTTTGCCTGCTGCATGGCGCACTGGCGCGATGTCGGCGGCGTGCTCGGCGGCATGACCACGGACATCTACTCCGAGGGGCTGCAGGTCCCGTTCATGAAATACCAGAGCGCCGGCGTCGTGAACCGGGACCTGGTGGATCTCATTCGAATGAACGTGCGCCTGCCCGAGCGCGCCTTGGGCGACCTGCGCGCGCAGGTGACCGCGCTCAAGACCGGCGAGCGCCGCTTCCTCGAGCTGCTCGAGCGCTACGGACGCGAGCCGGTGCTCGCGGCAATCCGCAACTTCATGGACCGATCCGAAGCCGCGGCGCGCGCGCGCGCGCGGACCATCCCCGACGGCATTTATGAGGCCGAGTCCTACATGGACGACGACGGCGTGGAGGTCGGCAAGCGCGTGCCGATCCGCGTCCGGGTCATCAAGCAGGACGACGGGATGACTATCGACCTCTCCGGGGTCGGCGCGCAGGTGCGCGGGTTCTTCAATTCCGGCGCCACCACCGGCGTGAGCTGCGCGCAGGTCGCCTACAAGTGCCTGACTTCGCCGCACGACTACCCCATCAACGAGGGCAGCTTCCGCGCGCTCAAGGTGGTGCTCGGTGGGGCAACGGTGGTGAGCGCGGTCAAACCTGCCGCGATGCGCTGGTGGATGACCTTCCCGATGACTGTGATCGACACCATTTTCAAGGCGATGGAACAGGCGGTCCCGCGCCACACCATCGCCGGCCACCACGCCGACCTGATGGTGCCGCTCATCGACGGCATCTCGCCCTTCGACGGGCGCTTGTTCATTGCCAATAAGAGCTCCATCGGCGGCGGCTGGGGCGCCAAGCACAGCGAGGATGGCGTGAGCGCCGTGGTATGCATCAACTGCGGCGATACCCACAACAGCCCCTGCGAACACATGGAAGCGAAATACCCGATCCTGTTCGAGCGCCACTTGCTGCGCGAGGATTCCGGCGGCCCCGGCCGCCACCGCGGCGGGCTGGGCGTCGAGCAGGTCATCCGCGCGCGCGCGCCGATCAACGTCAACGTGCAGGTCGATCGGGTGCATTGCCCGCCTTGGGGGCTCGCCGGTGGCGAGCCCGGAATGGGCAATGAAGTCGGGCTGCGCATCGACGGCGCCGAGGTGAGCGGCCTGCAAAACGCCAAGCTCCTGAGCCGCAGGCTCAAGACGGGGGACGCCTTCATCCTGCGCTCAGGGGGCGGCGGCGGGTTCGGTGCGCCGGCAGAGCGCGATCCGCAACGGGTCGCGCACGACGTACGTCAAGGCTATGTCAGCCGCGAGGCCGCGCGCAAACGCTACGGCGTTGCGATTCGCGACCAGGGCGGCATTGATGCCGCCGGGACCGCGCGCCTGCGCGAGCAGCGCTAGCGCACGGCAGTTCAAGTCCGCAGCACCCATTATTTCCCGAGTAGCCGGATTGATCCAGATCAAGAATCAGCAAGGCGCTCGCGATGCCGGAAGTCGCCAAGCGGTTCAATGCGGCCGGTGGCCTGGATCCTGCGACTGCCACGCCGCAGGAATTCGCCGAACGCATCCGCTCCGACGACGACAGCCAAGCTGGTGAAGTTGATCGGCGCCACGGTCGATAATCAACGCTCGACCGCGCCACCCCCACGCACGCCGCCGCCGGCGCGTGCCCTTCCTTGATGTGCGTCAAATCGCGCCGCCCGCCTTGCTCATACCGTTATAATCTTGGTGCAAACAATGGGTGACCGGGGTGTTCAACGTCGGAGTCGATGTCGGTGGCACCTTCACGGACACGGTCGCCATCGACAACACCGGCAGGCTGTTCGTCGGCAAGGCGCCGACGCCGGCCTCCATCGGACGCCTGACGGTGCGCCCGGATTGGCAGACCTACCGCGAGTACTTTTGCCCGGGGTGCGGCGTGCTGCTCGATGTGGCTTTCGAGGAAGCGGGAAAAGCCCGCCGGGCGGCCGCGTGAGGCGCGTGCAAAGCCTGGCAACGAAGTCAGGTAGCACTAGGGCAGGCCGGCAGCTCGATGGCGGTTTGCTGCGTTCCATGGGAGCGCCGTTCGCCCACCGCGATTTCCGTTGGCTGTGGGGCGGGTCGCTGCTGTCCTACTCGGCGCAATGGATCCAGCAGGCGGGTCTGGGCTGGGTGGTCTATGACATCACCGGATCGGGGACTTTGGTCGGCGCGGTGATGGGCGTGCGCGCCATTCCGATGGTAGTGCTGGCGCCTTTTGCGGGCGTGGCGGCTGACCGCTACCACCGCCGCCGGTTGCTGCAGGCCTGCCAGTGGTTCTCGGCGACTGTCGCGTTCGCATTCGGCACCGCGCTCGCGTTTCAATGGGTCAGCATCTGGATCTTGTTCGCCTTCTCGCTGGTGATGGGCGGCTCGGTGGTATTCGACCGGCCGACGCGGCAAGCGGCGATGTTCGAACTGGTGCCGCGCGACATCGCCATGAAGGCGGTCGCCCTCAACATCATCGGCAGCAACCTGTCGCGCGTGATCGCGCCGGCGGTAGCGGGCTACCTGCTCGCCTGGATCGGATTCGGAGGCTACTTCATGGTGGAGGGAGCGCTCTACACGGCCGCGGGTTTCCTGGTGCTTCAAGTTTACTTCGCGAGGCGCGACCGCTCCGCTGAGGAGTCGGCTAGGAGCGAGCTATCCGCAGGCCTGCGCTACGCCGCCGGGAATCCCGCCATCCGCAGCTTGTTCCTGATGGGAACCTGCGGGTTTCTGCTGCTGGTGCCGGCGATGGGTACGCTGTTTCCGATCTATGCCAAGGACGTCTACGGCGCCGGGCCCGAAGGCGTCGGCATGATGTTCGCGGCGGTCGGCGTCGGCGGTATTGCCGGCGCCTACCTGGCCGGAGTACTGTCACGCTTCGACCGGCAGGGCCTGGTGCAGGTGATGGCGAACCTCGGCTTCGTGGTCATGATGCTGGGGCTCGCGGCAAGCCCCACGCTTTTGTGGGCTCTGGTATTTTGCGCGCTGGCGGGAGGGTCGGAGATGGTGATGAGCACCAGCAACATGGCAATGATGCAGATGTGCGCGCCCGAACATATGCGCGGGCGCATCACCAGCCTGAACCAGTTCTATCCCGCGATGATTTCGGCGGGCGGCTTTATCACCGGACCGCTCGCCGATCTGTACGGCCCGGGTGGGGCTACGATCCTCGCGGCAATCGTCTGCGCTGCCGGCACGCTTGCACTGTATCTTTACTCGCCGCACCTGCGCGCGCTGCGTGTGAGCGACTACCAGCGTTCCAGTTCCGGGGAGGCATCACGTGTCGGATAAGAGCTTTCGTCGGGAAAGCGGAAAAAGCCGGCGTCAAGTTCGAATGATGGCCAGCCGGGAAGCCGCCCGGGACAGCGTCCACGACCGGCGTGTCGCCGCGGCATGAAACGCTTCCCAGACGGTCTGCTGGCGGTGGTCAAACGCGATTGTCCGACCTGCGCGCTGATCGAGCCGGTGTTGCGGCAGCTTGCCGCCGACGCGGCCGCCTTCACCGTTTTCACCCAGGACGATGCCCGCTTTCCCGCAGGCGCAGGCAAAGTGATCGACGACACCGACCTTGCGAACTCCTACCACCTCGATATCGATATCGTGCCCACCTTGATCCACATCCGAGACGGCCGCGAGGTCGCACGCGCACATGGCTGGCACCGCGGCGAATGGGAAACGGTGTCCGGCGTGCGCGGGCTCGGGCATGGTCTCCCGGAGGCGCGCCCCGGCTGCGGATCGAAAACCCAGGAACCCGGCATGCCGACCCGGCTCGCGGTGCGCTATGGCGGGGTGAAATTCCAGGCGCGCGGCATCGCGATTCCGGCCTCGGCCGATCCGATCGAATATTGCTACGAGCGCGGCTGGAGCGACGGACTGCCGGTGGTGCCGCCGACGCGCGAGCGGGTGCTGGAGATGTTGGGCGGCACCCGGCGTGGCGCGGCCGAGATCCTCGGGGCCATTCCCACGGATCTCGCCGAGTGCACGGTGGAGAAAGCGGCGATCTCGGCGGTGATGGCCGGTTGCAAACCCGAGTACTTTCCGGTGGTGCTTGCGGCG
>MEQV01000196.1:8445-16351 GCA_001770355.1 Betaproteobacteria bacterium RIFCSPLOWO2_02_FULL_62_17
GGCATCATCTGCACCACCAACTTCGTCGGGCCGGTGCTGATGGTGAACGGACCCATCGCGCGCGCCATCGGCATGAACTGCAAGGTCAATGCGCTGGGCCAGGGCAACCGCGCCAACGCCACCATCGGCCGCGCGCTGCAGTTGCTGATCCGCAACTTCGGCGGCGGGCGTCCGGGGGAAGTCGACCGCGCCGTGCTGGGGAATCCCGGCAAGTATACGTTCTGCTTCGCCGAGGACGAGGACGACCCCTGGGATTCGCTCGCGGTCGAGCGCGGCTTCCCGGCCACCGCCTCGACCGTTACGCTTTTCTGCGGTGAGGGCGTCACGCCGGTCATGGACGAGATCTCGCGCACGCCCGAATCGCTGGCACGCTCGTTCGCTTCGGTGCTGCGCGTCATCCATCACCCCAAGCATACCTACACCGTGTCCGCGGTCCTGGTGGTGACGCCTGAGCACGCCGCGGTATTTCATCAGGCGGGCTGGTCCAAACAGCGACTCAAGCAGGAGCTGCAGGCGCTGCTGCAGATTCCGGTGCGCGAACTAATGCGCGGTTACGGCGGCATGGAGCCGGGGATTCCTGCGGACCGGATCGGCGGCAAGAGCGGCACGGTGCCGACCTACCCGGGCATGCCGGTCAAGCTCAGCGCCACGCTGAATCCGGACGATACCATTCCCAAGTATCCGAACGGCATCGACATCGTGCGCGCCGGAGGCGGCGCGGGTAAGTTCTCCGGCATCATTTCCGGTCTCGGTTCCATCACCATCCAGTCAGTCACCCGGGAGATAGTGTTATGAACGATGAGATCATCCTGCTCGACCCCAGCGCGGAGCGCTCGCCCGTGGTGCGGCCGAGAAGAGCGCGGCCGGCATCGATCGCGGGGGCCCGTTTCGGACTGCTCGACATCAACAAGGCGCGCGGCGATGTGTTCCTGCAGCGCCTGGAGGAATTGCTGCGCGAGCGCGGCCACGCGGTGAAGCGCTACGCCAAGTCGCGCTTCTCGATCCTCGCGCCCACCGAGCTCAAGCAGAAAATCGCCGCCGAGTGCGACATCGTCGTCGAGGCCCTTGCGGATTGAGGCTCCTGCACGTCGTGCTGTATGCACGACATCAGGGACCTGGAAGACCGCGGTTTGATCGGCGTGGGCATCGCCTCGAGCGAATTCATTCCCGCCGCGGCCGCGCAGAACGCCGCGCTGGGCTACGACCCGGCAGTGGTGTTCGTGCCGCATCCGATCCAGGACCGCACCGACGCGGAAATGCGGGAATTGGCCGAACGCGCCTTCGAGGCGATCCTGGGCGCGGCGAGCGCGTCCGCGTAGTTCACTTCAAATGGCTGCAATGATCGTTTTCTTGTTTACGCTCATTCGAACTTCTGCCCCGACTCCTTCACGACCTTGACCCAGCGTGCGTAATCGTTGCGCAGGAACTTGCCGTACTCCTCCAGCGTCATCGGCGCCGGTTCGTTGCCCGTGGCAAGGATCTTCTCCCGTATGTCGGGCTTGCGCAGCGCCGTCCCCGTCTCGGCGTTGAGCCGCTGCAGCACCGCGGCCGGCGTACCGGCGGGAGCGAGCAGTCCAAACGAACCGAGCGATTCCCAGCCCGGCAACCCGGATTCGGCAGCAGTCGGTATTTCGGGCGCGGTGGCGCTGCGCGTCGCGCTGGCGACCGCAAGCACCCGCAGCCGCCCCGACTTGATGAACCGGACCGCCGAGCCCAGATCGGTGAAGGCCATCGGCACCTGACCCGACATCACGTCGTTGAGCGCGGGCCCGTTGCCCTTGTAGGGAACATGCAACATGTCGACGCCCGCGAGCTGCCTGAAGTATTCCCCCGCGAGATGCATGCCGGTGCCCTGTCCGCCGGAGCCGAAAGGAATGCCGGGCTTGGCGCGGATCACCGCGAGCAGCTCCTTGATCGAGTTCACCGGCGTCTGCGACGGATTGACCGAAACGATCATGGGGCTCGTCACCAGCAGCGTGATCGGCGCGAAGTCCTTCAGCGGATCGTAGGGCATCTTCGGTCCGTGGATCGCGTAGCCGAGCGTGAGCCCGCCGCCGGCGGCGATCAGCAGCGTGTAGCCGTCGGGCGCCGCGCGCGCGACGTGTTCAGCGCCGATCATTCCGCCCCCGCCGCCGCGGTTGTCGATCACGAAAGGCTGGCCGAACTTGTCTGCGAGCTGCGGGGCGACGAGGCGCCCGATCAGGTCGCTGCTGCCGCCCGGTGGAAAGGTGATGACGATACGGACGGGCTTCACGGGATAAGCCTGGGCCGCGGCATGGCCGGCCCCGAACGCCAGCGCGAACGCTGCCAGGAGTCGCAATAGGGTGCGCATGTCACTCCTCCTCCAAAAGTCGAACGATACTTGCTTACGCTCGATTTCCATATTGACCTGGGTCAAGGGGGCGCATCATTTTTTTTCTTATAACTCCTTGATTCGGAAAAATCAGCGGACCAATAAGAAAATCAATCCAGGGCGTGATATGTGGCGACGCGGCGCTAGAATGCCCGGCAACAGGAGGACACACCATGCTGAAGCACGATTTCGAATACCGACTCCGCGGGCCGCTGGCCGCCCCCGAAGAACTGGGAGGGCGGGCGCCTGAATATCGGCGCAGCGTCGACCAGGGCACGATCATCGAGCGCGATGTTGCCGTGACCCTGCGCGACGGCGCGAAGATTTACATCGATCTGTTTCGTCCGGCCGATGAAAAACCGGCGGCGCCGCTGATCGGCTGGGGACCCTATGGCAAGCACAGCCCGACCAATTACGCCAAGCAGTTTCCGACCTCCGGCGTGGACACCGACAAGCTCTCCCAGTACACCGCCTTCGAGGCGCCCGACCCGGTCTACTGGGCAGCGCGCGGCTATGCGGTGATCAACGTTGATCCGCGCGGCACCTGGTTCTCCGAAGGGACAGCCAGCTTCCTTTCGCCCGAGGAAGCGCTCGACCAGTACGACTTGATCGAATGGGCGGGCACGCAGCCCTGGAGCAACGGCAAGGTGGGCCTTGCCGGCGTCTCCTATCTCGCCAGTTCGCAATACCTGGTTGCGGCGCTCAATCCGCCGCATCTGGCGGCGATCAACCCCTGGGAGGGCTGGAGCGATACCTACCGCGAGGTTGTGCGACACGGCGGTATTCCCGAGACCGAGTTCTGGGGATATCTGCCGAGCCGCTGGGGCCGCAGCAAAACGCGGATCGAGGACCTGCGCGGCGAAACCGAGGAGCATCCGTTCATCGACGCGCTCTGGGCCTCCAAGGTTGCCGATTTTTCCAAGATCAAGGTTCCGGCCTATGTCGTTGCAAGCTGGACCGACCAGGGGCTGCACACGCGCGGAACGCTCGAAGTCTACAAGCAGATCAGCTCCGCGCAGAAATGGCTGGAGGTGCACGGCCGCAAGAAATGGGCGTACTTCTATGAGCCGCAGAGCCTGCAGCGCCAGCAGGCGTTTTTCGACCATTTCCTCAGAGGACTATCGACCGAGCTCGCGAGCTGGCCGAAAGTGCGCCTGGAAGTGAGGCAGAAATACTATGTGGGGGTGGCGCGCAGCGAGCGCGAATGGCCGCTCGCGCGCACCCGTTACACCAAGCTCTATCTCAATGCCAAGACCTCGACGATGCGGCTCGATCCGGTCGCCGCCGATGCCTCGTGCAGCTACGCTTCGCAAGACAAGGGCTCGCGTGTCGCCTTCGATTTCCGCTTCGAGAAACAGACCGACCTCATCGGCCACACCAAGCTCAAGCTGTGGGTGAGCGCCCCGGAGTCCGATGACATGGATATCTTCGTCGGGCTGCAGAAGCTCGATTCGGCCGGCAAGATTGTGCCGTTCCCCTATTTCGCCCAGTTCGAGGACGGTCCGGTGGCGCTGGGCTGGCTGCGCGCGTCGCATCGCGAGCTCGATGCGGCGAAATCCACCGAGTACCAGCCGGTGCTCGCGCACCGCCGCGAGCAGAAGCTCGTCCGCGGCGAAGTCGTGCCGCTCGAAATCGAAATCTGGCCTTCGGGCACGCGTTTCGAGGCAGGCGAATCGTTGCGCCTGGTGGTGCAGGGCACCGATATCTGCCCGCATCCGCGCCCCAGCGTCCAGGACCTGCACGAGGCGACGGTGAACCGCGGCGAGCATCTCCTGGTCGCGGGAGGGCGCTACGACGCGCATCTGCTGGTGCCGGTGGTGGGCGACTGAAAAGGCTTGCCGATATTGTGATTCACAACAGCAGACTGCGGGAACCAGGGACGTAAACTGCGCGCCATCAGATGCCCGAAAACACTTCTGCCCATTCTTTGAGACGCCCGCTTCACGGTTTTCCAGGAATCCGCCACGGGCGGGATGAGGATGCCGAAATCCACTGGTACTCCTGTCAATGACGATAGGTTGAAATTGGAGTGGCGAATCAGCGCTTGCGCGTGCGCGGCGGCACCGGGATGCCAAGCAGTTGCGCAGCGTTCAGACCGGCAATCTTCTTCCGCTCGGCGGCCTTGAGGCCCTTGCAGCGCGCCAGCAAGCCCACCGGATCAGATTCGCCCATGTTGTAGGGCCAGTCGGTGCCCAGCAGCACGTGCTCGCAACCCCAGTGCCGCACCAGGTTCTCGATCTCGATGGGGTCGTACTGCACGGTGTCGAAGTACAGCCGCTTCAAATACGCCGAGGGCTTCTGCGAAATGTTGACGCGGACTTCCGGGCGGCACGCGTAGACATGATCCATGCGACCGATGTAGTGGGCGATGTAGCCGCCACCGTGGGCGACGCACACCTTGAGCCCGGGATGGCGCTCCAGCACGCCATCGAAAATAAGATGGCCGATGGCGATGGTCGATTCCAGCGGATTACCGATGACGTTGTTGAAAGTGTAACGCGACAGGCGTTTGCCATCGGTAAAGCCCAGCGGATGAATGAACACCAGCACGCCGAGTTCCTCGGCCTTGGCGAAAAAGACTTCAAACTTCTTCTCCGACAGCTCCTCGCCATTGACATTCGTCGCTATCTCCACGGCCCGCATGCCGAGGGTCTTGACGCAGCGTGTGAGTTCCTCGACCGCGAGCTGTGGCGCCTGCAGCGGCACCGTGCCCATGGGTACAAGACGGCCGGGGTGGCGGGCGGATATTTCGGTGATATCGTCGTTTACCATGCGGCTCGCCGCGCGTCCCATCTCCGCATCGAGGTAATAGAAATACTGCATCGGGCCGGGCGAGATGACCTGCACATCGATGCCCATGGCGTCCATTTCGGCGAGGCGTAGCTCGGCGCCGCGGATGCGCTGATCGAGCGACTTGATGTAGCGCGCGTGGCGCTCGCGTTCCTGCTCGCTCACCACCGCGAGCGTCGCTTCGTTTTCGGGTTTGCGCAGCGGATGCGCCAGGTCGTCGGCGCGCTGCGAGGTGTAGTGGCAATGGATGTCGACGGTGAGGCTGCGGCCGCGCTTCCTGACAACGCGCGCCGTGGCGCCGTTGGCGGCCGCAGCGCCGGGCGTACAGGAATAGAACATGCGAATTCCTTTGCGAGGGAAAGTTGATGGTCTGGCGGCCTTGCTCAGAGCAGATTGGGGTCGTGTCCGGGGGGGCCGACCATGGCGGTGCGGCCGGGCTCCGATGGGACAAGGTGATAGCGCCCGTCGGCGTCACGGCCCAATTGACCCTGATTGCGAAGCTCATCCAGCGCCAGCGCGACCTCGCGCCCGTCGCGGCTGCCGATGGCTTCCATGAGCTCGGTGAAAAAAAGTGCTCCGGCCTGCAAAGCTTGCGCCACCGATTTGAATCGCGCCCCGCCCTCCAATGGCCTGGCCGCAGCGACCACTGATTGCACTGCCCAGGGTTTGCCTACGGGCCGCGTACAGTCAAAGCCCGCCTTGGCGCCCGCTGCGCGGCCCTCGAGCGAAGGATCCATCTGCATTCCGTGCATGTCCTCCAGGATCATGAGGTCGCGGTCGGCCTGAAAACGCGTGCCCAGCGCCCAGTCCATCTGGTCGTCGGAAAATACATCAACATCCTCGTCGACGATGAAAACGTGTTTCAGTGTCGGCATTGCGCCGAACAGGATGGAGATCGCGCGCCTTGCCTGGCCTGCCGAGGTCTGGCGTATCGCCACCCGCAGGTGCTGGCATTCGCCGGAATAAAGCGGCTGGCAGGTCGCGGCGACATCGATGCCTATGCCGCGCAGCACTTTGGCGGCTTCGGCTTCCAGGCGCACCGCCGAGAGGTGGATCGCCTCGGTACGCCCCAGGATTTTTCCCGAGCCATGCAGCAGCGACTGGTGCATTACGTCGCGGCGGTGAGTGATCGCGGTGAGGTGGAATACCGGGTCCAGGTGCATCGGACCGTAGTAGCCCATGTATTCGCCGTAAGGACCCTCCGGCTCGATGTAGCCGCGTTCGTCGAGGTAGCCTTCGATGATGAGCTCGGCATCGGCGGGAACCATCAGGTCGTTGCTGACGCATTTCACCAGCGGCACCGGCTCGCCGCGAAACGCGCCGACAAATTCCATTTCATCCTGGCGCGTGCGCATGCTGGAGGCCATGAAGTCCAGCGGATGCGTGCCCACGGCAAAGCTCACCGGCAGGCGCTCGCCTTTTTTCACGCAACGCTGGTAGATGAGGCGCAGGTGCGAGCGTCCGGTCAGGTTGGTGCCGCATTCGTGGCGCCCGCGCAGCGAGAGGCGCCGGCAGCCGACGTTGTAAAGGCCGGTTTCGGGATCAACCGCGAAATCGATGGCGGAGGTGATATACACGCCACCGTCGTACTGGTGCTGGGGATGGAACGGCAGGCGCGAGAGGTCCGCTTGCGCGCCGCTGAGGACCACCTGCTGCACCGGCGCATCGGCGGAGGAAACCTCGACCAGGGGCAGCGCGTTGTCGATCCGGCGCAGAAATTCCGCGCTCGATTGCTTTTCATCCACGCCCAGGGCGAGGGCGATGCGGCGGCGGCTCCCCATTACGCCGGCGACCAGTTCCAGTTTGTCGGGGCCGGCGCTGCGGAACAGCACTGCCTTGGTGCTTGCTTCGACGATGGGGCTGACCTCGGCCAGTTCCACCGGGCGGTCAATGATGTCAACCTCTCCCGCATCGATCAGCGTCTCGACAAAACGACGCAGGCGGAATTTTTCCAGATCCGGCCGTGTCGAGCCATGGGTTAGCGCATCGCGAGGATTGTCATTCACCGCTGTTTTCCTTGGCCTGAGATGAAAGGGAGCGCCGCATTTTTTCCTGCCAGTCCTCGACCGGCATGAATTTGGGGTCTTTGCGGCAGTACGCCTCGGTGACCCGGTGGATTTCCTCGTTGCTCATCGCAAGGTCGAGGGGATCGGTGTGCGGTTGACCGACATACCAGGGAGTATCGAGGTAGACCTCGACGTTGTTTCCCTCGGGATCGTCGAAGTACACGGACCAGGCATTGCCGTGGCTGAGGCAACGCAGGCGGCCGTAGCCTTGTTCCGTGGCATGCCGATACAGCTTGCGCAGGTCATCGAGCCCCTTGGCCTTGAAGGAAATCTGGTTCACGGTCGTGAAGGTGGCGTCGCTCGGCCGCCCGGTGGAAAGCAGCACCTGATGATGCTTGGTGGGGTCGGAACTCAGGAAGGCGTAATCGCGGGGCGCGGTGGTTCCGCGGCCGGCGTCGCTGGCGACGAGACCCAGCACTTCGCAATAGAAGCGCTGCATGCGATCCAGGTCGCGCACGAAAATGCCGACGTGGGTGAGATCTGCGGTGATGACGGGCATGGTGACCTTTACGCGGATTGCGCGATAGCGCTGCATTGTAATAAATTTGCGCGGGCAATCATTCACCGTATCATGGTAATTTGCGGCAACGCAGCTTACCGCGCACCCTACCGTAATGACGATGAAGTACCGACTCCCATTGGCTTATCTTGGCGCGCTCGCCTTGCCTGCCATATCCGCCAGGATGGTTTTGGCGCA
>MEQV01000196.1:16674-17722 GCA_001770355.1 Betaproteobacteria bacterium RIFCSPLOWO2_02_FULL_62_17
CTGAAGGCCGTGGCACGCTTGCTGTTTTTGAACAGCGCGCTTACGGTCAGTGCTTCTCTGCCGGTGAATTCGGTGAACGAGCTGCGGCAACTCGCCGTCTCCAAGCCCGGCGCGCTCAATTTCGGCACGCTCGGAGCAGGCACACAGACCGACGTCTTCCGGCAATACCTGGTGGAGAGCTGGATGGCCGAAATGGTGGGCATCCCCTATAAGAGCGGCAACCTGGTGGTGAATGCGCTGGTCGCGGGCGAAGTCAATGTCGGTATGTTTGCGCTGGGCAGTGTTGCCGGTCAGTTGAAAAGCGGCAAAGCGAGACTGCTCGCCATCGGCGCCGAAAGACGCCAGAAGCAGTTTCCGGATGTGCCCCTATTGAAGGAATTCAACCTCGACGAAGGCAACAGCCGCGTGTTCTGGGGGCTGATGGTGACCGCGGCAACACCTGACGCGATCGTGAACCGGCTCAATGCCGATCTGGTGCGCACATTTCAGGATGCAAAGCTGCTCAGTTTCCTAGAAGGGAGATTTCTTGAGCCGGCCCTCACCACGGCCGAGGAATTTGCCACTTTTCTTGCCGCCGACAGGGCGCACGTGGGGCGCCTGGTAAAGAAGTTCAACGTTCCGGTTCAGTAAACAGGTTCATGGCAGCCAATCCAGGGCGGGCGGCGAGGGAGGCACCACGGGTGCGCTGGCTGCGGTTGCAAATGCCGTGGCCGATGCACTGGTCGGCGCCGCGCGGCAGGAGTTGCCCTGCAGTGGCGAGCGCGTGTGGCGCTCGTTGCAGCAGGGACAATTCAAACGGGCACAATGAGGAGCAGATCTTGAAAATCCATTTCCGTTCGTTGAGCCGATCACTGAGGTTTGCCGCCGTAGCATTGGCTGCCGCGGCATTCTCCCAAGCTGTCGGTGCCCAGGCATTTCCGACCAAGCCATTGCGCATCGTCACCGCATTTACCGCGGGCAGCACCGGCGACATCATTGCGCGCGTCACGGCTTCCGGAATGAGTCCCCTGCTGGGTCAAGCGGTGGTGGTCGAGAACCGGCCGGGCGC
>MEQV01000196.1:17757-22106 GCA_001770355.1 Betaproteobacteria bacterium RIFCSPLOWO2_02_FULL_62_17
CCGCGCCAGACGGTCATACGCTCCTTGTGATTCAGTCCGGCGTGCAGGTGATGCGCCCGTTCACCGCTCAGGCTTCGTCCTTCGATGCCAACAAGGAGCTCACGCCCATTACACGAATCGGCGAATCGACCACCGTGTTCGTTGCGCATCCTTCGGTGCCGGTGAATTCCTTTCGCGAGCTGCTCGACTACGCAAAGAAGTACCCGGGCAAAATCGCCTATGGGACATCCGGTGTGGGCACGCAAACCCATTTTGCGGGCGAGATGGTGAAGCTAATGACCGGTGCCGACCTCAACCATGTTCCTTACAAGGCAGTGGCGACGGCCCTGCAGGATGTGGTCTCGGGACAACTCCCCACGTCCTGGGCCATCCTGGGGTTGGTGGCGCCGCTGTATCGAAGCGGCAAGGTCAAAGTCCTGGCGGTCCTGCGTGACGAGCGCCAGGTAACGCTTTTGCCCGGCGTGCCTACGGTGAGCGAGGTCGTTCCCGGATTCGAGCGTCCGCCGACCTGGACCGGTTTGTCGGTGGCCGCGGGAACGCCGGAGGCGATTGTGCGCCGGCTGCATGCCGAAGCGGTCAAGGCGCTCAACGATCCGGCGGCGGTGAGCAGACTGGCGGATGGCGCGGCGCTGGAAGTGATGACCAACAAGAGCCCGGAGGAATTCGTGGCATTGATTGCGCGCCAGATCGAACAGGTGCGCCGTATCGTCAAGCAGACAGGCATACAACCGCAGTAGTTGCGTACGAGTCTGCTGTTGACGGGCGAAGAACCGGGTTTGTATACGTCCCGTCAATTTGTAAAGTTGCGCTTTTGCAACTTTCCAAATTGACGGGAAAAGCAGATGCCAAGCCGAAGCACGCTGCATGATTCCGGCTCTGCCACTCAGGCAGCTACCCGAGCGCTAGACGATGCCCTGGTCGCGCAGTTCCGCGATACGCTGCGAGGAAATGCCGAGCTCGCGCAGCACTTCTTCGGTGTGCTCGCCGAGCTCGGGCGGAGGGCGGAAATCAATCTCGCGGCTTCCGTCCAGACGCACCGGCCGATGCGGCGCCTTTACCTTGCCGTGTTTCGGGTGCTCCATCTCGTAGAAAACATTCAGATGGAGTATCTGCGGATCTTCTTCCAGATCTTGAAGCTCGTTCTCGGGCGCGAACGGGATATCCGCGCCTTCGAGCACCGCTATCCATTCTCCGCGGTCGCGGCTGCGAAAGATGGCGCTGATCTCGGTAGCGAGCGACTCATAATTTGCGATACGGTTGGCGCGCGCGGGATACTTGCTCACCCAGTCTTCCCTTGCGATGGCGCGGCAGAAGCGCCGCCAGAATTTGTCCAGCATGGATATGTGCAGGCCGATGCGTTTGCCGTCCTTGCAGGTGACGTTGTACGCCTGGGAGTTGGCCGCGCGCTGATAAACCGGGATCGGCTGGCCGGTCGCGAAGTGGTTGGTGATCGGTTCGATGCCCAGGCCGATCAATGATTCGAGCAGGTTGACTTCAACGAGGTGCCCGTTATTCGAGCGAACGCGTTCGTACAGCGCGCCCAGAATGCCGAGCGCGGCGTAATAGCTGGTCACCGGGTCGCCGATGGAGGGCCCGACCACGCGCGGGTCGTCGCCGCGGCGGTGCCGGCTCATCCAACCCGAGAGCGCCTGGCCGACATTGTCGAAAGCCGGGCGCGCGGCATACGGGCCGTCGGCGCCGAATCCGGTGATCGAGCAGTAGATGAGCCGCGGGTTCCGCTCGCGCAAGGCCAGATAACCCAGGCCCAGCTTTTCCATCACGCCGGGACGGTTGTTGACGACTAAAACGTCCGCACTCGCGATCAGCGCATGCATGATCTCAAGTCCTTCGGGTTTTGCGTAGTCGAGCGTCACCGAGCGCTTGTTGCGGTTGTGGGCCTGGAACTGAGGACTGTACAAGCCGCTTTCATCGTAGCGGAACTTGTCGCCCTTGCCGGGCCATTCCACCTTGATGATGTCGGCGCCCAACTCGCCCAGCAGGAGCGCCGCGAAAGGCCCGGTGATGAAACCGCCCAGGTCGAGTACACGAATGCCGGCCAGCACCCTCATCGCGGCTTCAGGCCCATGAGCCCGGCGATCAGGTTGCGCTGCATTTGCGAGGTGCCCGCGGCAATGGTGGCGCTGCGCGAGTCGCGGAAATGGCGCTGCATGTCGAGCTCCATGCTGTAGCTGTAGCCGCCAAAAACCTGCATCCCCAGGCTGGCGGCCTTGACGTAGGCTTCCGAAGAAAGCAGCTTGGCCATGGATATCTCGCGCAGCGCATCCCGCCCTTTGGCGAGCATCCAGGCGGCGCGCCAAATCATGGTCCGCGCCGCCTCGGTTTCGGTCTGCATGTCGGCAAGCATGTGGGCGATCGACTGGAAAGTGCCGATTGGGCGTCCAAACTGCTCGCGATCCTTCGCATACTGCACGGCAAGATCCACCGCCGCCTGCGCTCCGCCGCAATACCCGGCGGCCGAAGCAAGGCGCTCGATCTGCAGCCCCGAGAGCACGCAGTCCCAGCCGTTGTTCTCGCCGCCGATGAGGTTTTCGGCGGGCACTCTGACGTCGTCGAAGAAGATCTCGTAGGTTCCCACGCAGCGCCTTCCGAGCATGTCGAGCTTGCGAAGCTTGATGCCGGGCAGGTCGTTGGGAACCAGGAAAAGCGACATGCCTTTACGGTAGTGCGCCTGGGTGTCCGTCTTCACGTACACGTTGATGACATTGTTCGTGGCGCCCGCGCCGGTGGCCCAGAGCTTCTGCCCGTTGATGATCCAATGATTGCCGTCGCGGCGCGCGGTGGTGCGCATTGCAGAGAGGTCCGATCCCGCATTGGGCTCCGACATGGAAATGGACATCTTGATCTCGCCGGATAGGAGCTTCGGAATCCACCGGCGCTTCTGTTCTTCGCTGCCTTTGCGCACTACGTTCAGGCCGCAGAAGACGCTGCCCCCGTAGGCCGTGAAGAAGTCAAAGCTCTTGCGGGAAAGTTCCTCGGCGATGATCACCATGTCGATGGCGTCGCCGCCGAGGCCATCGTAGTTTTCAGGGAACGGCATGCGCAGCAGTCCCATTTCCACCCAGGCGTCGTAGAGTTTGTAGGGATAGCTCTGCTCGCGGTCCAGTTGCCGGACGTACTCGCCCGTGGCGAGCTTGTCCATCATCTTGCGCACGCTTTCGCGCAGCATGTCCTGCTCTGGCGTGAAGTCGAAATCCATCGCCTGCTCCCTGGCTATTTCTTCAAGGTCTCGTGCCCGGCGAGGCCCGGTTTGTACAAGCCCTTCACGAAATCGCCGACCCCGTCTTCCAACCACCCTCCCTTTTGCAGAAGCAGCACCTCGTTTTCCTTGGCGGCGGTGTAGCTCATCGCGGCTTCCCAGGACATCTCCAGCGACATCCGGTACGCATCCTTGGTCGCGCGCAGGGCGATCGGGTCCTTGCCGGCGATCTCGCGCGCGAGCGCCATGGTCTCGCTCTCCAGGCGCGCGCGCGGCACGGCGTAATTGACGAAGCCGATCTCGGCCGCCTTGATGCCGTTGAAACGCCGGCCGGTGAGCCCATAAAACAGCGCGTCGCGGGGGCGGAACAGGTTGGCGAGCGTCTTGGAGACGGCCCCCCCGGGGAACATGCCGAAATTGATTTCCGAAAGACCGAACTCGGCTTCCTCCGCGGCGATCGCGAGATCGCAGCACTCGACCAGCGGGAAGGCACCGCCGAAACAATAGCCGTTGACCATGGCAATGGTTGGCTTGGGGTAGTGGCGCATCAAGCGGCCACGCCAGTCAATCAGCATGCGGTTGATGCGGTCGTACTCGGCGGGATTCTTTCCCTTGAGGTCGTGGAAATATTCCTTGAGATCCATGCCGGCACAGAAGGCGTCGCCCGCGCCCGTGACGATCAGCACCGCGACCTCATCGTTGTAGCGCAAGTCATCCAGTGCCTGCACCATGTCGAGAACCAGTTGCGGGTTGATGGCGTTTTTCTTGTGGGGCCGGTTGATCGTGAGCTTCGCAACTTTGTCGCTAATGTCGACCAGCAAAGTCTGGTATTCCATGGGTGTCCTTGGGGCAATCTGTGAGTGTGGCGCATTCTATGCCGCAGAATGAACACGTCAATTAATCGTTTGCCACGACCGTATAATGCTTGTCTATTTCTCCATCAAGAAGCATGGACATGAAATTTGCACGCGAGATAATTTTTGCGGCCGGCCTGGCGGCCCTTATGGCGTCAGCGTTGCCGGTGTTCGCCCAGACGTACCCAACCAAGCCGATCCGTTTCCTGGTCGGCTTCGCGCCCGGCAGCAGCACCGACATCGTGACGCGATTGCTCGGGGAAAAGCTGGCTGAACGG
>MEQV01000196.1:22135-35534 GCA_001770355.1 Betaproteobacteria bacterium RIFCSPLOWO2_02_FULL_62_17
GGCCGGGGCGAGCGGTGTCATGGCCAACGACGCCGTGGCCAAGGCCGCGCCGGACGGACAGGTTCTGGTGCTGCTGACGGGCGGCCATCCGGTCGCCGCGGTACTGATGATGAAGCAACTGCCTTACGACCCGGTGAAGGACTTCGCCATGGTCTCGACGGTTACCGCGTATCCAATGGTATTTTCCGTCGCTCAGGATTCCCCGATCAGGAACTTCGCCGATCTGCTCGCGCGGGCGCGCGCCGAGCCAGGCCGGATCACGTTTTCCTCCGCCGGCCCAGGCAGCTTGCACTACCTGCTTGGCGAATTGGTAAACGTCGAGGCCGCGGTGTCGATGACCGCCGTGCCTTTCAAGGGCGCCACGCAGGCCGTCATGGATCTCATCGGCGGGCGCATTAACGCCATGATCGAGACGGCGACCTTCTCCTTTCCGCAGATTCGCGGCGGCAAGGTGCGGGCGCTTGCCGTGTCGACCGTGCAGCGTTCGCCGATCATGCCCGACGTGCCCACGATTGCCGAGACCGTGCCGGGCGTGGAAGTGAGCTCCTGGCTGGGGATAGCGACATCGCCCGGAACACCCGGGCCGAGCATCGAGCGGCTGAACCGGGAGTTGCGCGGTGTCCTTGTTCTTGCCGACGTGCAGAAGAGATTGGCCGACCTGGGCGGTGTCGCATTTCCCTCCACGCCCGAGGAAATGCGTTCGCGCATCGAGTCGGAGATCAGCCGCTGGCAACGCGTGGTGAGCGTGCGCAAGATAGAGACTCGATGAGGTGGGCGGCCCCTCAATGAGGCTCGCACGAAGCACGCCGGACACGCAGTTGGTGAGCGAGGAATACCGGATCAAGGGCGAACTGATCCGCGGGCTGTCGCTCAAGTAGCGCGGCGAGGCGGCGATGGCAAGACTGTCGATAGGCCGCGCCCTGCAATGGTGGGCCGAAAAAGACGGTGGCCGGCCTGCCCTGAGTTGCGAGCAGCGCAGCATCACGCGCCGCGAGTTCGTCCAGGAATGCAATGGTCTGTCGCGCGCATTTCAGGCGCTGGGCGTCAAGCAGGGCGATTTCGTCGTCGTGTCGCTTCCGAACAGCATCGAACTCATCGAAGCGGCCGTCGCGGCCACCCAGCTCGGCGCAGTCGTCATGCCGATTTCATCAAGGCTGCCCCCGGCTGAGCGCGATCCGGTCATCGAGCTCGTGAAGCCGGCACTGATTGTGGGCTTGCCGGCCGGTTCCTGCGGTCTCACACCGACTTTGCCGCAGGGCTATTGCCGCCCCAAGGAATTCTCCAGCGATCCGCTGCCCGAGGTGATCGCGCATCCCTGGTTCGCGACGACCTCGGGCGGCAGCACCGGCAGGCCCAAGGTGATCGTCAACAACCAAGCGGGATTGTTCGATCCCGAGGTGCCGGAAGCGAATCTGGCGATAGAGCGCTCGAGCCTGATTCCGGGCCCGCTTTACCACGGCGCGCCGTTTCATACCGCGTTACGCGCGCTCATGGCCGGCAATCACGTCATCGTCATGCCGAGATTCGACGCGGAAACCTGCATCAGGCTGATCGATCAATACCGGGTCGATTATGTGCCGGTGGTGCCCACCATGATGAACCGCATGTGGCGTCTCGGTCCGGAGGTCCTGGGCCGCCACGATCTTTCGTCGCTGCGCATCCTGGTGAGTCTCGGCGCCGCCTGTCCGGCCTGGCTCAAGGAGTGCTGGATCGAGCTGCTGGGACCCGCGCATGTGCACGAGTTCTACACTTGCACCGAGCAATTAGGCATGACCTGGATCAGCGGCACGGAATGGCTCGAGCACCGGGGCTCGGTCGGCCGTCCGATCAACGGCAGCCAGGTAAGAATCTTCGGCGCCGGCGGGGAAGAGCTGCCCGCGGGTGAGATCGGCGATATTTATCTGATGCCGGCCGGTGGTCCGGGGACAAGCTACCGTTACATCGGCGCCGAGTCTAAACGGCGGGAAGATGGCTGGGAAACCTGCGGCGACCTGGGGTGGCTTGACGCCGAGGGCTACCTCTACATCGCCGACCGCCGCACCGATCTCATCGTGTCCGGCGGCAGCAACGTGTATCCGGCGGAGGTGGAAGCCGCCATCGATCAACATCCCGCGGTGCGGGCAAGCGCGGTCATTGGACTTCCCGACGACGATCTCGGTCATCGGGTCCATGCCATTGTCGAGGCCGAGCAGCCGTTCGACGTGGACGATCTGCGCCGCTGGCTCGCGGGCCGCCTCGCTGCATCGAAGATACCGCGCAGCTTCGAATTCGTCAGCGAGGCCATTCGCAACGAATCGGGCAAGGTCAGGCGCGCTGCGCTGCGGCAGGCGCGTTTGAGGATTGGCTAGCCAACGCTATCCCCCCAGATTCCCGTGATTCGCGTGGGCAGATTGGCCATTCGTTCCGATTTTCAACGCGCCGCCTGCTGTGGGCAATAGGGATCTCATTGCCGGCATCGATCCCGCGCCGGTGGACCGCAGCGGCAAGGCGCTGTTCACGCGCGCGCGGCCGGATGTGTCGATTCTGAATCGATATTGACAAGTATAGACACCTGATCCTATCCTGCCGTGGTTGAATGCATATTCAAAATCCTTTTCATTGATGCGAGGAGTGGCATGAACAAACGTGCCATGTCTTCTATGAAATGGCCAGATTCAACGGGCCGTCAGAGATGAATAACTGTTCATAAATGGAGGACTCGCATGGCACATACGAGCAGGATAGACAACCACCAACACATCGTGCCGGATTTCTACGAGCAGGCCGTGATGGAGGCCGGCGCGGGGCCCACGCGGGGTTCGTTCCCCGACTGGTCGACGCAGCGCGCGATGCACATGATGGACGCCAGCGACATCGAGATGGCCATCACCTCGGTGGTTCCGGGCGTTCACTTTCTCGCGCCGCAAAAGGCGCGCGAAATGTCGCGCCGATGCAATGACTATGCCGCCGACTTGTGCGTGCGCTGGCCGGAGCGGTTCGGGGCGTTCGCAACGGTGCCGATGCACGACGCGACGCATGCCGTCGAGGAGATCGATTACGCGCTGGGTGTCTTGCAGCTCGACGGCGTCTGCCTGTTGTCGAGCTACGGAGACAGCTACCTCGGCGATGAGGCGTTCGACCCGGTGCTCGACGCTTTGAACCAGCGCGCTGCCGTCGCCTTCATCCATCCGTTCAACTCGGCGCAGCAGCTGCCGGGCGGAGGCCACAAGAGCAATCTTCCTTACCCGGCGTTCATGATCGAGTATCCGTTTGACACCACCCGAATGGCTGCGCACCTGATGTTCTCCGGGGCACTGGAGCGTTTCCCGCGAATCCGTTTCATTCTGTCCCATGCCGGGGGAACCCTGCCCTTTCTAGCGTGGCGCATGTATTGCTGCCAAATGGTGAGCCCCAAATTCCCGAAGTGGTCCTACGAGAAAATCCGCGCGGCGCTGCGCCATTTCTGGTACGACACCGCGATGTCGGCAGGCCCGGAAATGATCGCCTGCCTGCTGTCGATGGTGGGGCCGGAGCGCGTCGTTTTCGGCAGCGATTGGCCCATGGTGAACGAGCAGGGGGTCGCGGAATGCGTACAGACCCTGTCGGACAAGGGTGTTCTTTCCGAGTCGCAAAGCGCGGCGATCGCCCGCGGCAACGCTCTGGCGCTGTTTCCCCGGTTGCAGAAAGCACGCCAGCCGGCATGAGAGTAAGCACAGCGCGGTCAGGACAGCGCAGAGAGATCTCGCGTCGCGAGATTTCGTAACGAATTGGAAAGGAGAGGGGTCATGCTAGGCAGACTGGTGTTGGCTGCGGCGCTCGCTTTTGCCCTGCCTGTATGCGCGCAGAACTACCCGAGCAAGCCGATCCGGTTCATCGTTCCGTTCCCGCCGGGGGCCTCCACCGATATCCTGGCGCGCATGATCGGCGAGAGGCTGACGGCGCAATGGGGCCGGCCGGTGATGGTCGAGAACCGGGCCGGCGCCTCGGGCAACTTGGGGGCCGAAGTGGTGTACAAGGCCGAACCCGACGGCCATACGCTTCTGGTCACGCCGCAGGTGGTGCTGGTGATCAACCAGGTGCTGTTTTCCAAGCTCGCCTACGACCCGCAAGGCTTCGCGCCGGTTACCGTCATCGCCTCAATTCCGACCGTGCTCATCGTGAAGCCCAAGCTGGAGGCAAATGATCTCCAGGGCCTGGTCGCTTTGGCGAAGGCTAATCCCGGGCGCCTCAACTATGCCTCCCAAGGTAACGGCACCATCGGTCACCTTAGCGCGGAGCTGTTTGCGTCGATGAACGGAATCAAGCTGGTGCATGTGCCGTACAAGGGCGCGAGTCCCGCGCTGACGGATCTGGTGGGCGGGCAGGTGGACCTGTTTTTTGTGCCTCTTGCCAGCTCACTGCCGCTGATACGGTCCGGACAGGCGAGGGCGCTCGCTGTTGCATCCGAGAAGCGCAGCGCCTTTCTTCCAGACGTTCAGACAGTGTCCGAGACGCTCCCGGGTTTTCTTTCGATCGCGTGGTTTGCCGTGGTCGCGCCGCCGAAGACCTCGCCCGAGATCACCAACAAGCTTTCCGCGGCGATTGCCGAGGTCCTCAAACAGCCCGCAGTGGCCAAGCGCCTGGCGGATCTGAATGCCGAGCCGATCGGCAACACCCCTGCGGAAATGAGCGGCTTTCTGAAAGAGGAGATCGAACGATGGGGTGCCGTGATGCGGTCCGCCGGTGTAAAAGCGGAATAGCGACTGACGACAACCCTGATTTTTGCCATTAACGCATCTAACCAAGCAAGGAACATCATGTCAGCACAACTACAGCCAGTGAAGACGAATTACCGGGACCTGCGCGATTTTCTGACAGCAGTCGAGGAACGAGGTGAATTGAAGCAGGTGAAAGGGGCAAGCTGGGATGTCGAGATGAGCTCCATCGTCGAACTCATCTACCGCGAGGGCAAAGGCCACCGGCCGGCGGTGATGTTCGATGAGGTTCCGGGATATCCCAAGGGGTTCAGAGCTCTCTTCGGCACCATCGGCTCCACCTGGCGGATCGCCAAGACCCTGGGCCTGGATGAAAGCCAGGTGCAGCCGATGCAACTGCACGAGAACTGGTACAAGAAGAGCAAAGACATCCGGGGTATCCCGCCGAAGTTCGTAAAGACCGGTCCGATCATGGAGAACGTACTCACCGGGGACCAGATCGATCTGCTGAAATTTCCCATACCGCGCTACCATGAACTGGACGGGGCCCGGTTCTTCGGCACCCAGCATGGCGTCATTCAGCGCGACCCGGATACCGGCTGGGTGAACGTTGGGACCTACCGCTCGATGGTGGTCAATAAAAATACCCTGGCGCTGCACGCGGTGCCCGGGAAACACGGCAACATCCTGATGTATTCGAAGTACTTTCCACGCAAGCAGCCTATGCCGGTGGCGATCGCGGTCGGCATGGACCCGGCGCTGTGGTTCCTGTCATGCCAGACCGATGTGCCCTGGGGCACGTCCGAAATGGATGCTGCCGGATTCATCAAGGGCGAACCGCTGGAAGTGATCAAGGGCGAGTTTACCGGCCTGCCGCTCCCGGCACGGGCCGAAATCGTCGTCGAGGGCGAAGTCGTTCCCGGGGAATGGGTCGATGAAGGGCCGTTCGGCGAATGGCATGGCTACTACGCCAATCGCGGGCTGCTCACCGTTCCCGAGCCGGTGATTCACGTCAAGGCCATCTACCACCGCGACAACCCGATATTCACCGGGTCCATGCCGGCGGTGCCGCAGCATACGTTCACGCTGTTCCTCGGCGTTGCGGACTCGGTGGCAATCAGGCGCAGGCTGGAGAACTTCGGCGTTCCTGGAATCAAGGGCGTCTGGTCCCACTACACCGGCAGCGGCGGCCTGTTCAACGTGATCTCCATCGAACAGATGTACTCGGGGCATGCGACCAAGGTCGGCATGATCGCCTCGCAGTACCCGGCCGAGATGGGCGCCTACACCGTGGTGGTGGAAGACGATATCGATCCTTCCAACCTGGAGCAGGTGATCTGGGCCATGGTGACGCGCTGCCGGATCGAGCGTCAGATCCAGATCATCACGGGATGCCATACCAACAACGTCAACACCGCCATCCCTCTCAAGGAGAAGCGGTCCTCGGACAAGGCGGTGCCGCTGACCCAGGGAAGAATCGTGATCGATGCCTGCCGCGACGTGGCCTGGAAAGACGACTGGTATCCGATCGCCCGGGTCAGCCCCGAGCTCAGAACCAAGCTGATGGACAAGTGGCACCAGGTTCTGACGGAAACCGGTGTCGAGTGACACCGCGCAAATTGTTGGCCGAAAAGCACACGGGTTCCGCGGTACCCGAAACCCGTGTGCAATTGATTTATTAGGCGCTAATGAGTCAAGTGTTGACAAGCGAAGTTGTGGGTTTGTATACGTCCCGTGAATTTTGAAAGTTGCGCTTTTGCAACTTTCAAAATTGACGGGAGAAGTGGATGCCAAGACGAAGCAATCTGTTTAGTTCCGGCTGGTCCGGCTTAGGAGAGACTATCGAAGGTGGTCGGCACAAAAGCAGCGAATACTTTTTTAGCTATCGGCAACTGGGTAAGGTGGCACAAGCGTTTCCGGGAAGCATGGCTCCGGAACGTCGGCGCCAAGGTCGGACCATGAGCTCAAAGGAGGGAAAACGATGGTACAGGGCTTGAACTCTGCCAGCAGCCGCAAGGTGAGGTGGGGGGTGGTCGTCGATCTGCAACGCTGCACCGGATGCCAGAGCTGCACCATAGCTTGCAAGGCGGAGAATGGCACGCCGCCGGGGATTTTCTGGACGCGTGTGCTGGAAAAAGAAGAGGGGACATACCCCTTCGCCTACACGGTATACATGCCGACCCGATGTAACCATTGCAGCGAACCGCCGTGTGTGCCGGTGTGCCCGACGGGGGCGAGCTATCAACGCGACAAAGACAACCTGGTGCTGGTCGACCAGGACAGGTGCATAGGCTGTCACAGCTGCGTGATTGCCTGTCCTTACCAAGCACGCTTTATCCCCGATAACGCCAAGGGATATTACGGTGAGCAGTCGACGCCATTTGAGCAGGTGAAGTATCAGAACTGGCAAGTGGGCGCGACGCAGAAGTGCACCTTGTGCGTGCATCGCATCGACCAGGGGTTGATCCCGGCGTGCGTCGAAACCTGTCCCCCAAAGGCACTGGTGTTTGGCGATCTGAATGACCCGGAAAGCGCCGTCTCCAAACTGATCGGGCAACGGTCCCATTATCAGCCGCTTGCCGAGTTGGGGGCCGATCCGAATGTTTTCTATTTGACGTAATCGGGACGGAGAAAAATACCATGGCACAGGGATTCAACATGGAGTTGCGCTGCCAGCAGCAATGGGGTTGGCTGATTGCGACTTGGTTGTTCTTGAGCGGGTCGGGAAGCGGTCTTTTTCTGCTTTACGAATTGTTCAATCTTCCGTCCGCATTTGCGCCGCTGTCTTTGGGCACGATAGTTCTGGGAGGGGCGGTGCTTCTGTGGGAGTTGGGAAATCCCCTGCGGGCATGGCGGGGCGTTTCGAGGTTGGGCACTTCCTGGCTCAGCCGGGGTACGCTGTCCGTATGGTTGTTCGTTATCTGCAGTTCCCTTTTTATCGCGCCGCAGTTTGCTTCCTCGCTCCCCTGGGGGCAGGGCCACGCCATTGTGAAAACGCTGGAGTGGATTGCCGGCCTGTGCGCGCTGATGATTACTCTGTATCCGGGTTTCTCCCTTGCCAAGAACCGCTCGATTCCATTTTGGAATACGGCGCTTTATCCGGTGATTTCATTTAGCTTTGCCCTGATGGGGGCAAGCGGACTGGCGTTGGCAGCCTCTTTCTGGTTAAGCGGCGAGCTGCGGGGAATCGCCTCCCTTGCGCTCGTCGTCATTGTGGTCAATTTGTTGTTGATGGCTTTTCACATGCTTGTCATGCACCGCGCCGGCGGCGCATCCAAGGAATCCGTGCGCCTCTTGAATCGAGGTCCCTTGGCCTGGACTTTCTGGATCGGCGTCGTGCTGGTGGGGATGATCGTTCCACTGCTGGTGCTGGCATTGTCTCAATTGGTGTCGGTGGCCGGTACGGGCCTCCTCGTCGGCACGTTCCTGTTCCGGTACTGCGTGCTGAAGGCAGGGGTCTATGTGCCTCCCGCCCTGGCCGAGAAAACAATGGACTTGAGCAAGCTCAAACGCCCCAATGCCGAGCTTCGCCAGGAATATGCCGGCATCGCCGCAAATTACGCCCGCGGCAGCTGGTGAGAGTCGGCGAGGTTGACACGATGAACCTTACGCCTGCCGTGCAGGCCAACGTAGCTGTCCGCGTCACCTTCATGGGAGGATTGCACGCGGTCACCGGGCAGCGCGAACTTCAGATGACGTTTCCGCAGGGGGCCACGGTGGCCGATCTGCTCGCATCCTTGTCGAAGCGCTATGGAGATGCCTTCACCTGCCGTGTATTCAGCAGTCCGGGCAAGCTGGAGCACACCATACTGATATTCGTGGATGGCGAACATATCAAAGGGCGCGGTGGACTTGCCGCAACGCTGGGCAACAGCGAGGTCGAAGTGATCATGCTTCCAATGTACGCAGGAGGTTAGCCGTGGAAATGACGCAGTCAAATTTGTCCTCAAAAGAGATCATTACGGCCTGCGGTATGTGCTACGTGGGCTGCGGCGTGAAGGTTCAGGTGGATAACGGGGTGGTGGTGAACATCGAGGGCAATCCGGACAACCCGCAGAATCGCGGCAAGATGTGCGCCAAAGGCAAAGCGGTCTTCATGACGCACTACAACCCGAACCGGGTCAAGGCGCCCATGAAGCGGACCAATCCCGAAAAGGGTTACGGTGTGGACCCGGGATGGGTGGAGATCA
Source organism: Betaproteobacteria bacterium RIFCSPLOWO2_02_FULL_62_17 (assembly GCA_001770355.1). Lineage (GTDB taxonomy): Bacteria > Pseudomonadota > Gammaproteobacteria > Burkholderiales > SG8-39 > 2-02-FULL-62-17. The sequence continues at coordinate 30,999 of MEQV01000196.1, forward strand.
CGTGGGACGAGGCCATCGATACGATCGTCGCGCAGCTCGAACGCATCCGCGACAAGCCGAGTAAGTTCTGGGTCTACGCCTGGGAGGTGATTGGAGACAACAATTTCTGGTTCCCGCAATTGGGTATCGCGTTCGGCTCCCCCCACTGCGGCGTCGCGACCTCACCGACCTGCGGCAAAGCGATCCACCCGGTGGAGTTCTTTTCCGGCGGCGGCTTTCATCAAGCGCCCGATCTCCACTATTCCAATTACTGCATTTTGGTCGGCACCCAGTTTGGCGTAGCCTCGCGCAGCTCGTTCAACCACAACGTGCTCGATATGGCGGAGGCGCGAAGCCGCGGCATGAAGCTGGTGGTCATTGATCCGGTGGGTGGGCACGCGGCAAGCAAGGCCGACGAGTGGATTCCCATCCGCCCCGGTACCGATACCGCGCTGGCCAACAGCATGCTGCACGTTTTGCTGAACGAGCTACACATCTACGATGAACCGTTCCTGAAGCACCGGACCAATGCGGCCTACCTTGTCGGCCAGGATGGACTCTACATCCGCGATGCGGCCACCAATGAGCCGCAGATCCACGACGCGCGGGACGGCAAGGTCAAGACCCATAATGATCCGAGCTTGACGGACCCTTCTCTCAGCGGAACCTACGATGTCCACGGACAGCAGGGCCGCACCTGCTTCGACCTGCTGCGCGAGCATGTCGCGAAGTACTCCCCGGAGACCACCGAGAAGATCACCACCATTCCGGCCGCCACGGTCAGGCGGATCACGCGGGAATTCGGCGAAGCCGCGCGGGTCGGCGAGACGATCTGCATTGATGGGGTAGACCTTCCGCTTCGTCCCGCGTCTGTCGACTGGGCCAGGGGTACGCAGGGTCACAAACATGGCTTCCACAATTGCTGGCCGCTGAAGCTGGTCAACATCGTAGTGGGGGCCGTGAATGTGCCGGGTGGGATTCTCAGCACCGGCGCTGCCGGCGACTTTCCCCACCACTGGTGGCCCGAAGGCGGCACCGACGGCATGCTGGAACATGGCGGCGCCATCATGCATGGCTTTTCCCATGCGAAGGCATTCCCCGGACGCGCGCCGGCAACGCCGAATCGGATGGATATCGGCGAGCTGTTTCCCCTGGCCTCGCATTTTCAGACGCTTTTGCCGATCACTCTGGAAAATCCGCCGGCTTACGGTTTGTCCGAAGAAGACAAAATCGAAGTCCTGCTGCATTCGCCCACCAACCCGGTACTGGGCTCCTGGGGCGATCCGAAGAAAGTGGAAAAGCTGCTCACGTCCTTGCGTTTCATCTTCGGCTTCGCCGTCGAAATCAACGAGATGACTCTGTTCGACGACATCGTTCTCCCGTTCCCCAGTTCCCTGGAGCGATACGATTTCAATTGCGGCACGGCGCAGAACAATCTCGGCCCCTGCGGGCAGGACGATTTCTGCTGGACCGTGCGTCAGCCCGCGATTGAGGCAGTAACCTCGATACGACACCCGCAAGAAGTCATTCAAGAGATCGCTGAACGCCTTGGCATCCTCGACGGTCTGTACCGGCTTCTGAACCACACCTATGGTCTGAAGAAGGAATATGCCTTGCAGTCCGGCACACGCTACCGCGTAACGGAGTTCATCGACAGGGCGGTGCGCTCATGGTTCGGCGAGGAGCACAGTTTGGATTGGTTCCGCGAGCACAACGTGCTGCGCCACCCCAAGAGCGTGGATGTGGCTTACATAAACCCGTTCCTCAAAGCCAGAATTCCGGTCTACCTCGAGCATTTCGTGACCAAAGGAAAACAACTCAAAGCCGTGGTCGATCAGCTTGGTCTCGACTGGGATCTGTCCGATTACCAGCCCTTGTCCGACTGGAGGCCGTGTCAGTCCTACGATGCCATGGGCAAGGGTGAGTACGATTTGATCGCGGTCCACTTCAAGCTGCCGTACGTTTATGGCTCTTACGGCAACGAGAACCCATGGATAGACGAGGTTTGTGAAGCTACCGACGCTTATAAGATTCTGCTCAACGCCGCGGTTGGAAAAGCAAAGGGAATCGCCAATGGCGATTCGGTGTGGCTGCAATCGCCGGTCCACAAAGTCAGAGCCACGGTCAAGCTGACCGAGTGCATTCATCCCCAGGTGGTGGGCATAGGCGGTCATTTCGGACATTTCGCGCCCGGCATGCCCATTTCCCGGGGGAAAGGCATCAGTTTCAACGCGCTTTTGCCGACCGACCTCGATCATATCGACAAGATATCCACGGCCCTCGACCACTGCGTGCAAGTGAAGGTCTACAAATAATCGCGCATTGGAAAAACATCACTGCCATGACATCGTTACTTTCCCCGCGTTCACCAGCGCCTGCGACCCAGGATGCGCGGGATGACAAATGGTTCGCCTCTTCTTGCGGCATCTGTTACGGCACCTGTTCGACCCGCGTTCATCGGGTTGACGGGGTGGCAGTCAAAATCGAGGGCAATCCGGACAGCGCAATCGGCAAAGGAAGGCTGTGCGGCAAGGGCGTCAGCGGCATCATGTGCCACTACGATCCCAACCGCCTTAAAAAGCCATTGAAGCGCACCAATCCGCGCAAGGGTATCGGCGTCGATCCGGGGTGGAAGGAAATAAGCTGGGAGGAGGCGCTCGATGAAATCGCGGGGGTGCTCAAGCGCGTGCGCGCCGAGGATCCGCGCAAGCTGGTGGTCCAGCGCACCACTACCCTGACTTCGAGTCACATTCCCATGGGCGCCTTTACTACCGGTTTTGGCACGCCCAACTCGTCGAGCGCCGGCGGCGGGCTTCATTGCGGCAACGGCGCGCACATGATCAGCGGGGCCATGCACGCGTCCTGGTCGATCGTGCCGGATTTCGAGTATTGCAACTATGCCCTCTATTTCGGCACTTCCAAGGGCCACGGGGCGGGGCATTCTTCGCTCTCCAACATGGGTCTTGCGGCCGATGCCCGTGCGCGCGGGATGAAGATGGTGGTGGTCGACCCGATGTGCAACTTTGCCGCGGCGAAGGCGGCTGAATGGGTGCCGATACGCACCGGCACCGACGGCGCGCTGGCGCTGTCGATGTGCAACGTGCTGGTCAATGAATTGGGAATCTACGACGGCGGCTATCTCCAGGCGAGGACCAATGCACCCTACCTGATCGGTCCGGACCAGCTCTATGTGCGCGATCCCGAATCCGGCAAACCGCTGGTCTGGGATGGTTCGGCCAAGGCGGCACGCGCCTACACGGACGTGAAGGCGGCCGACATGGCCCTGGAAGGCGAATTCGAGGCGAACGGCGTGCGCTGCCAGCCCTCGTTCCAGAAGCTGAAGGACCACCTGAAGAAGTTCACGCCAGAATGGAGCGAGGCCATCAGTACGGTGCCCGCGGCCAACGTGCGCCGGCTCGTCAGTGAATTCGCGCGGGAAGCACGCATTGGCAGCACCATCGTCATCGACGGCGTGACCTTGCCCTATCGGCCGGTGGCGGCCATTACCTTCCGCGGCGCCCAGGGTCACTTGAACTCCGTCTACAACTATATCGCCATTGATCTATTGAACCATCTGGTGGGGGCCGCCGACCTGCCGGGAGGCTGCCTCGGCTTCAATCCAGCTTGCAACGGATATCCGGGAACCGGCCGCCTGGCCTATGTCCCGACGAGCGGCCCGGACGGCCTGATGGTCACCGGCAGTTGGGTGAACCACCATATTCCCTATCCGCTGCCCAAGCCACGCAAACCGCAAAATCTGGGGCTGCGCGACCTTTTCGTGATGGCGCGGACTTCGCCGTTCCTCACTTCCTCGGACCAGGAGGACCTGTGGCAGAAGTTCGAATTGCCCTACCGGCCGGAGGTGCTGCTTAATTTTGGCGCCAATTTCCTGATGAGCATCGGCAACAAGGACACAGTCGCAGCCGCGCTGGCGCGTTACCGTTTCATCGTCTCCATCGATCTGTTCCTCAACGAGACCTCGGATTTCGCCGACATCGTGCTGCCGGACTGCGACTACCTCCAGTCGCTCGATTCGCGTTCCAACTTTCCGTTCATTTTCAATCATCCGGCCGGTATGGGGGAATGGAGCTGGCCGATACGCCAGCCGGTGCTGGGCCCGGAGGGCGAGCAGCGCCACCATGCCGACGTGCTCCTGGAGATCGCTGAGCGGGCGGGTTTCGGGTCCGACATGAACGCGGCGCTGAACGCGGGGCTCAAACTGCAGCCTCCCTATCGCCTTTCGGCGGACCGGCGCTACAGCTGGGAGGAGATCTGCGATCTGGATCTCAAGAACAATTTCGGACCGGAGCATGATCTTGCGTGGTTCAAGGAACACGGCGTCATGAATTGGCCGAAGAAGCCCGAGGAGGTGTACTGGCGGGAATTCGTGGACGTGCGCGTGCCGGTCTACTGGGAGTGGTTGCCGCGCCTGCACAGTCAGATTGCCGCCATCGCGCAGCCGTACGGTCTCACGGTTCCGCGCCATTACTACGAGCCGTTGCCGGATTTCAATCCCTGCACCTCGCACCAGTGCACCAAGGAGGGGTTTGATTTCTA
>MEQV01000197.1:0-977 GCA_001770355.1 Betaproteobacteria bacterium RIFCSPLOWO2_02_FULL_62_17
ACCGCCGTTGAAATACCGCACCAACACGTGATCCAGTCCAGAAGCGACAGCCTCCTGTAGAGAAATATCCAAATGATCACCGCCGTTGAAATACCGCACCAACACGTGATCCAGTCCAGAAGCGACAGCCTCCTGTAGAGAAATATCCAAATGATCGCCTTGGCCCGTGGCATCGCGTTGAATAATGGCCATGACGATACCGAGCGCCGCATGCAGCGAGCCAAGGTAGAGCGCCTGAGTCCCGGCGAGCTTCAATGGTTCTTGACCCGGCGTTCCGGTGACATGCACTTGTCCGCCGCATGCCGCGGCCACAAGATCGCAGGACTTCCAATGGCTGCGGGGACCGCTCTGCCCGAATCCAGTCACCGATGCCAGAATCAGACGGGAATTACGAGCCTGGAGCACCTCGTAGGACATGCCCAACTTCCCCATGACTCCCGGGGAAAAGCTCTCCAGTACCACATCGGAGCGGGAGACGAGATCCAGCAGAATATCCAGACCGGCCGCCTGTTTGAAATCAAGTGTAATGCTTCGCTTACCGCAGTTGTGGTACGAAAATGATGCCCTCTGCAGAGGTAAACGTGAAGCATCGCAAGCGCCTCCGGATGCATCCGCTCCCGGCAATTCGACCTTCACCACTTCCGCTCCGAGATCGGCCAGCAACTTGCCACAGAAGCTTGCCGTCTCATCCGCCAACTCCAATACTCGGATGCCCTGAAGAATTTCAGGGCTTCTGGTCCAGGACAGTGAATTCACTTCCGGGGCGCTCACGCCGTCTTCGAGCACAAATAGTTGATCACCGTGGAAGACTCCTTGAATAAACGCTCCACAAGCTCGCCCGCCGGCACGATGTCCTGGATCAATCCTGCCGACGATCCGCAGTGGGCTTCACCATTCTCGAGTTGACCATTGAGCTGCGAATCCCAGGCGGTCCGAAAACCCCGAATCGCTTGAATCTGCTCGGGCGTGGCCCCGGA
>MEQV01000197.1:983-6370 GCA_001770355.1 Betaproteobacteria bacterium RIFCSPLOWO2_02_FULL_62_17
CGATGCGAGCAGATGTTCAGCGAACCCCGTCCTGAGGATTCGCGTACGGTGCACCTCAGGCCCCACGAGCGCAGTGCCCTGGTCTCCAGCGGCCAGGATGGCATCCTTGTAACGGACATTTGCAATGCATTCGCGGACGGCGATGAACCGGGTGCCCAACTGCACAGCGTCAGCTCCAAGAGCAAATGCCGCTACCATGCCGCGAGCATCGGCAATCCCCCCGGCTGCGACAACCGGCAGGCGTACCGCATCGACAACCTGGGGCAATAGAGAAAACAAAGGAATTGCTTCCCGCCCTTGTCTGCCCCCAGCCTCGATACCTTGCGCAATAATGGCATCAACCCCTGCCGCCTGCGCCCTACGAGCCTGATCTACTGAGGCGACGACGTGCAGGACTATTACTCCTTGCTCCTTCAGGAGCGGCGTGTAGGTCTGTGGGTTCCCAGCGGCGGTAATCACGATTTTCGCCCCCAGGCTGGCAGCCCGGTCCACAAGAATGCCGCTGAGTGATAGATCGAGCGGGATATTCACGGCAAACGGTTCGCACGTTAATCGCCGCGCCGTACGAATCTGGTTTTCGAAGTTCTCGACCGGATCGCCGTCCTTTGCCATTCCTGCGTACGGACTTACCGTTCCCAGCGCCCCAACATTCGATACTGCGGCCGCAAGTTCCGCCGTGGCAAGCCATAGCATGCCCGCCTGAATGAGAGGTAACTTGATTCCCAGGAGGCTGGAAATTGCATTCGATCTCATCTATCGCGGAGTGAAACCCAGTATTTGAAAGCCCAAACTCATTATATGAACAAATACCCCACGGCATTTCGAAATAGTACCAAGCGCTCGGTTACCCATCGCATCCTCAGGTCTACGCACCTGAGCCACGCGAACTGATGCGAGCCTTGCTTACCGCGATCAGCACCGAGCATCACATTGACCTTTGATATCAGAACCAATATCATGACCGTCAAACTCATGCAATATCATGACCGTCAAACCCATAACGTGGCTGGCCGATAGCAAGAGCCGATTGAGAGAATTTCCGAGTGAGGCGCGTGGCGTCGCCGGGTTTGAATTGTGGGAAGTGCAACAAGGCAAAGACCCTACGGACTGGAAGCCCATGCCAACCGTTGGTCTCGGGGTTAAAGAGATTCGGGTTCATGCCGGCGGAGCATTCAGAATTCTTTACGTGGCGAAATTCGTCGAGGCGGTATACGTGCTTCATGTCTTGCACAAGAAGGATAACAAGACACCAAAGGCGGTGCTCGACTTAGCCAGGGCACGATTTAGGGAATTGATTCGCGAGAGGAAGCAGCGATGAGCACCAAATTGAAAATGACGCGCGGCAGCGGAAACGTATTTCTCGACGTGGGCTTTTCGCCAAGCGAGGCGGAAAACCTGTTGCTGCGAGCTCAGCTCATGGACCGCGTGCGCGACGCAGCGAAAGGCGCGACGCAGCGGGAGGCGGCAAAGCGATTTGGCATTACGCAGCCGCGCCTCAACGACCTGCTGCGCGGCAGGATCGACAAATTCAGCCTCGACGCGCTGGTGAACATGCTGGGGAATGCGGGCATGCGCGTTGAGTTGCGGGTGAAGAAGGCCGCGTAGATCTTATATTCCTACAGTTTTTCATTGACTTTCATGACACCATTGGCGGAGAGGGAGGGATTCGAACCCTCGAAGGCCTTGCGACCTCGCCGGTTTTCGAGACCGGTACATTCAACCACTCTGCCACCTCTCCGGGGGCGCGTATTCTAGCAAAACCGCCGCAGGTCACGCTCCTGACGATGACTCAGGGAACGGTCACGACGATTTTGCCGCGCGCATGGCCGGTTTCGCTCGCGAGGTAGGCGGCGGGCAGTTCTGCATAGGGAAACTTCTGCACGATCTGCGCCTTGAGGATGCCCTCTGCCGCCAGTTCCAGTTGTTTGGCCATGCGCTCTCCGGTACAGCGCACATTGGCCACTTCCGAGCGCACATCGTCGCGCGCTGGCTTGGGGTCTACGGGCGTCGCATTGATGCGCACCAGCAGGCCGCCGCTTTTCAGGGCGGCGAATGCGCGCTTGTGGGCCTCCCCGCCGACGGTGTCGAATACCACGTCGCAGGGCGCGGCAACTTGCACGAAATCCTCTTTGCTGTAATCGATGGCGCGATGCGCGCCGAGCGTCTTCACGTAGTCGATGTTTTTGGGTCCGCAGGTGGCAAACACTTCCGCGCCCAGGTGGCGCGCAAGCTGCACTGCGATGCCGCCCACGCCGCCGGCGCCTGCCTGAACCAGGATGCGCATGCCAGGGCCCAGTTTTGCCATTTCCACCAGGGATATCCATGCGCTGGTGCCGGCCACGCCGAAGGCCACGGCTTCTGCGTCGGTGACGCCATCGGGAATCTTGGTGCTGAAGTCCGCCGGCACCAGCGCATACGGCGCATGCGCGCCCTGAAAGCCGCGCGGCTGGTCGGACACGGCCAGAACACGGTCACCAGGCTTGAAATCCGGCACGCCGCTTTCCACCACGATACCGGCGCAGTCGCGGCCCAGGGTCGCCGGAAATTTGATTTCGTACATGCGGCGATGCCCGCCGTCTCGAATCTTCCAGTCCACCGGGTTGATTCCCAGCGCCGACACTTTGATGAGCAATGAGCCCGCATCCGCCGCGGGCACCGGCGCATCTTCGAGAACAAATTTGTCAGCCTTGCCGTAATCGTGGATGCGCCAGGCGCGCATGGTGGCGGGCTTGTTCATTGCAATTCCTCCAGGAGATTTACGGCGCTGCGACCCGGCTAGGCCGCGCGTATATATTCCACGCCGCCCATATAAGGCTTGAGCGCGGCCGGCACTTCGATCGAGCCGTCGGGCTGCTGGTAATTTTCCATGATGGCCACCAGCGTGCGCCCCACCGCCAGGCCCGAGCCGTTCAGGGTATGCACAAGTTCAGGACGGCCCTTGTCGTTGCGGAAGCGTGCCTGCATGCGCCGCGCCTGGAAGGCCTCGAAATTCGAACAGGAGGAGATTTCGCGATAGGCGTTCTGCGCGGGCAACCAAACTTCGATGTCGTAGGTCTTGGCCGCGGAAAAGCCCATGTCGCCGGTGCACAGGGTTATCACCCTGTAGGGCAGGTCCAGGCGCTTGAGAATGGTCTCGGCGTGCCCAGTCAACGCCTCCAGGCCCTCGTAGGAACGTTCGGGATGGCTGATCTGCACCAGTTCCACTTTATCGAACTGGTGCTGGCGGATCATGCCGCGCGTGTCCTTGCCGTAGGAACCGGCTTCGCTGCGGAAACAGGGCGAATGGCAGACGAACTTGAGCGGCAGCTTCTCCAGCGGCACGATCTCATCGCGCACCATGTTGGTGACCGGCACTTCCGCGGTGGGCACCAGGTAGAACTTGCCGGCATCGCCGCGCGGAACGGCGAAAAGATCTTCCTCGAACTTGGGCAACTGGCCGGTGCCGCGCATGCTCTCCGCGTTGACCAGGTAAGGCACATACACCTCGGTATAGCCGTGCTCGGCGGTGTGCACGTCGAGCATGAACTGCGCGATGGCGCGATGCAGGCGCGCCAGCGGCCCCTTCATCACCACGAAGCGCGAGCCGGAAATTTTGGTGGCGGTTTGGAAATCAAGCTGCCCGAGGCCGGCACCCAGATCGGTGTGGTCTTGCGGCGCAAAGCTGAAAGTTCTCGGCGTGCCGATGCGGCGCATCTCCACGTTGTCCTCCGCGCCCTTGCCCTCGGGTACCGACGCATGCGGAATATTGGGCACATCGAGAAGAAAATCGCGGACCTTGTCCTGAATATCCTGCAGCTTCATCTCCAGGCCGGAGAGTTCGACGCTGGACTGCGCCGACTCGGCCATCAGCGCGCTGACATCCTCCCCCTTGGCCTTGGCCTGGCCGACGCGCTTGGCCGAGGTGTTGCGCGCCGCCTGCAGTTCCTGGGTGCGCGACTGCAGCCTCTTACGCTCCGCGTCCAGCGCGGCAAACGCCGCCGTATCCAGCGCATAAGGACGCGCCGCCAGGCGCCGCGCCACGGCCTCGATATCGGCGCGCAATAGTTGTGGGTCCAGCATCAGTTTCTCGCCATAAATTGATAACTTTTATATTGAATGCACAAGCAATGGCGGTAATATTATGCCATTTTCAATTCCATATTTTATCTAACAAATCGTCTATTTACCGCGCGCCTTGCGATCCAGCTCGCGCAGGTGCGCGAGTTTCTCGGCGATGCGCGCCTCGAGGCCGCGGTTGCTCGGCTGGTACCAGCCCGGCTTTGCCATGCCCTCCGGGAGGTAGTTCTCGCCCGGCGCATAAGCCCCCGGCTCGTCATGCGCGTAGCGATACTCCTTGCCGAAACCCATGTCCTTCATCAGCTTGGTCGGCGCATTGCGCAAATGCGGCGGTACCGGCCGCGAATCGTCGCCGCCGACAAAAGCGCGCGCCTGATTATAGGCGACGTAGGCGGCATTCGATTTCGCGGCGCAAGCCAGGTAAAGCACGCATTGCGCCAGCGCCAGTTCACCCTCGGGACTGCCCAGGCGCTCATAGGTTTCGCAGGCGTCCAGCGCGAGGCGCAGCGCACGTGGATCGGCAAGTCCTATATCCTCGCTTGCCATGCGCACCATGCGACGGCCCATGTAAAGCGGATCGGCACCGCCATCGAGCATGCGCACCAGCCAGTAGAGTGCCGCGTCCGGATCAGAGCCGCGCACCGATTTGTGCAGGGCGGAGATCTGGTCGTAAAACGCGTCGCCGCCATTGTCGAAGCGGCGCAGATTGCGCGCCACGGCATTCTGCACAAACGCGCCGTCCAGACGCTTGAGGCCGGCGCCCGCCGCCGCAGTTTGCAGGATCTCGAGCAGGTTCAGCAGCCGGCGCGCATCGCCATCGGCGAGCCCGACCACGCTCGCCCGGGCCTGGGCATCCAATTCCAGGCCCGCGAGCGCGGTGCCCAGGGTGCGATCGACCAGCACGCCGAGTTCCTCCGCCGACAGGCTTTGCAGCACATACACCGCCGCGCGCGACAGCAAGGCGCCATTGACCTCGAAGGACGGGTTCTCGGTGGTGGCGCCAATGAAAGTGAACAGCCCCTGCTCGACAAAAGGCAGGAAAGCGTCCTGCTGCGCCTTATTGAAGCGGTGCACCTCGTCGACGAAAAGAATGGTCCGGCGCCCGCGCGCCGCGCTCGCCTGGGCCTGGTCCACCGCTGCCCTGATGTCCTTGACGCCGGAGAACACCGCGGAGAGTGCGATGAATTCGGCGTCGAACGAAGTCGCCATCAGCCTGGCGAGCGTGGTCTTGCCCACGCCGGGCGGGCCCCACAGGATCATGGAATGCGGCTTGCCCGATTCGAACGCCAGGCGCAGCGGCTTGCCCGGCCCGAGCAGCTGCGACTGCCCGA
>MEQV01000198.1 GCA_001770355.1 Betaproteobacteria bacterium RIFCSPLOWO2_02_FULL_62_17
ATTTCATGGGCGACGCGCCGGGCTACCTCGGCCCACGCCGTGGCGCGCTGGGCGGCGATCAGTTGCGTTATCTCGTCGAATACCACGATATAGCCCCCGCCGGGAAGCACCGACCCTCTTATCAGCAGCGTGGCCGAGTGCTCGGCCAGATTAAACTCCCGCTGCCAGCCGGATTCACCGTGGTTCGCGAACTCCTCGCGAATCGCCGCGCCGAACTCCGCAAGCTGCGGCCAGGCCGTGACCGCGCGGCTCAGCAGGACGCCGGTGTCCGCGCGCAAAATTCCCGCCGCGCTCGGATTGGCTATATGCAGCGCAAACGCCGCATCGAACACCATGACGCCCGCGGAAAGATTCGCCAGCACGCTGGAGAGGTGGGCGTTCGCCAGTTCCAGCTCCGAACGATGAATCTCGGCGGCTTTGCGCGCGTCACCCAATTGCTCGGTCATGCTGTTGAAGGAATGCGTGAGCAGGCCGAGTTCGTCCTGGCTGGTCACCGGCGCGCGCCGGGAGAAATCGCCGCTGGCGACCGCTTGAGTACTTTCTGCCAGCACCTCCAGCGGCTGCGCGAGCCGTCTCGAGAGCAAAAAAGCCAGCGCGATTGCCGCGAGAAGGGCAAGCAATAACACCAGCGTCAGCGTCAACAGGTAAATGTCCTTCAGGCCTTCCCGGGACAAGGAGAGTTCGCGGTACGCATTGAACGCGGTACGAACATTTTCCGTGGCTTCGATCAGATGCTGTGGAACCGGGTGAGTCAGCTGCAGGAAGCGCTGCGAACGGGTGTCACTGGCACCAATCACCGGCACGATCACACGCATCAGCAGCCCCTTTTCTCCGGCTTCGACTGCGGCATATTGTTTGTTCTGGCGCACTTGGGAAAGCAATATCGCTGCCGGCGGCAAGGGTTTCGCCCCGGAACTCGGGGCACTGGCGCTGGCAATCAGCTTGCCATCGTCAGCGAGCAGCACAACTCCATCAGCCCCCACCTGCTCTCGCATGCGCTGTATCACTTGGGCTTGGAACTGCGCTGGTATTTCCGCGAGATCGGCGCTCATCAGCCCGGCCTTTACTTTCAGATCCAGCAGCATCGAATCCAGAACCGCGCTGCCAAGCTTCAATCCGCCCTCCAGCGCGCGATCGACGCGCACATCGAACCAGGATTCGATGCTCTTGCCGAGAAACTGAACCGATACCGTGTACACCAGCGCCCCCGGCAGTACCGCGACCACCGCGAACATCACCAGCACGCGAAAAGTCAGCAGTGAGCCGAATACCTTCCGCCGCCGTTGTCCGGCGAGCACAAGAAGCTGGTACACGAGCAAGACCGTAAGTCCGATGGCGAGCCCGGAATTGAGCGCAATCAACAGGGGGTAGTACTCGCTGAACAACGCTGTGTTGGCGCTGGCCGCGGCCAGCAAGAACAGCAGGATTGCCCCCAATACGATGCTGCCGATCAGTACATATCTCATCGCGGCGAATGCTCTGCTTCAAGTAAAAATGGCATACGCTTCCAGGATGATGCAAGGCTCAATTCGCGGTCGGTAATCGCGGAAAGCTGAAACGGTCTTGGAAGCTGGGTGGCATCCAGGCGCATCCGCACCGCGGCGATATAAGGCGTATCAGGCTGAATCTTGTCTCGCTCGAGTACCAGCCACGATCGAATCCGTGTCAGTGTATTAAAGGCATCCGTGAAGGCGGAAAAGTTCCGATGCAACGAGCCCGTGGACAATCGGTACTGACGCAGCAAGGGGTTGTAAGACAGGCGCGCATCAATGCGCGCGCTGGCGGTTTTTTCATCAAACCAGTACCAGCGCGGACGAACCAGTTCGAACTCAATCGCGAAAAAAAGGGCCACGCCGCTATTGAGGGCATCTTCCAGGCGGCCGGTCAACTCGAACTCAAAATCTGCGTTGAGGACATGGCCCTCTTCGATGGCTTCAAGCGCGAACTGCTTGACCTCAATAACCTGCGCGTAGGCTTGCAGCGAGATCGCCGCGCTCAGCACCATCGCTTGCAGCAGGCGCAACGGTGTCATCCGCGTTTTTGCAAGAGGGCGTAATAAAAGCCGTCGCTGTCGGCCCCGGGCAGAATCTGGCCGTCCGCAAAATCAGCCATCGGCAACTGCCGCGCCTCGGCGTGCCGGCCTAGAAACTCTTTTATCTGTATGGCATTTTCCACGGGAAATACCGAGCAGGTCGTGTACTGCAATTTACCATCGCGCCGCAGCAGCGGCCAAAGCGCTTCAAGCATTCGAGCCTGGGTTCGCGCAAACGCGCTCAAATCCGCTTCACGCCGCAGCCAGCGGATATCCGGATGGCGACGCACCACGCCCGAGGCGGTGCAAGGCGCGTCGAGAAGGATGCGGTCGAATTGCGTTCCTGCGGAAGCAAAACCGGCCGGATGCAGACTATCCCCCACGCGCAGGTCGGCGATCAGTTCCAGCCGCGCGAGATTCTCCTTGATGCGCCGCACTCGTTCCTGCGAAATATCCACGGCTGTCAGCGCGCAATCTGCGAGCTCAAGAATATGGCCGGTCTTCCCCCCGGGTGCCGCGCAGGCATCGAGTACCGCCATGCCCGCATGCACATCAAGCAGGACCGCAGCGTGTTGCGCGCCCGCGTCCTGCACCGAGACTTCGCCAGCCGCAAATCCCGGAATGGTCGCCACCGGCCGCGGCCGCTCCAGCATCACGGCGCCGCCTCCCAGAGAGCACGCCACGATGCCTGCCTCCCCAAGGCGTATCAGGTAAGCCGCGACCGTTATGCGCCTGCCATTGACACGCAGCGTCATTGGCGGATGACCATTTGCCGCATCCAGAACCTGCTGCCATTGCCCAGGGTAGGCGGCCTTGAGGGCATTGATCCACCACTGAGGGTGCGCGTATCGGCCGGTCTCGCTGGCGTCGATCTGGGCATTTAGCGCTACCGCTTGACGCTGGTAGCTGCGCAACACCGCATTGACCAATCCGCGCGCACGCGGCTGTCCCAGCAGGGCGGCCGCCTCCACGGCCTGGTAAACCACTGTATGGGCGGAATCCGGGCGGGCAAGCAGTTCGGCTAGGGCCGCAAGCAACAGCCCTCTGAGCGCTGCGTCATGAAGCGGTTTGTCGAGCAGGCGTGCCGCGATTACATCGACCCTGCCCCAGGCGCGTAAGGTGTTGTAGCTGAGGTCCTGGGCAGCCGCGCGCAGCGCTGTGCTGCGTGCCTTAACAAGCCGCAACGTCTGATTGAGGCTCGCACCTTCTACGACCTGGCCAATCACCTGCGCTGCGAGCGCCAATGACTCGGACAGGCCGTGCGCTGGCTTGGGCGGCCCTGCGGGCGGCTCATGCGCATCGGTCTGACCACCTGAAAGTATCACGCTCACGAAACGAAGAACTCGCCTGGAACCACCGGGAAGCCGCGAAGAAATTCCCCGGCCGGAAGCCGTTTCCCGCCGGGTTTCTGCAATTGCTCAAGCCATAGCGCGCCGGTGCCACAGGCTACCAGCAAGCCATTGGCATCTGCCTGCAGAATCTCTCCCTTTTTTCCGGCCGAAGCCGACGCTAATCTTGCTTGCCATATTTTGATCTCAGTTTCGCGCAGGCGGGTGGCAGCGCCTGGACTTGGGTTAAATGCCCTGATCTGGCGCCAGATGTAATTCGCTTCACAGGCCCAGTCTATGCGCGCTTCATACTTGGCAATCTTTGCGGCGTAACAAGCTTCGCTGTCCGATTGCGGCATTGCCTTGACTGGTCCTTGCGCGTAGCGGTCGAGCACCTCGAGGATCAGCCGCGCCCCCACATCAGCCAGCCGGTCGTGCAGGGTTTGCGCGTTATCCGCGTCGCCGATGGCTACCTCTTCGCTCTGGATGATAGGACCGGTATCCAGACCTGCATCCATGCGCATGATCGAAATTCCCGTTTTTGAATCGCCTGCAAGCAAAGCCCGCTGTATGGGCGCGGCACCACGCCATCGGGGCAGCATTGAGGCATGGATGTTGATCGCCCCCCATCGTGGTATATCAAGGACCGCCTGCGGCAGGATAAGCCCAAAAGCGGCTACTACCATGATATCGGCTCCGCTCTCAGCCAGTGCGATAGGCTCGGCAGCGTCGCGCAGAGTCTGTGGCTGACGAAGCGCGAGGCCATGCTTCAGAGCCAGTTGTTTGACCGCCGAGGGGTGTGCTCGCATGCCGCGCCCGGACGGACGGTCCGGCTGCGTCAGCGCCAGCACAACTTCATGTCGAGTCCCGAGTAACGCGGCCAGCGAGCGTGCCGCAAATTCGGGTGTACCGGCAAAAATAACTCTCATGATTACGATCCCGCGCGTTGTACAGTTAGTGCCCACCAACTCTTTTGGGCTAGGGCCCCTGCAACGCTGTCAGGCGCTTTTCTTCTGTTGTTTCAGCATCTTGGCTCGAATACGCGTGCGCTTCAAGCGGGACAGGTAATCGACAAATACTTTGCCTTCAAGGTGATCCATCTCGTGCTGAATACAAACGGCGAGCAAATCCTCGGCACCCAGACTAAAGGCCTTGCCCTGCGCATCAAGGGCGCTCACGGCGATTCGCTGCGCGCGTTCAACCGGCTCATAAACATCGGGGACTGACAGGCAACCCTCGTCGATATTCTGTATACCCTCGCGCTCGGTAATCTCCGGATTAATTAGTACCAGGAGTTGATCGCGGGTCTCAGAGACGTCGATCACAATCACCTGCTTATGGATATCGACCTGCGTGGCAGCCAAACCAATCCCCGGGGCGGCGTACATGGTCTCGGCCATATTGGCCACCAGCATACGGATGTGGGCGTCAATTTCCTTGACCGGCGAGGCCTTCTTGTAAAGCCGGGAATCGGGATAACGAAGAATTGGCAACCGAGCCATAAAAACTTGCTAATTGAACCAATTAGATGCAGAATTTAATGCGGACTATAAAAAGCGTGCTATGCTTTTTCAGCCGGGTCCGCGGCGTGTAAATCTAGTCGAGGTTGCTATGGACAAGTCTATCACAGGGATACTGCTGGCCCTTTGCTTGGTGGCGGGACAGGCGCTTGCGCAGAGCAATATCCGCCTGCAGGAAGACGCCCCGGACCGTTATGTGGTCCAAAAAGGTGACACGCTCTGGAGCATCGCCTCGAAGTTCCTCAAGGAACCTTGGCGTTGGCCTGAGATCTGGAAACTCAATCAGGATCAGATCAAGAACCCCAATAGGATTTATCCAGGCAATGTCTTGGTCCTCGATCGAAGCCGCACAGATCCAAGCCTGGCCTTGGCGCCCACCGAGAAGCTTTCCCCGCGGGTGCGCGTCGAGCCGCTGCCCGAGGAAGCTATTCCCGCTATTCGCCCAAATTCCATCGAACCATTTCTCACTCAACCTCTGGTCATAGAGCAGGACGGACTGGAGAAGGCGCCACGTATCGTCGCGACAGAAGAAAGCCGGGTACACATCGGTCCCGGAGGTATCGCATACGTCGCGGGCGCGGCCAACTCCAAGGAAGTAAACTGGCAGATCTTCAGACCCGGCAAGCCTTTGATCGATCCGGATACACAGCGAACGCTCGGCTACGAGGCAATTTTTCTTGGAACCGGAAGAATGACACGCAGCGGCGATCCCGCGACGCTGCAAGTAGTCACTGCGAAGCAGGAAATTGGCAAAGGCGACAGGCTGATCGCGACGGGTAGGGCCGTCATCAACCAATACCTTCCGCACGCGCCCAAAGTATTCGTGCAGGCGAGGATCATATCGCTTTATGGCGCCCTCGCTACCAGCGAAGGCGGACCCAGTTCCATTGTGGCACTGAACAAGGGCACCAAAGACGGGGTCGAGCACGGCCATGTGCTGGCGCTCTACAGGACCGGGGAGTCGGCTGTTGACCCGGCGTCCACCTTGTCCAGGGATGCGGCACCCAGGATAAAACTTCCCGACGAGCGCTACGGCCTGGTACTGATATTTCGTACCTTTGATTCCGTCTCCTACGCCTTGGTCATGGAAAGTTCCCGGCCAGTGGCGCCCGGGGACTTGCTGCGGACGCCCTAATCGAGGGCAAATAGTTGGTGCTTCGCTAAGCACACGCGATTTTCTGCAATAGGCGCGGATCCCGGCGGCCAGCCGGCGCTCGACGCCTTGTGGTGGGGGCGTCCATATTCGACTTCACCAAGCGGCAGGATTCCACGGCGTATGCGCGCTTTCCCGCGCCCGCAAATTCATGCCATCCGTTTGCCACTTTGAAGCGTTAAGCATTCCATGCAAATCGCTTCCGATACCGCCGACTGGCTCAGCCTTGGCCTGGTTAATGATTTAGGCCCCACGGCATTGCGCGGCTTGCTTGCAGCATTTGGCCTGCCCGCAAACATCCTGTCGGCGAACCGGCGCCAGCTTACCCGGCATGTCAGCGAAGCTATGGCCGAAAGAATCCTGTCGGGCGACCGCCAACAGAAAATTGAAGATACGCTTGCCTGGCTTTCGCAGGATGGCCATTCGCTCGTCACTTTTGCCGATGCGCAATATCCGCAGCTTCTGCTTCAGATTCCCGACCCCCCGCCAATACTCTACGTTTTGGGCGATGCGAGCCATCTGAACCGATCTGCCCTTGCGATCGTGGGAAGCCGCAATGCAACGCCACAAGGCCTGGTCAATGCCCGCGGCTTTGCCAAGGCAGCTTCCCATTCCGGCCTGACCGTGGTCAGCGGGCTCGCATTGGGAATTGATACCGCCGCGCATCAAGGCGCCCTCGACGGATCGGGCTCCACCGTCGCGGTACTTGGCTGCGGCGCGGATATCGACTATCCGCGCTCCAATGCGATGCTTGCCCGGGAAATCGCCCGCTGTGGCGCGATTGTTTCGGAATTTGCGCTGGGCACGCCGCCGCTTACGTCCAATTTTCCTCGCAGAAACCGCATCATCAGTGGGCTCAGTCAAGGTTGTCTCGTGGTAGAAGCGGCGCTGGCTTCAGGTTCTCTGATTACCGCAAGACTGGCTGCGGAACAGGGCAGGGAGGTTTTTGCGATCCCGGGTTCGATACATTCTCCGCTTGCGCGAGGTTGCCACGCCCTTATCAGACAAGGCGCCAAGCTGGTGGAGACAGCGGCAGACATCATGCAGGAATTGCACCTGAGCGTGGAGCCGTTAGACCCCAAGATATTGGAGCCTGATGATGGTCTGCTACAATATATTGGGTTTGATTGCTGCGATCTGGACAGCTTGGTCCAACGCAGCGGCTTGACTGCAGGGGCGCTATCGGCGATGCTTTTGACGCTGGAACTGAAGGGAAAAGTTGCTTGCCTCCCGGGTGGCTTGTACCAGCGAATAAGCCAGGGAATCGATTCTGATTGATCGAAACGGCTTTCCAACCGGGGGTGCAGTGCCTGTTTCACTGACTTCGCCTCGAATCTCCTTCATCTGCGCCCTGTCTGGCGGGTACCCATGATCGACGTTCTGGTCTTCCTGTTCGAAAACTACTATCCGTCCGAGAACTATCCGGACAACGACACCCTGACGCGCAAATTCCATGCGGCGGGATTCGAGAACGAGGACATCAGCGAGGCCTTGGATTGGCTCAATGGCCTTGCGCAGTGGAAAGCCAACCGTCTTCCCGAAGCGCTTGAGGCAAGTTCTTCGCATCGCGTCTATGCCAGGAACGAACAGGAAAAACTTTCCGCAGAAGCTCGCGGCTTCCTGGTTTTTCTGGAGAGCGCTCGCGTGCTTTCGCCGCTGCTGCGCGAATTGATCATCGAGCGCGCGATGGCGATCGAAGCGGAATCGGTTGGTCTTGACAAGTTCAAGATCATTGTCCTCATTGTGCTGTGGACCCACCGTGGCAACGTTGACGCGCTGATCCTTGACGAATTGCTGCCCGACGGCGAGAAGCGGCAAATGCATTAGCCGAGTTCTTCTGCGGGGACACCAAAGGAACCGCTGAACAAGTACTGATTCGAGGCAAGCTTATCAATCGGCTCCACTGAATTGGGGGCTGGACAAGGGGCATCATCCCTTGTCAAGATTTCCCGAATCATAATTGCAAGCGATACCCGGAATCTTTCCGGGAACGCGTTCCGGGCATCTTGTACTATCGCGTTTCTTGCTTAGGATCGCGGGTTGCACGTATGATTGCCCGCTTTCTGCCGCCGCCTCGCGTATTGCTGTCATAAACAGCATCCAATCCGCCACCGGGCACGTCCCGATGACGGACAACGCCGGTTCACGCGAAGCTATTACCCGGCAAAGCGAATTGAGGAATTAGCCCTTGGGCAAGAAACTTATCATCGCCGAAAAACCCTCCGTCGCCAACGACATTGCGCGCGCGTTGGGTGGCTTTACCCGTATCGGCGATTATTATGAAAGCGACACCCACGTACTGTCATCCGCAATCGGGCACCTGCTCGAGATCGCGGCGCCGGAGCAATACGAGGTCAAGCGCGGGAAGTGGTCTTTCGCGCATTTGCCGGTGGTTCCGCCGACTTTCGATCTTCGTCCGATAGAGCGCACGGAAGACCGGTTAAAACTGCTCACCAGGCTGATCAAGCGCAAGGACGTTACAACTCTTATCAACGCCTGT
The DNA here is from genome assembly GCA_001770355.1 of Betaproteobacteria bacterium RIFCSPLOWO2_02_FULL_62_17. GTDB lineage: Bacteria > Pseudomonadota > Gammaproteobacteria > Burkholderiales > SG8-39 > 2-02-FULL-62-17. The sequence continues at coordinate 8,534 of MEQV01000198.1, forward strand.
GACGCAGGACGTGAGGGCGAATTGATATTCCGCTACATCGTGCAGCACACCGGCTCCAAAAAGCCGATACAAAGGCTTTGGCTGCAATCGATGACACAGGGGTCCATCCTGGCGGGATTCGAAGCCTTGCGGCGCGATGAAGAATTGCTGCCGCTTGCCGACGCCGCCAAGTGCCGTTCCGAGGCGGACTGGCTCATCGGTATCAATGGCACGCGCGCCATGACCGCGTTTAACTCCAAGGAGGGCGGTTTTTATCTGACAACCGTCGGCCGCGTTCAAACGCCGACATTGGCAATATTGGTCGAACGCGAGCAGAAGATCAGGGCGTTCAAG
>MEQV01000199.1 GCA_001770355.1 Betaproteobacteria bacterium RIFCSPLOWO2_02_FULL_62_17
TAGCCTCTGCGAAGAATGCGACGTAGCCTCTGCGAAGAATGCGACGCGCGTCGCTCCGGGTTTGGGGTGCTGGTTCCGCATTTTCGTTGCCACCCCACTCACCTACACCCCAAACCCTGCGCGACGCTTGAACGAGCGGAGCAGATTCGGGCAAATCAGTTGAGGAAGCTGGGATCCTTGTCCACCATCCAGCGGGTCATCGCTTCCCAGAGGAGCTGGGCCGCGCCTACCGCTTCGCCGCCTTGCGTGGGTTTGCCCTGGGAGGCCGCACCGGCCTGCCCGACCTGCTTCTGCTGCTCTGCGGTGTGCGCCATGACCTGCTCGTCGGGCATATGCAACTTGCCGCCGCCGGCAAGCGCCGCCACCTGAATCTCGCAGGCCGACTGCAGGCTGCGCATGCGAATGAAGGCATCGGCGAGGTTCTTGCCGCAGGTGAGCAGTCCGTGGTTGCGCAGGATGAGAATGTTCTTGCTGCCCAGATTGGCGATCATGCGCTCGCGCTCGCCGGTGTCCAGGGAAATGCCTTCGAAGTTGTGGTAGGCCACCTGCCCTTGCATGCCGACGGCCGGCATGGAAAGCGGCAGCAAGCCGTGCTCCTGCGCCCCAACGGCCACGCCGTCGGTGGTGTGGGTATGCATCACCGCATGCGCGTCGTCGCGCGACATGTGGATGGCGGAATGAATCACGAAACCGGCGCGGTTCACCGGGTATTTGCTGTCGCCGATGATGTTGCCGTCGCAATCTATCTTGACCAGATTGGAAGCATTGACTTCGCGATACATCAATCCAAACGGGTTGATGAGGAAGTGCTTGTCCTCGCCGGGCACGCGCAAGGTGATGTGATTGAATATCAGGCCGTGCCAGTTGAAATGATCGAACAGGCGATAGGCGCAGGCGAGTTCCTGGCGCGCCGTCCATTCCCTGGCGGACATGCTCAGGCGTTTTTCCGCGCTGCTTTTGCGGGCTGTCGGCATGGTGAGATCCCCCTTCTCAATTGATTGCCGCGCATGGTAGGCGCGCGATTCGAGGCTGTCAACGCGCGCGGCCTGGTTCACCTGGCCGGGTGCCGGGATTCAGTCTGAGCAGTGCTGCTTTCCTTGTACAATGATCCGCGACCTTCAAGTAGCGAGAGGCGCATGAGCTATCAGTTCATCCAGTACCAAGTGGCCGACCGGCTCGCCACCATCACTTTCAACCGGCCCGAGCGGCGCAACGCCATCCACTGGGCGATGTCCGCCGAGATCAGCGCCGCGCTCAAGGAGGCGGAGCGCGACGCGGATGTCCGCGTCATCATCCTGAAGGGAGCGGGCGCCAGTTTTTCCGCCGGCTACGACCTCGATCGAAACGCGGGAACACCGCCGCGCCAGACGGGCCGGGCGACCGCGACGAACGAAACGCCCACCGAGCAGGTGAGCGTGTGGGACAACCGCGCGCGGGTGCAGGGCCATATCGATTACATGCTCGAAATCTGGAATTGCTGGAAGCCGGTGATCGCCCAGGTGCATGGCGAATGTCTGGGCGGTGCTTCGGCGCTGGCGCTGGCCTGCGATCTGATGATGGTCTCGGAGGATGCGCGCCTGGGCCATCCGGGCACGCGCGCGCTCGCGCCGGGCGAAGAGACCGCCATCTTCGCCTGGCATGTAGGATTGAAGAAATCCATGGAGATGGTGCTGACCGGCGACGCGCTGACGGCCCGGGAAATGCTGGATTACCAGATGGCGAACTATGTTTTTCCGCTTGAGCGCCTGGAGACGGAAACCCGCGCCATCGCGCGCCGCATCGCGAACGTCGACTCGCAGCTGCTGTCGCTGTCGAAAACCATGATTCACCGCGTGTTCGAGCAGATGGGTTTCGCCTCCTCGATGAAATCCAGCGGCGAGTACGTGACCCTGGCCGGCCGCCTGCCATCCAATCAGGAGTTCAAGCGCATCGCCCGCGAACGCGGCCTGCGTGCCGCGGTGAAATGGCGCGACGATCCATTCGGCGGCACGCTGGGCCGTTACCCGCCGGTCGATACCCGGGAACCCGTCAAGTGAGCAGGGAATGAGTGGAAGAGATGTTGCGCATCGCGCTCAATCGGCGGGCGCTATGTTCGCCGACTTGGCGAGTGCGCTCCAGCGTTCCAGGTCGGCTCTGATGCTGCGTGAGAACTCTTCGGAGGTGCTTCCGGCAGGAGTCAATTGCAGCGAACTCATGCGCTGCCTGACGTCGGGCAGCTTGATGATGCGGTTGGCCTCGTCCTGGAGTCGTCTCACGATCGGCGCGGGCGTTCCGGCCGGCGCGAACATCCCCATCCAGCCTTCTATTTCCATGCCCTGCAGGCCGGCTTCCGCCATGGTGGGAACATCCGGGAACAACGCAACCCGCGCCGCCGAGGTCACTGCGATCGCCCGCACTTTTCCGCCCTTCAGCGGGCCTGAAACCGGTCCGGTATCCACCAGCGTCATCAGCACATCCCCTGCCATCACTGCACTGATGCATTCATTGCTTCCCTTGTAAGCGATGTATTCGATTTTCGTGCCGGTGCGCAGTTTGAACAGCTCCAGCGCAAGCTGGTAAAGGCCGGAGGAACCGCTGTAGTTGGCCTTGCTGGGGTTGGCTCTTACGTAGTCAAGCAATTCCTTCATCGAGCGGATCGGACTCGAAGCGTTGACCACCATGACAAACGGAAAGGACACGCTCTTCGATATCGGCACGAAATCCCGAACCGGCGAGTACGGCAGCTTCTTGAACATCACCGGGTTGACCGTGAACACGGTGCTCGGAGAGACCAGCAAGGTGTAGCCGTCGGAATTGGCCTTCGCCACGTACTCCGCCGCGATCATTCCGGATGCCCCGGCCCTGTTCTCGATCACCACGGGCTGGCCCAGCGATTCGGAAATCTTCTGACTGAGCAGCCTCGCGAGAATGTCGGTGCCGCCGCCGGCGGCGAATCCGACTATCACGCGCATCGGCTTGGCCGGATAGGCCTGCGCGGGATCGACTTGCGCCTGTGCCGATGTCGCGAGACCAGCGGCGATAGCGCAGACTGCCAAACACAGAGCGGCTTTCATATCTCCTCCTGCATGGTCAATGTCACGTTACTTGATGAAGAAATTCCCCGGCGCCGCGGATCGATCTCCATGCCCGGCCTCAGGGCCGCGCCTCAACAGGAGTGACCCTGACGCGCACGCACAGGTCGAGGTTCAGGTTGATCGGGCTGACGTGCTCCCAGTCGAGCTCCAGCAGCTCGTTAAAGAACACCCCCTTGCCCTTGGCGACCGGCATGCCGTCGCCCCAGTGACCGGCGCAGGCCGCGATGCCGACACCTTCCGGATGGATCGCCTGGGTGAGCCTCACCCGCCCTTTGACCTTGCGTCCGGTTTCGCTCTCCACCCAGATCATCTGGCCATCGGACAATCCCTTGCTGCGGCCCGCCTGCGCGTTGATGGCAATGGTGTAGGAGTAAGGGTCGAGCTGCGCGGCTTCGTCGAGCCAGGGATTTTCCATGGTGTAGCTATTGGTATGCACGCTGTCGCGGTAGTAAAAGGCGTACAAGTCGAAGCCGGGCTTGGTGCAGGCATGCGACACGCAGGGCAGGTGATCGGGAAGCGGCTGGTAGTACTGGCGGGGAATTTTCAATCCGCGCGGCTCGGCGATCGCGGCGGTCTTTTCGCCCAACGGTATCAGGAACTCCCAGTAGATCGGGACGCGCACGTCGAGGAACGCGCGCCAGTAGACCTCCTCGGGTTTCTTCGGCCATTTGATGACGCCGTGCTCTTTGAACCACGCAAGGCCCCGCTCGGCGCCGAAATTGCTCTTCAGCTCGGCATCGCAGACGTCTGCCCAGCTGTAGCGCCGGTCTTCCTGCAGCCGGTACTCTGGTGCGATGTTCATGGATGCACTGAGGGCCGTGTTCATGCCCGCGCGTATCCCGACGCGATCCGCCAGTTCGAGAAGCACGTCCTGGTACGGCCGCTGCTCCCCCTCGGGCGGCAGCACCGGCTGGCGAATCGGCCAGCACCATTCTCCTGTTCCCGCCGGATGAGTGATGATGAACGGGAAATTGGAGCGCGAGTCCAGCGACTGCAGGTAACTGCAGTCAGGCAGCACGATGTCGGCAAAATTCGAGGTTTCCGTCAGGAACAGGTCAAACGAAACAATAAGTTTGTACTTCGCAAGCGCACGGGCCACGATTTCGCGGTTGGCCACGCTCATCACGCTGTTCGCGCCGAAATTGAACATCACTTCCGGCCGATAGGGAAGCTCGAACTTCTCCCACATCTCCTCCTGGTCCTCGGAGTCGTGGAACGGCGAAATCATGCCGAACACGAACAGGTCCTGCAGCCCCATGCGCAGCGGCATTTTCGGCTCGCCGATCGGATAGGGGGTGTGGTGCCCCATCCAGGTTCCGGTCACCATCAGGCCATCCGGCCCGGCAGTGGGCGCATAGCGGGGCCGGCCGGTGTCGGGATGGCCGTTGCTGGCGGGATTGAACCCCAGGCATCCACCCACCACGTCGGCCGCTCCCACCAGATGGTTGAGCAGATCGACGGCAAAGAAGTTGTAGACCGAATTCAAGTGCCCCTGCGCGCCGCGGAACGCGATCGCCGCGGCCGGCCGATACGGCAGGGTCGCGCCGTCGACCACGATGGTGCTGCCGATGCGCGCTTCGCGGGCAAATTCCCCGGCGATGCGGCGGATGTTCGCCGCCGGCACCGTGGTGATTTGCTCGCCCCATTCGGGCGTGTGCTTGTTGAGATGGTCCTTCAGCTTCTGGAATGCCGGCGCGCAGCGCACGCCATTCACCTGGTACTCGCCCTCCAGCGCCATGTCGGCTGCCCTGGCATCCGTGTAAGCGCGCGCGGCCTTCGCCGCGGCGTCCCAGACCAGCGGTTTCTTGGTCTGCGGATCGCGCGCGTAGAGTTTGTCCGGTCCGATCAGGTAGGGCGCATTGGTCTTGGCCTGCAAGTAGGGAACATCGTAGCTGCCCAGTTCGTTCACCAGCACATGGCACATCGAAAGCGCCAGCGCGCCGTCGGTACCCACGCGCAGCGGCACCCATTCCATCGCCTTGGCCGCGGCAAAATTACACATCGGATCCACCACCACCATCCGCATGCCGCGTGCCCGGGCATCGGCCACCAGCCCCATGTTCGGGGCAGACACGTGTCCGGCGCTGTGCCCCTTGGAGGCGCCGAAATAAATGGCATAGTTGCAGTATTTGAAATCCGGCACGATCCCCCAGGAAGCGTGCATCATTCCCGAGATCAGGTGAGCGCCGTTGCCGCAATGCAGACCGCCGCCCGCGTTGGACTGATTCGGCGAACCGAACGCCGCGCCGAACCCCTGGAACGGAATGCGCGCGGCCTGGACGGTCGTGGTGCGCTGGAATACCAGCTTGTAGGGGTTGTCGGCGCGCACGCGCTTCAACACCGTCGCGATTTCATCGAGCGCTTCGTCCCAACTGATGATCTTCCAGCGCGGGTCCTCGTCGAGACCTTTGTTCGGGTTGGTGCGCCGCAGCGGCTGGGTGAGCCGGTTGGGATCGTAATGCGACATGATCCCGCTCACGCCTTTTCCGCACAGGCGTCCCTTGCCGATGACGCTGTCCGGGTTGCCCTCGATCTTGACGAGCACCCCGTCGACGCGGTGCGCCAGTATCGAACAGGTCCCGTAGCACAGGGCGCAGGAGGAAGGAATCCATTGGTCGTCCTGCCCGGTCGCGAATTCGGGGCTGGCGGTGTTCATGTCGGTTTCCTTTTGATGCCGGCAATTCACGCAGGGATTCCGGGGGCGTTGGCGCCGCGCCGAGCCGTAAAACGGCGACCGGAAGCCCGGACCGGTTCTCTTATAGCATCCCGGGGCCGGACACTCGTTTGATCTGGATCAAGGCAGACCCAAGCCGGACCAGCCGGAACCAAACAGATCGCTTCGTCCTGGCATCCAATCTTCCCGTCAATTTCGAAAGTTGCAAAGGCGCAACTTTCAAAATGTCGGGACGTATACAAAGCCACAACTTTGCGTCTCAACACCTGACTGGTTCGTTGGCGGCTGACGAGTCAAGTATTGACGAATCTGGCGAAGAACTCGGGTTTGTATACGTCCCGACAATTCTGCAAGTTGCGCTTTTTGCAACTTGCAGAATTGTCGGGAAAAGCTGCTGCCAAGACCAAGCAAGCTGTTTGGTTTCGCCCGGGCCGGCTCAGGGAATCAGAATCGTTGATCCTGTCGTTTTGCGGGCAACCAGATCGAGGTGCGCCTGGCCCGCGTCCTTGAGTGGGTAGCGCTGATTGATATCAATCTTCACTTTGCCGGAGCTCACCATGTCTATCAACTCTTTCGCGGCAACTTCGAGATCCGGGCGCTGCGCGACATAGTGAGCGGCCGATGGGCGCGTCAGGTACAGCGAGCCCCTCTGCACCAGCAGCGCAAGGTCGAATGGCGGCACGGCGCCCGAGGCGTTGCCGAAGCTGACCATCAAGCCGCGCGGCTTGAGGCAATCGAGCGACCCTAAGAAGGTGTCCTTGCCGACTGAGTCATAGACCACCGGAACACCTTTGCCGCCCGTAATCTCTTTTACCCGTTCGACGAAGTTCTCGCGCGCGTAATTGATGACATGCTCGCAGCCGTGTGCCTTGGCGAGCGCGGCCTTTGTTTCGGAACCCACGGTGCCGATGACGGTTACGCCCAGCGCCTTCGCCCACTGGCACGCAATCAGGCCCACGCCCCCCGCCGCGGCATGCCACAATATGGTATCTCCCGGCTGAACCGCATGGACTGCGCGAAGCAAGGACCGCACCGTCAAGCCCTTCAACATCATCGCGGCGCCGGTTTCGAACGAGATGGCGTCCGGCAGCAAGATCAGACGTTCCGCCGGCATGTTGCGCACTTCGCTATAAGATCCAAGCGGCCCGCCGTAATAAGCGACCCGATCACCGGGCTTGACCAACGTGACTCCCTGGCCCACGGCATCCACCACGCCGGCGCCTTCGGAGCCCAAGCCCGAAGGCAGGGGAACCTTATACAGCCCCGAGCGCTGGTAGACATCCACGAAGTTCAGCCCTACGGCCTTGTGCAGCACTCTCGCTTCGCCGCGACCAGGCTCGCCAACGGCGAATTCTTCCCAGCGCATGGCATCGATATCGCCGGGTTCATAGATACGTATTGCCTTGGACATTTTCTCTCGCCTTTCGTCGTGTTGCCGGTCACTGCCTCGGTATGTTCGCCTGATCCACCACGCGCTTCCACTTGTCTATCTGTGCCGCGACGTGTTGTGTGACCTCCTCAGGCGTGCTCAATGTTGGCGTGCCGCCGAGTTCGGCAAGCCGCTTGCGGATCTCAGGCCTGACAGAGCCTTTTACCAGCGCGCGGTGTAATTTGTCGACCGTCTCGGCTGAGAGGCCCGCCGGCCCCGCCACCGCCATCCATGACGTCACCTCAAATCCGGGCACCGTCTCGGCCGCGGCCGGCACTTCGGGCAGTTGCGGGATGCGGGCGCTGGAAGTGACCGCAAGGGCGCGCAGCTTGCCGCCCTGCACCTGCGCCCGTGCAACGGTGAACGTGTCGAACAGGATGTCGACGCGGCCGGCGATCACATCGCTCACCGGGGCGCCACCGCCACGGTACGGGATGTGCAGCATCTTGACGCCGGCGGTCGATTGCAGCAGCTCGCCGATGAGATGCTGCGTCGTGCCAACGCCGACGGAGGAAAAGGACAGCTTGCCGGGCTCGCTTCTCGCGGTCTCTATCAGCTGCTTGAGACTTTTGATTCTGCTGTCCGGGCTCGTGCCGACCAGAAACACGAACCCGGTGGTCAGCGACAGCCACTTGAAATCGCGCAGCGGATCGTAGGGAAGCGTCTTGTTGAGCGCGGCGGAAACCGCGTGACCGTTGGTCTGAAGAATGAGCGTATAGCCGTCGGGCGGTGATTTCACGACGGACTCGGAAGCGATGTTGCCGCCCGCGCCTGTCCTCCCCTCCACGATGACGGTTTGCCCGATCTCCTCCGAAAGGCCCTGGCCCAGAATCCGCGCCAGCGTGTCGGCCTGGCCGCCCGCGCCAAACCCCTGGACGATCTTGATGGGTTTCGACGGGAACGCCTGTGCCTGCGCCCCCGCGGACCCGAGTGCGACGACGGCGGAAACCAGCGCCGCGGACAGTCCCGCGGATAAAACAATGAAGCAACGCATACCTCCTCCTTTCATCAGCTCATGATAACTACGAAATTTTCAGCTTTCCCAAAAAACAATTTCGTCCCTCTTTCTTTTTCGCACCGGCCTCCGCATCCGGGCGCCGGGCGCCATAAGGCAGCATTATTGCCTCGCGGAGCCGTTGCCGCGCGTAGCCGATTTCTCCGCTCACATCCAAGAAAGGTGCCCTTGAGCGTGCAAAATCCTCGCCGGATCGTACCGCGGCCACCATTTCGCGATGCCCAGATCCTCGGCAATGGCATTTGCCGCGTTGTATCCGGGACCGCCGGTTGCGTGCCCTCCCGGATGGGTGCAGGCGCCGCACATGTAAAGCCTGTCGATCGGCGTACGGAACCTCGACGCACCGGGCCATGGCCGGTTGTAGTCCAGTTGTTCCGGACAGATTTTTCCCTGACAGATGTCGCCGCTCACGAGATCGGGGAGATACTCCTCGATATCCTTGGGTGAGTAATTGAAGCGCGCGATGATCTTGTCGTCGCTGATGTTGGGGGCGTACTCGCGATATTTCGCCAGCAGCTTTTCGGCCGTCTCGTGCGCCCGGTCCACCCATAGTGCGCCGCCTCCGCCTGCGAGGTCGAACGGAGCGGCAAGACCGAGATACGCCGTATGGCAGCCAGGAGGTGCCTGGCTTGGATCATGAGAGGTGATGTTCTCGGCGGTCAGTCCCACGACATCGGGAATCATGCCCGAGCGCGCCTGCTTGACGAGGTTTACGAGATCACCCGGATTCTCGTAACCCACCGTGAACATCAGAGCGTCATTGACCGCGGGCTCCTTCTTGGAGATTTCGAATATCGGGCGCTCTTTCAGGGCAAGATGGACGCGGAACAGCGAGGTTTCGTTGAATTTGTATTCGCAGAGCCGCTCCAGCGTCTGGTGGTCGAGCTTGTCCTCGCCGACCATGAACAGAAACGTGTTCACCGGATCAAGTCCGCTCACGACGAAGCGATCGGCGCGAATCTCCCTGCCGTCTTTGAGCGAGATGCCCTTGGCGACGCCGCCCTCCACAATGATGCGGCCAACCGCTTGCCCGGTGAATACTTTCCCGCCGTTCTCCTCGATGATTTTTGCGAGGGCGAGCGGAAGCCGCAGCGTCCCGCCGCGCACGATCGCCGTGTTGCCGGCAAACCAGTTCACGATCGTCGCGAACACCAGCGTCGGAATGCCCTTGGTGGTAGGATCGTACTCGGCTGAAATCGCGCCTCGAGTCACGGTGGCGCGGCCGTATTCGGATTCGAACAACTCCGCGGCGTATTCCACCGGACTGTAGTTGAGCGTCACGTCCCGGAATTGCCTTCCCCCGGGCTTTTTCAGTACTTCCTCCTCCCACTGGTCCGGCGGCTTGGGAGCCGAGTACATCTGCGGCAGCAGGAAGTCGACATACCACTGCCGCCATTGCCTGGCGACTTTTTTGAACGTCTCCGCGTCCTTGCGAGAGACCCGCTTCAGCGACTCGTAAGTCGCTTCCAGGTTCTGGTAGAAAATGAAATAACTGTCATGCTTGATGAAGGATTGTTTGACGTACGGAAATATGTATGACACGCCGTAGCGATCCAGTTGCAGGTCGCTGTGGACCGGGCTGTCATGGATCTTCAGATAGACGGCGTGAATATTGTGTTTGAAGCCGGGAGCCGTCACCTCCTCGGTGGTGAAGGCTCCGCCGACATTGGGTCTGCGTTCGAACACCGCCACCTTGAGCCCGGCCTTCGCCAGGTACGCCGCCGCGATGAGGCCGTTGTGGCCGGCTCCGATGATGATCCCGTCGAAACGGGCGTTATCCAACTTCTCCTCTTGCACCGTCTTACTCCTTCCGCGAATTCAACGCTTCCCTGGCGGCCTTTGCATTCACTTCAAGGAGATCTTTGCGTCTTGGATGACCTGCTTCCATTTGGCCCGTTCGGCAAGTATCTGCTTCGCTGTTTCACCGACGGCCCCCCCTGCCGGGTCCTGTCCGGCGCCTATCAGCTTTGCCCTGACCTCCGGCAGTTGAAGCATACGATTGAGCTCTTCGTTCAGTCGCGTAATGATTTCCGTGGGCACGCCTGCCCGGGTCAGCAGCGCGAACCAGCTCATCGCCTGGAAACCAGGCATGCCGCCCTCTTGAAAGGTCGGAATGTCAGGGAAGACGGATGAGCGTTGCAAGGTTCCGATCGCGAGGGCGCGCAGCTTGCCGCTTTTGACCAGCGGCATGACTACCGCTGCCTGGGAGAATGTCAATTGCACCTGACCCGCTACCAGATCGGTTGCGGCCTGCGCGTTTCCCTTGTATGGAACGTGCACGATGTCCACCTTCGCCACCTTCTTGAAAAGCTCGCCAATCAAGTGCGAGGTACTCGCCGTCCCTCCGGTCGATGCGTAATTCAGTTGCCCCGGCTTGGAGCGAAGCAGGGTCAAGAGTTCATCGAGGTTGTTCGCCGGCACATTGGGGTTGGTGACGAGAAAGAACGGGGGAGCTGAGAGCATGATGATCGGCGAGAAGTCGTTGTCGTAGTCGAACGGCAGCCCTTGTTGCAGGAACGGCCCCAAGGCGATCATGCCCTGCGATGCAATGAATATCGTGTATCCGTCGGCTGGCGATCGGGCCGCTTGCTGCAGTCCGGTAATACCGCCTGCGCTGGCCATGTTCTCGACGATGACCGATTGTCCAAACGTCCTGGACAGATGCTCCGCGGCAACTCGCGCGAGAAAGTCGGTGGGCCCTGCTGCGGCCGCCGGCACGATCATGCGTATCGGCTTGCTTGGATACGGTTGCGCCGCTGCCGGCGCGGTGAGCGTCAGGAACGACAGCACCAGCTTGACCAGGAATGACATCCGTTTCATTTCTGCCTCCTCCAATCAAACAAAAATAAGTCTGCCCAAATTTTGAGCACGCTGTGTGCTGTTTTTTGTATTCAATCATTAGAATAAAAATATTTTCAATGCCCCGATTGCGATCGTGTAGCCGTCCGGGGCCGATTTTGCCGACCGCACCAGGCCTATCACGCCGTTCGCCCCCGGAACGTTCTCGGCCACGAGCGGCTGGCGGAGCGCAGTGTGTAGGCTCTGCCCAGGACGTCGGTGCTGCCGGGGCCGAAAGGGATGATCAGCCGTATGCGTTTGGCAGGGTAAGCCTGCGCCCACGCGACCGCAGAGAGCATGCCGAGTGCGACCGCCGCAATCGCGCTTCCAATGATGCGGACGGCGGCGCGGCGATTCCGGTCACTTCTCATCTGCCTTTACCTCTTCGTAGCGGAATGGTAGTCGTCCATCTTTATGCCGGAGGCTTTGACGACTTTGGCCCACTTTACGACCTCGTCGCGAAGGAAAGCCTCGAACTCTTGCAGCGAATCGATGCCGGGTTCCACGCCAAGATCATGAAGGAGGCGCTGCCGCACATCGGGTTGCGCCTTGATCTTGGTGATCTCAGCGTTGAGCGTGCCGATGATTTCCCTGGGCGTTCCCCTGGGGGCAACAAATGCGAAAAACGAGGACGATTCCGCGTTCTTGATTCCGGCTTCTGCGGTCGTCGGCACATCCGGCAGTAAAGCGTGCCGCTCGAAGCCGGTATAAACCAGCGGCCTGAGCTTGCCGCTCTTGATGTGCGGCAACACATCCAGGACAGTGGCGAACATGAGTTGCACGCGCCCGGAAAGCAGGTCAACGGAGGCGGGCTGGAATCCCTTATAGGGGATATGGACCAATTCCGTTCCTGTCTGCGCTTTGAAAAGTTCAGCCGACAGGTGAAATGGGGTGCCGCTTCCGGAAGTAGCGTAATTGAGCTTGCCCGGTTCGACTTTTGCCAGCGCTATGAGTTCCTTGACCGAGCGCGGCGCCAGGGACGGATGCATAACCAGAACGGTCGGCTGCGTCACGAGCATTGATATCGGCGCAAAGTCACGCTGCGGATCGTACGGAAGCTTCGAATAGAGGCTAACGCGAATAGTGAGAATGCTCGTGTTGGCCAGCAGCAGAGTGTACCCATCCGGGGAGGCTTTTGCGACATACATCGTTCCAGGAATGCTGTCTCCTCCAGGCCGGTTTTCGACGAGAAACGGCTGTTTGAGCTGCTCCGACAGCTTCTGCGCGAAGAGTCTCGTAACGATGTCGCTGGAGCCGCCGGCGGCCAGAGTGACCACGATTCTTACGGGTTTGGTCGGATACGCTGCGCTCGGCTGGGCGGCGGCTTGTCCGCCGCATACGGCCAAGAGTGAAGCAAGCAGGACGGCAGTCAGGCTTGGTCTATTCATGATGTGCGGTGCGGGGTGCTCCAAGAGAACTTCTGTCATGGTTTTCTCCTATTCCTCACCAGACTCTGCGGCCACCTTTCAGACTCAAAACGTCACCCCATTTGTCGTTCACCCTGGTCTTCCATTCATCACTCGTCCTGATGCTTGCAGGAAATTCGTCGATCCATTCATACGGCTTGCACGCATCGATGATGGCCCTGGAGCTGAAGTAGGCGTTGGTGGGCTTGCGGATCATCGTGTCTAGCGGAGTGCTCCAAGCCCGCCTTATGATGTCGATGTCCTTCTCGGGGTCCGACCGGGTCGACAGAGCCCACATGACGTCTTCAATGTTAGTCGGATCGATGTCCTCATCGACCACCATTACGTATCTGCCATGATAAGCGGCCGGCCGGTTTTGCGAGGCGATAAAAGCGGCTTGCCTGGCATGGCCGGGATAGCGTTGCTTGATCGAGACGACAACGAATTGCTGATATCCCACCTCACTCATCCACACGCCGCGCACATCCGGAACATTGCTCTTCACCAGAGCGTTCCACAGTAGAGCGCTCCCTTTCGCTATCATGAAGAGGGTCGAATCCGATGGCGGCCGCATGGGCGGCGCCCCGAGGATGATGGGGTTGTTTCGAAAATAGATGCGCTCGACTTGCACGATCGGGGCTTCGCGCTCCTTGCTCGCGTAATAGCCGGTCCATTCCCCAAAGGGGCCCTCGACTTTCGTTTTGTCGGGAGGGCACCAGCCTACCGCCACGATCTCGCTGTCGGCCGGGATCGGCAACCCGGTGATCTCCTCTTTGATCACCCTGACCGGTTCGCCCTGCATTGCTCCGGCAAACTGGTATTCGCTGCCCGGCGGCACTTCCAGCGACGCCACGCGATTGATGATCGGATGATGGCCAAAGGACATCGCCACCGGACACGGCTTGCCAAGCGCGTGATATTTCTCGTAATGCATGCGGCCATGCTTGCCGGGAGAAATATAAAGGCCAGTGGTTCTTTCATCGTGCGCCATGATGCGGTAGGTGCCGAGGTTGACTTCACCCGTTTCCGGATCCCGGGTGATGATTGCGTCTCCGGTGCCTATGTATCGGCCGCCGTCTTCCTCGTGCCACTTCGGTATCGGCAGCTCAAAGAGATTCACGTCCTTGCCGGAGCGAACGTTCTCCAGTATCGGCCCGCTTGTCACTTCCTCATAGGGAAACTCGTGCATGGTCGCTTCCCAGGCAGCAAGCTTCTCGCGCGTGGCCTTCACCAACTCGAGATTGGAATTCGTTTCGGGAAGATTCAAAGCCAGTTCCAGGCGCCTGCGATTGGTCACGGAGCAGGTCAGAACCCGGTGCCCGCGGGGGTAATCCTTGATGTTGTCGAAAAGAAGCGCAAAACAGGGTTCGCTCCGGGAATGAAGCATGGAGATCGCCCCGATTTCGATGTTCCAGTCGGCGCCGTCGATACGCTTCAGTTCGCCCTTTGCCTCCACTTTCGCCAACCAGGCTCTCAAATCATCGGCCATGTTTCGTTCTCCTTTTCAGCGTCGTCCCAGCTCATTGGCGCGGGACGTTATATTTCTTCACCGTTTGCCCGGCGCGTTCGCGATCCTCTTTGAGAAAGGTCGCGAACTCCTCCGGCGAAGTTATCGCTGGCTCGACGACCTGGCTTTCCAGGTAGGCTGCGAACTTCGGCTCGTGGAACAGCCGCACGAACTCCGAATGGATCCGCCTCACCATCGCGTCGGGGGTGCCGGCAGGGGCGAAAAGACCCCACCAGGTCTTCTCGGGGAAACCGTCCAGTCCCGCCTCGGCATAGGTCGGCACGTCCGGGAACTGAGCCAAGCGTTTCGATGTGCCCACGGCGAGAAGCTTCACCTTGCCCGCCTTCATCTGCACCGCCACGTAATCCCCCAAGGGCGCAATCCGGCTGAAGTGGATTTCTCCCGCAATCAGCGCGTTCATGATCAGATTCGCGCCCTTGTACGGAATCCCGACGATGTTCGTGTTCCACTGTTCGTTCAGCCACTGGCGGAAGATGTCCGGGCCCGTTCCGCTGCCTTGCGTTGCGAAATTGAGCGACCCGGGTCTGGTTGCCGCGAGCGCCTGCAATTCCTTCACGGAGTTCGCGGGGAGCGAAGCCGTGGCGACGAGCCCGTTGATCAAGAACCAAAGCGCGGTGACCGGCTTGAAATCCCGGTCGGGCTCGTAGGAGAGCTTCGAGATGATGTGCGGGTTCACCGATATGGCGGTGTTGGTGACCACGCAGAAGGTATAGCCGTCCGGGGCCGATCTTGCGCAGGCCTCGGCGCCGATCACCTGATTTCCGCCTGGGCGGTTCTCGATGACGAGCGACTGGCCGAGCGGCCCGAGCAGTTGCTGGCCGGCGGTGCGCATCATGATGTCCGTGGGGGAGCCGGCCGCGATCGCCACGATGACCCTGATCGGCTTGCTCGGGTACGGTTGCGCCGGGGCCTGAAACGCCGCGAATGCGGCGACACCCGCAAGAAGGCAAACCCCACCTCTCGGTTTCATGGCGCCCCCTCGACGGAGAACGGGATTTCCATGCTGCCAGCGTAGCGCTTCATTCCCACTCCCCAGGCGAGAGACCGTTCGAGTTTGGGCCAAGCGATCGGGCGTTCCTTGATTTAGGTCAAGAACAGCGGCTGCCGATCAAATGCGCCGGCCGGCCGCCTGCCAGTAGGGATCGAAGATCCGGCGTTTGTAAATCTTGCCGTTGTCCTCGCGGGGCAGATCCGTTTCGAATCACACGATTCTCGGGATTTTGAGGCCCCCTACCATCCAAGCTTGTTCATGATCCCTCCACGGTTATAAAGTGTCCTCCGTCCCGAACAGCGACGTGACCTGGGTGGAAAGACTGCCGCCGTTGCCGTGGGCGAGGCCGACTTGCGCGTCTGGCACCTGGCGTTCTCCGGCCTCGCCGCGAAGCTGGGTCACGGCTTCGATAATGGTGAAGACGCCATACATTCCCGGATGCAGGCAGGAAAGGCCGCCGCCGTTGGTGTTGACCGGCAGGCTGCCGCCGGGAGCGATGCCGCCGCCGCAGACGAATGCGCCGCCCTCGCCCTTCTTGCAAAAACCCAGGTCTTCCAGGAACAGCAGCGTATTGATCGAGAACGCATCGTAGAGTTGCAGGACATCCACGTCCTTGGGCGCGAGGCCCGCCATCGCAAAAGCGCGCGGACCCGACTGCGCCGCGGCGCTCACCGTCAGGTCGTGCATCTGAGCGATGCCCTGGTGGCTCGTTTCAGCCGCGACCCCAAGCAGGTAGACGGGCTTCTTGGGGCGATCTTTCGCCCGCTCGGCCCGGGTCATGATCACCGCGCCCGCGCCATCGCTGATGAGACAACAATCGGCCACCGTCAGCGGATCGCTTACCATGCGCGAGCGCAGCACGTCCTCGATCGTCAACGGGCCGCGCATCGTCGCCTTGGGATTCTTGCGCGCCCAGGCACGCGCCGCGACCGGGACCTCGGCCAGTTGCTCGCGAGTGGTGCCGAACTGGTGCATGTGCCGGGCGGCCGCGAGCGCGTAGGAAGTCACCAGGCGCGCGCCGTAGGCGGATTCATAGGGGATGGGCACTGCCCCCCCTGGACGTATCTTGCCGCTGCGCGCGTTGCTGCCATAGGCAATCAGCGCCACTTCGCACAGCCCCGCCTGCAGCGCCAGCGCCGCCCACTGCAGGAAGTTGACAAAGGATGACCCTCCCAGCATGGTGCCTTCCATCACCTTGGGTCGAAGGCCCAGGTACTCCGCTGTCATCGCCGCCGGAAGCGAGGCGCGATCGACCACGGCGAACACGCCGTCGATATCGGCCTTGTTGAGACCGGCGTCGGCCAGCGCCCGTTGCACCGCCTGAGCCATCAATTCAAAGTGGCTCCAACCGGGGACTTCGCCGAATTCCGACAAGCCGACGCCAACCACCGCCGCCTGTCCTCTCAAGATCGTGTCCGCCATGTCAGTTCCCCGCCGCATCGAATACGACGAAAAAGCCGTCTTCGCCGCTTTGGGCCACTCTGGCTGTTACCGCCATGCCGATCCGGACCTCGGTCGGCGCAACGCCTTCGATCCGGCTCATCAGCCGCGGTCCCTCGTTCAACTGCACCAGACAAACGTTGTAGTCGCCGCCCGCCTCGGCGCGCCTGCGCATCACCGTGGTCGAATACACGGTGCCCGCGCCCGAAGGTTTGATCCACGACAAGTTCGATGACCCGCAATCGGGACAAAGAAAGCGCGGATAGAAAATGTGGCTGCTGCAGTCATCACAGCGCTGGATTCTGAACTCACCTTTGGCGAGATATTCCTGGTAGCTGCTCTCGGCACCTTGCATCATGTCATGCTCCTTTGATTGCGCCACGCGATCCGGTAGGCGCAGGTGAATCCATCCAGAGCGCAGCGTATGCCGCGCTCCGCCTCCCGATCGCGAATTTCCTCCGTGCGCGACAGGGTCACGACCACCAGCGTACCGTGAACCGGGTCGGAGACCATCTCAACTTCCGGGCCCGACGCGGCGCCCGCGATCGATTGAACGATTTCAAAATAGACTTGCCGGCTCGCGCGGCTGCGCAGTTCCGGCTTGAAGATCTTGCCCACGCCGGTGAGCGGCATGGGATCGACGAGGAACACCTCCACCGGCGCAGCCGCCCGCTCCGGGATTCGCGCCCGCGCGAACGCCTTAAGATCGTGCGCGTTCGCGCTTGCGCCCGGCTTGAGCTGCACAAACGCGATCGGCAGTTCTCCGGCGTACGCGTCCGGCTTGCCCACTGCGGCCACCAGCGCGACCGACTCGTGCGCCATGAGCGTTTCCTCGATGACTGTGGGATCGATGTTGTGGCCGCTACGGATGATCAAGTCCTTGGCGCGGCCGGTCACCCACACATAGCTGTCCGCGTCCAGCCGTCCGAGGTCGCCGGTCCTCAACCACCCGCCCGGGAGGAACAGCTTCGCATTCAAGGCATCGTCCAGGTAGCCCGGTATCACCCCGGGACCACTGATGATGATCTCGCCGATTTCATCGGTGCGGCAGTCGCGCTCTATTTTTCCAGCCGGGTCGATGATCACGGTGCGGATCTTGGTAAAGGGAAGGTGCAAGCCGCTCGAACCGAACTTCGGATCGCCGTCCCGGGGCGGCAGCGCGATGGTGGCGGTGTTCTCGGTCATCCCGTAGTTGCTGAGTATCCTGACCCCGATCGTTTGGGCGAAATACCTCGAAACCTGGATCGGCAGGCCGGCAGACCCGGTCATGGTGTAGGGCCGCAGCGTGGAAATATCGGCGTCCGGGGGAACGTTGGCGAGGGCCCCCAGGGTGGTCGGCACGCCGCCCAGATCGGTGACGCGGTAGCGCTCCACCAGCTTCCAGTAATCGCGGATGACGTTCTTGCTGCGAAAACCCATCGGGCCCAGGATGACGCTGGTCTGCCCGCGCGCCAGAGCGCTCATGGTATGGTGGACCAGGCCCCCGATATGGAACAACGGGTGGGCGGCAAAGCCGCAGTGCGAAGCCTGCTGGTCGAGCAGGATGGCGTAGGCCCAGGCCTTGTACGTGACCGCCTGGTGGATGAGCTGCGCGATCTTGGGCATGCCGGTGGTCCCGCCGGTATGAACGTAGAAAGCAACCTCGCGCGGATCGATGACCCGCTCGAATTCCGGGCGCTCACCCGAGTGCCGCGCGCAAAGCGCGTCGAAATCGCATCCGGCGTCGCTCGCACCGCCCGGCCCCTTGACCTGCAGGATGTGAGCGAGGCTCGGAACACGCTCGCGCAGTTCGCTCAAGCGTTCCCAGATATCGAATCCCGGGGTCGGTCCCAGCGCCACCATGACCTTTGCCCGGGTCGCGTTCAGCAGCTCGGCCACCTGCTCGGGCTTGAACATCCAGTTGATGGGAAAAGCGATGCCCGCCGTGATGGCGCCGAACAGCGCGTAATAATTCTGCGGCACGATCGGCAGCAGGATCGCAACCGCGTCCTTTGCGCCCACGTCGAGCGAATGGAACAGCCTGGCTGCCTGGTGGATCCTCTGCATAAGCTGCCGGTAGCTGATCGACTCGGGCGTATCGTCCAGGCTGCCGCTGGGCAGATATTGGAACGCCGCCTTGCCGGGGTCGAGCGCGGCGCCGCGCGCGACCAGGTCGAGCACCGTCCAGACATCGTTCTGCTGCTCGATCGGAATGCGCTCGAGCGCCTCGATGTCGGTGATTCCCCGGATCGGCGGATGTGCAACGCTCATCGGGCGCAGCCCTATTCTTCGTCCACCGGCGGATAACGTCCCACGATGCCGCCGAAGGGCCGGTCGCGCTGCTCGGCCGCCGCCTTGACCCCCTTTTCGTGGACCATTTTCTCAAAATTGCGAAGTGACTTGAGGTTCGGGCCGAAGCTGACGATTTCACCGCTCGATTTCATGGAATGGG
>MEQV01000200.1 GCA_001770355.1 Betaproteobacteria bacterium RIFCSPLOWO2_02_FULL_62_17
AATTTCCTTGCATCGCCCTCCCGCGTAACCGAGGATTGCGAAGGTTTTCATTCCGATGGCGTTGCCAGCCTCCAGGGCGTTTACGATGTTCGCGGAGTTTCCGCTGCCGGACAGGACGATCAGAATATCGCCCGGATCAGCTTTGACCCTGATCTGCTCCGCATAGATCTGCTCGTATCCAAGGTCATTGGCCAGGCAGGTTATTACAGCAGGGTTGGCACTGAGCGCCTCGACGCGCAGGCCGCCGCCAGACTTGACTCCCGCGCCGTAAATCCAATCATTGGCAAGGTGCACCGCATTACCCGCGCTGCCGCCGTTGCCGCACAGGTAAACGGATCGTCCCGCCTGCCACGCTTCGCGAAGCGCATCGCCCAATGCCTGGATTCGATCGATCTCCGCCAGCGCCAAGGCGCGGGACAATCGTTCCGAATATTCCTTGATGTGTTGACGCATGGGTGTTTATTGCCGCATTCAAATTGGTTCGATGAAGTCATGGTTCGAGTTGAACCATAACTTCATCGGTAAACGTCATACAAGATGATCAGCCGGAAGTATACCCACTTGATGCGTAGGCCCCGACCGGTGATGAAACCGCCGGAAACCGTGCCGGTGGCATAAAGTTTGGTCGAATCGCCCATCACCTTCGTTAATAAGACAAACGCTGACAATTGCGTCGCGGCTGCGATAGGATGGCAATTCGCGCGTTTGAGCCTCATGGCTTTTGCGTTTGACGGTCGCACCAAGAGAAATCTATGTCCTCCTTGAATCCCGGGAACAGAATAAGCAGCCTATTTTCGAAACATCATGTCGGCGGCAGAAATGGGCACGGTGGATTCCCGGACATTTCCGTCCTGCACGGGTCGCTGGCCAGTACGGTTTATGAGGCTGATGCGTCGTGCTGTCCGCAGATTGAGGCGGAGCAACGCTTAGCCGGTTATGGGGAAGTGCAAATTATTCCGGCGTGTGTTGGGCTATCCGGCAAAACAATATCCTTCAACCTGAATTTCGAGCCTTATACGTCATCAATTTTAAATCTAAATCCCAAATATCGGAATTTTTATTACGACATGGGGCGCTTTGACTACACCTATGGCTGCGCCATGGCTCCGGTCAGGCAGATGCAGATGTCGACTATCAGCCTTGATGACATTGAGGACAAGTATCCAATTGATTTCCTGTCTCTGGACACGCAGGGGAGCGAACTTGAAATTCTCAAAGGCGCCGCAGCATCCCTCGCTAATGCGGCGGGGGTGGAAACCGAAGTCAGCTTTCGACAAATTTACGACAAGAGCGCCTTATTTGGAGAAATATGCGCTTTCCTCAATTACCTGGGTTTCGAGTTTATCCGTTTCACGAATCTCACCGAAGACGCGCCTAGAACGATGCCTGTGCCCGGCCGGCTGAACAAAATGCAGTCCTTTGGTGATGCATTATTTTTGCGTGTTCCCAATAATTCATTGCTGGAAGGGCAAAAAAAGAAATTGATTTTCGCAGCGCTTGCATACGGGCAAATCGAGTATGCCGCCCATTGCGTCAAAGTGTTGAATCTTGATTGTCTTGAGGAAAAACCCGCAACACCGTTTCGCGCGCATCGGTCCGGTACTGCAACCTGGAGCGATTTCGTCGATGAATTCATTCATATCGTATCGAAGCAAAAGTCGGCTCAGCTTCCGCGGAAGCTTTCCGAAGTCACAAGTTCAGCGGAGTCGGCGGCGCGATTTGACTTGCCGCCAGCATCAACGCGAAAAATTGACCTGAATCCCGTCAAATTTCTAAAAAGACTTTTTCTAATGTTGCCGCGAAAGCTGCAGATAGCGATGATCAGAGTCCTATATATGCCTCAATTTGTAAGGTATTTTCTCGGCAGGCCCTCTGAATTGGAGTCATTATTTCAAGGCGTCGGCCGAGCTGAAATGGCAAAGGAGTTGAGAATTTCCAGGTTCCGAAGGATCTTTCCCCTCTTTTAGAGCGCTTACCGCGCTCTCAAAATTCACCGCAAACGGGACATTGCCAGTGCAAGCCCCTCAAATCGTCACCAAACTCCTAAGCCGGCTATGGCAGCACCTGAGTCAAAGGCGCCGGCGGCATTTCGCATTCCTGCTCGTACTGATGATTCTCGCCTCCTTGTCGGAAGTTCTGAGCATCGGTGCTGTCATGCCGTTTATTGCCGTAATCACCGCGCCTGGCCGTGTTTTTGAGCACGCTGCCGCACAACCGTTTATAGGATTCCTGGGACTAACCTCCGCCGATCAGCTGCTGTTGCCGCTGGCCATCGCATTCGGCCTGGCGGCCTTGATCGCCGGCGCCGTGCGACTGTTGGTTCTGTGGGCCAGCACGCGCCTGGCCTTCGCAACCGGCGCCGAGTTCAGCATCGACATCTACCGGCGCACCCTTTATCAAACCTACGCTGTTCACCTCACCCGCAACAGCAGCGAAATCATCGCCGGCATCTCGGTCAAGACCAACAGTGTCATACATGTCACCATGATGTCTCTCAACTTTGTGAGCGCCAGCATCATTTTGACTGTCCTGCTGATTGCCATGCTGGCGGTTGATCCAGTCATTGCCCTGGCTGCCATTGGCGGCTTTGGCTCAATCTACGGCGTTATTGTCTGGATCACCCGACACCGGCTATTGAGCAATAGCCAACGCATCGCGCACGAATCAACCCAGGTAGTCAAATCCCTGCAAGAAGGGCTGGGTGGCATCCGCGACATTCTTATCAATGGCAGCCAAAGCGTCTATTGTGAAATTTACCGCAGCGCGGAATTCCCATCGCGCCGCGCCCAGGGCAGCAGCGCTTTTATTGGTGCAAGTCCGCGTTACGCGATGGAAGCCCTGGGGATGATCCTCATTGCGGGCCTTGCCTATGTGCTCGCCCAGCAATCCGACGGTGTCGCAAGAGTCATTCCTGTTCTTGGCGCTTTGGCGCTGGGCGCGATGCGGATATTGCCGGTGCTGCAACTGGCCTATGGGGCGTGGTCGGCAATCCAGGGAGAGCGAGCCGCGCTTCGGGACATCCTCGATTTGCTCGACCAGCCGCTACCTGAACACGCCGGTCGCTCCGTCATCAGTCCGCTGCCCTTCCGGCAACATATCAGTCTGGCGCAGGTTTCATTTCGCTACAGCGCCGATACCCCGTGGATCCTGCACAACTTCAATCTGACGATTCCCAAAGGCAGTCGCATCGGCTTCATCGGTGTAACTGGCAGCGGGAAAAGCACGCTGCTGGATATCATCATGGGACTGCTTCTGCCTACAAGCGGCATTCTCGCCATTGACGGTCAAGCCATCACCCCCGGCAATAACCGTGCTTGGCAAACCCATATCGCTCATGTTCCCCAAGCCATTTTTCTGGCCGACACCACCATCGAGGAAAATATAGCCTTCGGTCAGCCCATAAGCGAAATCGACCATGAGCGAGTTCGCTCGGCTGCCAGACAGGCACAGATTGCCGATATCATCGAAACCTGGCCTGAGCAATACCAGACCTTCGTTGGCGAACGTGGCATAAGGCTGTCCGGCGGGCAACGCCAACGCATCGGCATCGCACGTGCCCTTTACAGAAATCCGTCCGTCATCATCTTCGATGAGGCCACCAGCGCACTGGACAGCGAAACTGAGCAGGCCGTAATGCAGGCGATAGAAGGACTCAGCCACAACCTGACCATTCTGATCGTCGCCCACCGTATCAGCACCCTGAAAAACTGCACCCTGATAGTGGAACTCGGCGACAAAGGTATTCTTCGCACCGGCACCTATCAAGACATCGTTTCGGCGGCCGCGTAATGCGTGAAGCATATCGGGCCGATGCAGTCATGATTCCGGCCGCGCTGTATCCATGCAAAACATGGCGAGGACAGAAGAAGGCATCATGATCTATTGCATCTTTGGCGCATCCGGCTTTATCGGACAACGACTGATTCCCAATCTGGACTTGAAGAATCCATTTTCCCTGCGGGTGGCCGAACATCAAAGTCCAGTTCCCGATTCGTGGGGAGCGACGGTACTTCGGGGAGATATCGGCAGCCCCGATTTCTTGAAGGAGTTTCTCAGTCCGGGCGCCATCGTGATCAATCTCGCCTATCCGGCGTCATCAGACACCGAATCCGCTGTTCGGTCGGCGAAACTGCTGGGTAAGGCCTGCCGCGATGCCGGAATTCGCCGGCTGGTGCATCTGAGCACCGCGGTGGTTGCCGGCGACATTGCGGCTTCCTGTGTAGATGAGAATTCCGCCTGCGAGCCCAAGGACGCCTACGGACGCGCCAAGCTCGCCATCGAAATAATTCTTCAATCAGCCGCTCAAGGATCGTTCGAGCTGGCCATCGTGCGTCCAACCGCGGTATTCGGGCCGGGGGGGCGCAATCTGCAGAGCCTGGTTCTGCGTGTCGCCAACGATTCGTTGCCTCACCGCGCTCTTCGCGCGTTTGTCATGGGACAGCGGCGCATGCATGCGGTGGATGTGGAAGCCGTGGCGCGCGCCATTGCCTTTCTCGCCCAGGCCGAGCTCGCCACGCCGCAACAAACCTTTATCATTGCCGACGATGAGACTCCTCGAAATAATTACTGGGATATCGAGTCGGATCTGGCGCGGGCTTTGGGCGTTTCCCCGCTCCCTTCGTGGCTTCCCTGTCTGCCACAACAGGTGTTCAGAGTTCTGTTGACGCTGGCGAGGCGGCCCGATACCGATCCTGACCGGATCTACAGCTCGGCGAAGCTGCGGCAACTCGGGTTCCGGATGCCGCGCGATTTCGGCGATGCGCTGAAGGAATACGCCAAATGGTTTTCAGCGCATCGCCACGATTTTGCCTGAGGCAATGCGGGTACTGAACGTCAGCGCGCTACTTGATCCCGTTACCGGCGGCGGCACGGCGGAGCGCACGATACAGCTTTCACGCGCATTCGCCAGGCACGGTTGGGAAACCACCGCGCTGTGCATCGATACGGGATTTGACCGGCAAGCGCTCAGGACGCGCCTGGGCGGGGCGCGATTGGAGGCACTGCCCTGCTGGAATTCGCGCTTCCTGATCCCCGCGACCGGAATGTCACGCCTGCGCTCACTGGTTGAAGCGGCGGACATTGTGCATACGTGCAACCATTGGACCTTGCTCAACCTGCTTGTTTCCAGAGAAGCAAAGCGCGCCGGTCGACCCTGGGTGGTATGCCCGTCCGGCGCGTTGCCCATGATGGACCGTTCCCTGATTTTGAAACGCATCTATAACGTGCTTGCCGGGCGCAGCCAGGTCCATGATGCGGCCGGCTGGGTAGCCATTACTGCGCGTGAGACGCAATCTTTCCGCGAATACGGCGTCGAGCCGAATGAAATCACTGTCATTCCCAACGGCATCGATCCCGATGATTATCTCGTCGCCGATACCGGGGGGTTTCGCCGTCGACACAATCTTGGTGCAAAACCGGTAATCCTGTTTCTCGGTCGGCTCGCCCCTGTCAAGGGGCCGGATCTGCTTCTCGAGGCTTTTGTGCGCAGCGAATCGCGCTTCCGGGATTGGTTGCTGGTCTTCGCGGGCCCCGACGGCGGCGAGCTCAGCGCGCTTCGCAACCGCGCCGCCGCCTTGGGTGAACGTGTCCGATTCCTCGGTCATGTAGCGCTCGCCGATAAAGCTTCCGCGCTCAAGACCGCCTCCCTGGTCGTGGTTCCGTCGCGCAGCGAAGCAATGTCCCTGGTCGCCCTCGAGGCCGGCGCATGCGGTACCCCGGTGTTGATGACCACCGAGTGCGGCTTCGACGATCTGCCGGCTTCGGGAGGCGGCGAGCTGGTGGCCGCGAATTACCAGGCGCTCGCCGAGGGGATGGAACGCATGATCGGCGCAGCCGCGGAACTGGCGCCTCGCGGCGCGAAGCTGCGTGAATATATTCTTTCTCGTTACACCTGGAACTACATGGTGGAGCGCTACCAGGCTTTGTTTGAATCGATATTGAAGAAGCCGGCCGCAGCGTGAAAATATTATTGCTTACCCAGTATTTCTGGCCGGAAAGCTTTCGAATCAACGATGTCGCACTGGGTCTGCGGGAACGCGGGCACGAAGTGTGCGTTGCGACCGGAATGCCAAATTATCCCGGCGGCCGCCTGTTCAAAGGTTACAGCTTTTTTGGCCCCTTTCGGGATCGGTTCGAAAGCGTGGATGTCCGGCGCGCGCCTTTGTTGGTGCGCGGTGACGGCGGGCCAATAAGGCTGGCACTGAACTACATTTCCCTGGCAGCTTCATTGGCCTTGCTTGCGCCCTGGATGGCACGCGGGCGTTTCGATGCGATACTGGTATACCAACCCTCGCCGATTACCATTGGCATTCCGGCACGAGTCATCAAGCTGCTGAAGCGCTTGCCGATCGTTTTCTGGGTCCAGGATTTGTGGCCGCAGACCTTGTCGGCCACCGGCGCGGTCAACTCGCCAATGCTGATCGCCGCGGTCGACCGGCTGGTTCGCTGGATCTACCGCGGCTGCGACCGGGTCTTGGTGCAATCCCGCGCTTTTGTCGATCCGATTGCGGCGCAGGGCGTTCCCCGCGAGCGCATCGTCTATGTGCCCAATAGCGCAGAGGATTTCTACAGACGGGTGGCGCCCGCGTCCGCAGACCCTGCGGCACGCGAATTCCGCGCGGGATTTCGGGTGCTGTTCGCCGGCAATATCGGCGCCGCACAGGATTTTCCCACCATCATCGCCGCGGCGAACATGTTGCGCGAGCATCGCGAGATTCAATGGATCGTCATCGGCGAGGGGCGCATGCACGGCTGGGTGGATGCCGAGATCCGCAAGCTTGGCCTGGCTTCCACCTTTCAATTGCTCGGACCGCGACCGGCGGAGCAGATGCCGACTTATTTCGCCCATGCCGACGTTCTTCTCGCGACGCTGCGGCGTGACCCCATCTTTGCGTATACTATTCCGTCGAAAATTCAATCCTATATGGCGTGCGGCAAGGCGGTGATCGTGGCGCTCGAAGGCGAGGGTGCTAAAGTCGTCAGCGAAGCGGGTGCGGGCTGGGT
>MEQV01000201.1:0-115 GCA_001770355.1 Betaproteobacteria bacterium RIFCSPLOWO2_02_FULL_62_17
GGCATCATGCAGCGCATCGCCTTTGTGGTCGATCGCGGATTTCACCAGATCGGGCTGCACGGCGTGGTGGCCGTGCCCTTCCTGCTCGGTCTGGGCTGCAACGTTCCGGCGATTT
>MEQV01000201.1:160-640 GCA_001770355.1 Betaproteobacteria bacterium RIFCSPLOWO2_02_FULL_62_17
CGATGCTGATCAGCTTCGTTCCATGTTCGGCGCGTTCCGCGATCATTCTCGCGCTCGCCGGCAAGTATCTCGGCGCCGCCGGCGTCATTGCGATCTTTGCGCTGTCCATCGCCGTGATCGCGGTATTGGGGCGGCTGCTGGCGCGGCGCGGCGGCGATATCCGATCCGGCCTGGTGCAGGATATCCCCGCGTACGCGTTGCCCCGCTGGCGCAGCCTGGCCGCCGAAACCTGGGCGCGTACCAGCGACGTTCTGACCATCGTCACACCCCTTCTGATCGGCGGCAGCGTGCTGCTCGCATTACTGCACCACGTCGGCGCGGACGCGGTCATTAATGCACTGTTTACGCCGGTGACATCCTGGTGGCTGGGCCTGCCGATGGTATTGGGCGTTCCCATCCTGTTTGGCATTTTGCGCAAGGAGCTGTCGTTGCTCATGATCTATCAGGCACTGGGGACCTTCGAGATCGGCGCGCTGCTGG
>MEQV01000201.1:651-3888 GCA_001770355.1 Betaproteobacteria bacterium RIFCSPLOWO2_02_FULL_62_17
CTCATGACCTTTCTGCTGTTCCTTACCTTTTACATTCCCTGCGTTTCGACCTTCGCCGTGATGCTGAAAACCATCGGCCGCAGGGAGGCGCTGATCTCGGTGTCGCTGTCGGTGGGCGTGGCGCTGCTGGTGAGCGGCGCGGTGCGGCTCGTGCTCGAGCTCGCACGGCTGGCCGGGGCCTGACGGACAGCTTGACGGCGGCTCAATCTGCGGTACCCTGCGCGGCATATCGGCAAATGGGGGGAGCTTTGACATCAGCAGCCATCAGGGAGCAGGAGTTCCTGCGCAACATTCCGCTGTTCCGGGAGCTTGCACCGGAGGAACTCGATCGCATCGCGGCGCGCACGCGCCAGCAGCGCGCAACGCGCGGCGAGATCCTGTTCCATCGCGGCGACCCGGCAGCGGGCATGCATGTCATCGTCGTCGGACAGATCAAACTCGCCTTCGATTCTCCCTCGGGGGACCAGAAGGTCGTCGACTTCCTCGGGCCGGGCCAGAGTTTTGGCGAGGCGGTGATGTTCCTGGACGCCTGCCACGTGGTAAGCGCCCACGCGCTGGCCGACTCACTGCTGCTTTTCATCTCGCGTGAGGCCATCTTCGAGGAGCTGGAGCATGACCCGAAATTCGCCCGCCGCGTCATTGGCGGGCTGTCGCGGCGGCTGCATTTCCTGATGAGCGACCTCGAGGCGGTGTCGATGCGCAGCGGCACCGAGCGCGTCATCGGTTATCTGCTCAGCCAGCGTGCCATCGCGGATATGGGAGGCAGGAAGGCCGGCGAAGGGCCGTTGCGCATTACCCTGCCTGCGACCAAAGGCATGATCGCGTCGCTGCTCAACCTTACGCAGGAACATTTTTCGCGCATTCTGCGCGAGCTCATCAGCCGCGGCATGATCACGGTGAAGGGTCGCGAAGTGGTGATCCGCGATGTCGAGCGGCTGAAGAACTACGCCGGCTGAAGCTCACCGCCCGGGCGGCCCCTGCGGCAGACGCAGGCGCCGTTTCACTTCTTGGCCGCCTCCCAGATCAGAATCTCGTAGACCCCCCCGGGCTGCGGCGACAGCCGGTACTGGTAGCCGTTTTTTTCCAGAAAACGGTACAGGGGAAGCGGCTCCCGGCCGAGTATCAGCTTGACGCGCTCATTGCGACCCAGGGTTGTCAGCGCCTCGACC
The DNA here is from genome assembly GCA_001770355.1 of Betaproteobacteria bacterium RIFCSPLOWO2_02_FULL_62_17. Taxonomy (GTDB): domain Bacteria; phylum Pseudomonadota; class Gammaproteobacteria; order Burkholderiales; family SG8-39; genus 2-02-FULL-62-17. The sequence goes on from MEQV01000201.1 coordinate 1,821, forward strand.
ACGCGTTCAAAGGGTTCCGGGTGCACCATGGCACGCGCGTCGATGACGCGGATGGTGTGCTCAGGTTCTTTCTTCATTCACCCCTCCTTGGAATTTGCAGCGACCAGGCGGCGCATCCCACCAGGAGCGCGGTGGCGAGATTGTGCGCAACGCCCGCGGCAAGACGCAGCGGGCTGAAAAGGACCGCCAGACCGGCCATGATCTGGACCAGCACGATCACCGACATGCCTATCACCAGAAAGCGTGGCGGCGTCGCGAGACGCGAAGCAGCCCACGCCATCCAAGCCGTGGCAGCCACGACGACTAGCGCCCCCAGGCGATGCGCGAGCTGCAGCGCCTGCAGGGACGCCACCGAGTATGCGGTGCCCTCGGCGGGCAGCGCGAACGGATCGAACACGCCCCAATCAAGCAAGCCTGCGCCCGGACCGCAAAGCGGGAAATCGGAACACGCCGCGGTGCCGTGGCGCACCGAAAGCAACGCACCCAGCACCACCTGAACCACGATGGCCGCGAGCAGAATTGCCGCGGCAAGGCGCAGGCGCGAGGCGAGCCGCGGATCCGCGAAGACGTCCGCGCGCGGCCGCGCCTGCATCCACACAATCAGACCAAACAGCGCCATGCCGCCGAAAAGATTGCCCAAAGTCACCGCCGGCAGCAGCGACGGCGTGTAGCGGCCGAGCCAGGCGAGAAACAGCGCCAGGAACAGCAGCGCCACGCCGGCAATGCGGCGGCCCCTGCCCTGCAACGCGTCCCAACCCAGCGCCACGATGGCGATGATCAGCAAGCCGAGTACCGAGGCGGCGACGCGATGCGAGCCGCGCACCCATTGCACGGCTGGCAGGTCAGGTACCGCGGCCTTCGGCTCCGCGGCGGCCAGGTAGCACGCCGGCCAGCCCTCGCAGCCCAGAGCGTTGCCGCCAAGCCTGAGATAGGCGCTTGCCGAGGTGATCAGCACGGTGAGCAGCGCCGCGAAGACGAGCAGCCTGGCGAGCGTGACCGCTCCCATTAGGCGCCGGCCTCGCTACGAACCTCGCGCAGCGCGCGTATCACCACAATGAGAAACACCAGGCCGCCGACAATCGCCACCAGCCCGCCGAAACCCATCACCCCCATGCCGGCCACCTCCTGCGGCGTACGCAGCACCTGCTCCGCGCCGGCGACCTTGCGCTGCACGCCATAGCCCCCCGACCACACCAGTCCGGTGATATGCAAGGCCTGGCCCGCGCCGTAGATCCATGGCTGCCACCTGGCGAGCCGCGAGTCCGGCGTGCCGAATCCAAGCCGCGGCAGCAACGCATAGGTCATGCCCATCAGCGCCAGCGTCACGCCGACGATGCAGCCGTGATAGTGGGCCGGCACGCGCACGTCATTGCCATTGATGAGAAATCCGAACGCGCCGCCCAGCGCGAACAAAAACATGGAGGCCAGCAGCGCGGCGCGCAGCGGGCTTTGCGCAGCGTCCGCGCGCGGCGCAAGGAAAATCGCGACACCCAGCGCCGTTACCACCGGCAGGATGGCCAGCCCCCCGCCAAAGCGCATCAGCCAGGTCTGCATCTTCACATGCTCGGGCGCGTCGATCGGCCAGGCAAGGTAGATCGGCGGCACGCAGAACACGGCGACAAGAGCAATTCCGAAAAGCAGCAGCGCGAGCCGCGGCGAGAGCGGCACGCGCAGTCCTGAGCCGGTCGCAAGGCACAACCAAGACACCAGCATCATGAGCGTCCAGGTGAACTGGATGACATGACCCGGCCCCCAGAAAAGCAGCTCGTAAAAAGGCTTGCCGAAGTATCCCTCCGGCATGCCTGCCCAGGATGCGCCAAAGGCAAGAATGGCCATGGCGGCCGCAACCGCCGAAGTGTTCAGCCCGAAGCGCAGCGCCGCGGCGCCGTCCGGCGCAAATCCGATGCGCTGCGCGGCGAGCAGCGCATGAAACGTCAGGGCCGCGAAGCCGGCGCCGAAGGCGCAAAGGCCGGCGAGAAACAGCGGGCTTTGAATCACCGGCACGTAGTTGGCCATGATCGGCTCGCCGGCGCTTACAAAGGGCGCCACCGACATCATGGCGGTGCCC
>MEQV01000201.1:3941-5473 GCA_001770355.1 Betaproteobacteria bacterium RIFCSPLOWO2_02_FULL_62_17
CCACAGCACACCGGCGAAGGCCACGAACCACACCAGTACCGCAAGGTCCACGTGCACCACCAGCGCGACGCGAAAAAAATCACCCGCCGGCAACAGGTCCTTCACCAGCGGCGCGCGCGCCAGCACCAGCAGCACCGAGAATACGCCCGAGGCCACCAGCGCAGCGATACCCAGCATCAGCCATGCCCTAGCGATACGGCGACGCAAGCCGGCGGGCGCCTCGACCGAAAAAGGCGTTCCGCCAAGCAGCGCGCGCGCTGTCGAGCCAGGCGGCGAAAAATCGCGGTCAATCAGCGCGGTGCGTTTCATGGCGTGCTGCTCACCTGTTCACCTTATCTGTATACCGCCGCGGTCCGGCGCGAAATCCACCAGCACGACCTGGCCGGGCCGCACCTGGATGCGCTGTTCGCGCTCGAATCCGAAATCCTGTTCGCGCTCGTCGTCGGAGAACTGCACGTGAAAGCGGTGCTCGCCGGCGCGGATGGGCACCCGCCAGTAGCCGCTCGCGGCGCCGTCGCGCGACAGACCCGCCGGCGGATAGATGCGGTCGAGGACCACTTCGCCGTCCATGGCGAGGCGCACGCGAACCGCAGAGCGCGCGCGCGCGCAGTCCATTTCCTGGCGCATGTTGGCGGGCACCTTGGCGAGTTCCTCGGGCGTGCGCTTGCGGCAATCGGCGAGCACCTGGCCGGGATGTTTGAAGGACATGCGCAGCAAGCCCTGGTCATCCTCGAGGTGGCGGTACAGCGGACGGCTCGAGAAATAGCCGATGGCCAGAGCGAATAGCGCATAGAGCACGGCCTGGCCGGCCCAGCGGAGGATTTTATCGGTCGCCATTGGCCTGCCGCTCCATGGTGTTCCCTGCGTTTGCAAACAGCCGGCGCGGCCGCGCGGCGGCCGGACGCGCCGGGAGCATGAACTGCGCGCGCGGGCCCATCGCCGCCAGGGACAGTCGGAATGCGGCGAGTGAGCCAGCCAGTGCCGCGGCCTGGTCGCGATGCAGCCACTGCACCTCGATGCGTTCACGCGGCACGCTCGCGCGCAGGTGCGGTTCGCGCGTTGCGGCGAGGCGTTCGGCGAAGATCTGCGTGCCGAAGCGGAATTCGCAATCGCCTTCGCCGCACCCGGCCACCATTACGCCATCGGCGCCGCTGCGAAGCGCGTAGTCGATGAACGACGGCGCCAGCATGCCGATGCAAGGCAGGGACAGCGGCGCGACGCCGGGCGCTGCGCAGGGCTGCACCGCGATGCCGTGGTCGCATCCGAACAGGACCACTTTCGCCGGCCCGCCTTGTGCGTGAAGCGTGCGCAATCCGGACTCCAGGCGCGCCCTCGCCTCGACCATCGGCCACTGTGGCATGTCGATTCCGGTACGCAGAGCATCAGTGGTGCGAAACGGCGTCGACGCGGGGCAGGCACCGGCACAGATGCCGCAGGAAGCGCACAGGTCGGCCACCACCACCGCAATCTTCCGGCCATCGCGCCTGCCCGTGCGCGGCTCCATGGATATGGCGGAATACGGGCAATCGGCA
>MEQV01000201.1:5521-8557 GCA_001770355.1 Betaproteobacteria bacterium RIFCSPLOWO2_02_FULL_62_17
GGCGGGCGCCGGGTGAGGCCGGCAAGCGGCAACGCAGCCAGCGCCAGTGTTGCCGCGCCGGCGATGATCCAGCCGAGTTCGGGCGAAGAATGCCCGATGGCCGGAAACGCGAAAAAATAAAACCAGTCGAGCGCGAGCTGTTGCGGCTCGGTACCGAGCGCCGCCGCTCCCTGCGAGATCGCCGGCTGCGCCAAAGACAGTGCCAGCAGCACGGCGCTCACCGCCCAGGTGGCGCGCGCGCCCTGACGGATGCGCGGCTGCGTGATGCGCTGCAGGTGCACCCACATGCCGGCAAACAGCAGCAGCGGAATGCCGATATGCAGGAAAACAAGCAGCGAGAAAAAGCGGTCGTTGAGGCTATCCGCGACGGTGGCATTGCGGATCATGGCGGGATCGAAGCCGGGCAGCGCCGCGAACCATTCCATGCCTGCGGTCCCCGCATACTGCGCCAGACGGTCCCACACCAGCCAGTAGCCGCCGACCCCCGCAGCCAATGCGAGCCACACCAGCGGCACGCCCGAGATCCACACCAGCCAGCGAAAGCCGCGAAAGCGCCCGTAGCCGAACTCGCGCAGGATGTGCGCGGCGACCACGATGACAAAGGCATCCGACGCATAGCGATGCAGGCTGCGCATGACAGCGCCGATCCCCCATTGCCCGCGGCTGATGTGCTCGACCGACGCATACGCGCCATCGAGGCTGGTGTCGAAGAACGCGTAGAGATAGGCGCCGGTGGCGATGATGATCCAGAAAAAATGAAAACCCAGGGCGCCGAGCTGGCGCAGCGGATTGTTCGCCTCGCCGAAGGCGCGATCGAATAAGCGCTCGGCCACACGAAACGCAGCGGCGCAAATCGCCTCGATCGCCGCAAGCGGCGCTGCGCCGCCGCGCTCGTTGACCGGATCGTTCGCTGACAGTGGAATCGACGAAGACATGAAATCCCTCGGACCTACAAGTTCCCATCTTGCGTTCTGCCCGGTCGCGCGGCCATGATGGATATCAAGGAAATGGACGCTATTGGCAGCGCCCCCCGGGGGCACTGATCTGTCGAGCTCTAGCCCAGCAACCCGGCACGCTGCGAGCGCCGCCGCTCGCGAATGTAGAAAAACCCCAGTGCGCCAAGGAAAGTAAGACCTGCGAACAATTCCACGAATATCGTGTAGCTGAAGCGATACTGGCCGGTGGCGGGGTCGTATACGGTGCAGAAGAGTTTTACCTTGTTCCACAATCCGTCGTAACCGCCGCGCCGCACCGCCTGTCCCGAGAGCAGGTCCTTGAGGGGTCCGACCAGCATCGGCAGTTCGAAGGTGTCGCCGTAGATCTGGGTAAACACGACGCCTTTCGCATCCACGATCGAAACCTGTATCAGGTGATCGAAGCCGCGGGGCGTGCGGTAGTAGGTAAAACCGAGGTCGGCGGTGAGCGACTGGACAATCTTCTGATCGGCGCCGACGAACTCCCATGCGGCATCGCTGATGCCGTTCTGGCGCGCGAATGCCGCCATGGAGTCGGGCGCATCGAACGGCTGGTTGAACCCGACGGTCAGCACGTTGAAACTCGAATCGCCCAGCGCCGCGCGCGCCGACCGCACCGCGCGCGCCAGGAACTGCGTTCCGGTCGGGCAAACCTCAAAACAGCTGGTGTAGACAAAGCTGATGACCAGCGGCTTGCCGCGATAGTCGGCGATGCGCACCGTACGGTGCAGCCTGTCCTGCAGCAGGTAGTCGCCCAGGGGGCGGCCGATGGCGGCCTGGCTGACCTGCAGCGCGCGCTCCAGATCGGGTTTGCCCGGTGCCTGTTCCTGCGCGGCGGCGAGCATCGCAAAAGCCGCAAGCGCCGCGAATACGAACGGGGTAGCGGATGCCGCGGCAGCCCTCGCGGTGTTGGCGCGCGCCCTGGGCGCAATCATGGTGCTACCCCAGCAGCAAAGAATCGAGCATCGCCCCGACGATGAGCAGGGACAGTTGCACGAGCGAGGCGTGGAAACAGACCATGGCGGTCTTGCGCCCGGGATTGGCGACCAGCGCAATGCTTTTCTGGATGAACAGCAGGCCGCCGGCCAGCGCCGCCACCACGTAGATCCAGCCCGGCGAATACAGCGCCAAGGCAAGCGACGCCGCCACCAGCAGGAGTGTGTTGAAGAAGATGGCGCGCGCGGCGAAGGCATCCCCCTTCACCACCGGCAGCATGGGCACACCGGCGGCCGCGTATTCCGCGCGATAGGCGATGGCGAGCGACCAGAAATGCGGCGGCGTCCACAGGAATAGAACCATGGCGAGCAGCCAGGCCTCGGGCGAGAGCGATGGAGTCACCGCGGCAGCGCCGGCCAGCACGGAAAAACTGCCGGCGAGGCCGCCGATGACGATGTTCCACAAGGTGCGGCGCTTCAGCCAGACGGTGTAGACCACGGCGTAGAAGAATGCGCCGAGAAAGGTGTACAGCGCCGACCACGGATTGAGCGCGAGCCACGCCGCGGCGGTCGCCGCAAGCGTCATCAGCGCGATCAGCGCCGGCCAGCCCCAATGTTCGCGCAATACCCCCGTGACGAACGGCCTGAGGCTGGTGCGCTTCATGCGCGCGTCCAGATCGCGCTCCCAGTACTGGTTAAAGGCGCCCGCCGAAGCCGAAGATACCAGCACCGCCAGCGCGAGCACCGCCATTTGCCACGCCGCGGGCGCGGCGCCCGGCTGAACCGCCATCCCCGCCAGGGCGGTGATGGCGATCACAATGCCGATGCGCAGCTTGAACAGGTTAAAGGCTATCTTCAGTCCGAGCGGCATGCCCTGCCTCCTCTGTTGCCCTATGCCGGTTGCCTGCGGCCGGTCAGCTCAAGCCCCATACGGTCGACAGGTACTTCCAGTTGACGAAATAATACAGCACGAAGGCACTGAGGAAGACCAGCGCGAACACGAAGGTCCCCGGCGCGGCGAAGCCGGCAGTGCCGTGCCCGGTGTAGGCGGTCTGCACCGGCAGGCGCAGCACGCTGCGCTCGACGCTGTACTTGCCGGCGTCGAGGCGCTTGCCCCAGAGCAGCGA
>MEQV01000202.1:0-1155 GCA_001770355.1 Betaproteobacteria bacterium RIFCSPLOWO2_02_FULL_62_17
CACGTCTCCGGGCACCAGGGCTCGGGCCGCGATCGTCTGCAGCGCGCCGTCGCGCAGCACCCGCACGGTCAGGGCGAGGCGCTGGCGAAGTTGCGCAACGGCGGTGGAGGCACGCTGCTCCTGCGCAAAACCGAGCAGGGCGCTGCCCAGCACAATGGCCAGGATGATGGAGGCGTCCACCCACTCCCGCGCGACCAGCGAAATCAGCGCGGCGAACACCAGGATGAGGACCAGCGGGCTGCCGAACTGGCGCAGCAACAGCTTCAGGGCGCTGTCCTGAGTGTGATCCTCCACCGAATTGGCGCCGTGGCGCCACAGCCGCGCTTCGGCTTCGCCCCCGCCGAGGCCTTGCGGGCCCGAACGCAGCCCGCCCATTAATTCCAGGGCGCCGCGGCTCCAGTATCGGTGTTGCGATCGGTCCGTCTGCGCCAAGTCGATGGACGGTTCAGCATTTGCCTGCACGGCCTCCCTGTCTGCGCTCGGGGGTGTGCATGAGCGCGCGCAGACGCTGCTCGCAGCGGGGGTGCATTCCAATGAAATGGCGCATCACCAGCTTGAGGGTCAGCGCGTGAACCTTGTCGCCCCGGGCGAGCGCGTCGCGTATGTCGTCCTTGATCATGGCCTTGACGCACATTTCGCCATCCGGACGATGCACCAGATAATGCGCCATGGCCGCCGCCGCGATGGCCGGAATATGTTCGTGCTCGGCGATGGCCAGCACTTCTTCCTCGGTGAGGTCGGACATCTCGATGCAGTCTTCAAGCGTCAGCATGATTGCGTTCTCCATGAACCACGACAAAAGTATGTGCGCGACGCCCGCCGGCGGCTTGATCTAGGTCAAGATCGTCGGGGCCAGGGCATGCGGCCGGTGGCGTGTTTGCCTGAGAAAACCGATCGTCGGACTTCGTGACAAATTTGGCACCTGGCGTACTCATGCACATCATGAACAAAGCGCTGTTGCCTGGTTACAAGTATCCTGTACCCGATGCTGCAAATCGCAGCGCAAAATGCGGCGGAAGATATACCAAAGGCCCGCGCCCTGGCGCGCGGCCGAACCGGGGACACGCAGTGCCGAACGGCTCCAAAAACAAGATTCTGGTGGTGGACGATGATCCGGCGATGACGGACTACCTATCGCTGAGACTCGGAGCCGGA
>MEQV01000202.1:1177-5926 GCA_001770355.1 Betaproteobacteria bacterium RIFCSPLOWO2_02_FULL_62_17
CCCGATTTGGACGGCTATGAGCTATGCCGCCGGATAAAAAATGACCCGAACACAGCCGACACGCCGGTCATATTCCTCACCGGCGCGCGCACCGAAATGGAAGACGAGCGGCGCGGCCTGAAGGCCGGCGCGGTCGATTACCTGAACAAGACACAGGACAGCAGCGTGCTCGAGGCACGCCTGCGGCTGCACCTGGCGTTGCGCGACGCCCAGCGTGAACTCAAAGACCAGAATGCGCTGCTCGAGGCAAAGGTCGCCAGGCGCACCGCGGAGCTCGAAGCGAGCCGCGAAGCCTTGCGCGAAGCGATGCACAACCTGCGCACCACCTGCGTCGCCGCCGGCGTGTACTGGGTGCAGGTGCCCGAGGCCGGCCTCTACATCCTGTGCGGTTGCCCGGGAGACGTGGTCAAGCACCTCATGCTGCGCGGCCATATCGTCGAGGAACACAAGGGCGGAGTCGGTTGCGAGACCGGTCCGAATGTCATCCTGCTCTCGGACGTTCTGGTGCAGAACGGCAGCTTTGCCAACCTGTCGGAATTCCCGGTTCTGCAGATGCTTTACCGCCAGGGAATGATCCTTCCGGGCCACCCCAACAACAACGGCAGAAAACCGATACTGATCGGCTCGGAGGCCCAGGTGCGCTCCCAGCTCGACTACATCTACCGCGGCAACTACGGCCTGGTCAGCGAAGAGGAACTGCGCGCGGCCGGCCTGGACGCCGCGGAGGCAGGCCGGCAGATGGCGCTCAAGCTGCGCTTTGCCTTCGGCCAGATACGCGAGAGCGAAGACCTGCTCGACTCGCGCGTGATCGGCGACGGTCCCGTCGAGATCAGGGACGGGGTAAACGTGCGCCGCATCGCCCTCAACCGCTTCGAGTTCAGCTACCGCGGCCGCACCAGCGAAGTGGATCTCAATCTTACTCAGGACCAGCGCTACGAAGCGCCCTATACGCCGGGGCAGCATCCCATCGAACCGCAGTATTTCGGCGTCATTCATTGCGGCGAAGGCGACGGCTGGGACCCGCGCCGCCAGAGCATGGGCAGCATTGTCATGTTCCAGGGGCGCTACTACCTTGTCGACGCCGGTCCCGGCATATTGGACACGCTGCGCAGCCTGGGCATTGATCTGTCCGAAATCGAAGGCATTTTCCACACCCATGCGCACGACGACCATTTCGCGGGAATCCCCGCGCTGCTCGCATCCGGACGCCGCATCAAATACTTCGCCACCCCGGTGGTGCGTTCCTCCGTGACGAAAAAACTGTCGGCGCTGATATCCGCCGACGAAAAACTGTTCACCCAGTTCTTCGACGTTCGCGATCTTGTCACCGACCAGTGGAACGACTGCGACGGCATGGAGGTGATGCCGATCCATTCGCCGCATCCGGTGGAGAGCACCGTTTTCGTTTTCCGGGTGCAGGATGACGGCGGCCACAAGACCTACGCGCACTGGGCCGATATCGTTTCCATGAAGGTGTTGCGGCGCCTGGTCGCCGAAGCCCCGGCCGGCGACAGTCTTCCCGCCGACTACGCCGACACCATCCAGGCTCGCTACCTGACACCGGCCACGCTCAAGAAAATCGACGGCGGCGGCGGCCTGATTCATGGCGAGCCGCTGGACTTTGCCAAGGACACCTCGGCCAAGATCGTGCTCGCCCACCGTGCGACCTCCTTTACCAGCGAGGAGCTCGATATCGGGTCGCAGGCGACCTTCGGCGCGGTGGACGTGCTGGTCGCGAGCACCCAGGACTACCAGATCCAGCGCGCCTACCGATGCCTGATGCAGATCTTCCCCGAGTCCAGCCTTGATGAATTGAACGCGCTGGTGCGCGCCCCGGTGTCGACCCAGAATGCGGGCAGCCTGATCCTGCGCCGCGGCCAGGAAATTGCGGATGTCTTCCTGTTGCTCTCGGGAAGCGTCGAGTGCGCCCACTCGGCGCTGGGTGCGCCGCAGACGGTTGCCTGCGGCGCCCTGATCGGCATTGAGACACTGTTCCAGGAAGGACCGTTGCAGGACTCCTGGCGCGCGGCCTCGCCGGTGCGCTTGCTGCCTATCCGGACGCAGGCGCTGCGCACATTCCTGCTGAACGGCGGATGGTTTCAGCGGCTGCGCTCGCTGCTGGCCGACACGGCTTTCCAGCGGGACACCTGGCTATTCGGCGAGCGCCTGTCGCTGGGCATGCATGGACAACTGGCGCGCGCGGCGCGCCCGGTGAGCCTGCCCGATGGGCAGACGCTGGCCGCTTCCGCTTCCAATGCGCCGCGACTTTGCATGTTGCGCGAGGGGAGCATCGTTCTGCGCGGCCGCGATGGCACCGCGTTCGAGCAGGTCGGGCCCGGCGGGTTCGTCGGCGAAGAGGCGTGTCTAGGCAGGCCGCGGCCGCCTTGGACCTGGGTTGCGCAGGGCGATTGCCAATTGCTCGCCTTCCAGACGGCCGACCTGCGCGGCATCCCCGTGGTGCTATGGAAATTGCTGGAAACCCACGAGCGGCGGCTGCGCTCGATCGAATTGATCAAGAGCGTCTAACCACAGCCCTCTGCCGGCACGCGCCGCGCCAATTGATACACTGGGTCCATGAAAATCCCGAAAAGAATGGAACCGCTGGTCGCGGAAGGTCTCGTCGACGAAGTGGTGCGCCAGCTGATGAGCGGCAAAGAGGCCGCCGTCTACGTGGTCCGCTGCGGCGAGGAGATCCGTTGCGCGAAGGTGTACAAGGATGCCCGGCAGCGCGACTTCCGCCAGGCCACTGCCTACCAGGAAGGCCGCAAGGTGAAGAACAGCCGCGAGGCGCGGGCACGCGGCAAGGGCACGCGCTACGGCCGCAAGATGCAGGAGGAGGCCTGGCAGAACGCCGAGGTGGACGCATTGTACCGCCTGGCCGCCGCGGGCGTGCGTGTGCCGCAGCCCCATGTCTGTTTCCAAGGCGTGCTGCTGATGGAACTGGTGACCGATGCCGCCGGCAACGCCGCGCCCAGGTTGAACGATGTCGAACTAAGCGAGTCATTGGCGCTTGAGTACCACGCCCTGCTGCTTGAACAGGTGGTGCTGATGCTGCGCGCCGGAGTGATCCACGGCGATCTGTCGGAATACAACATCCTGGTCGGCGCCGCCGGACCAGTGATCATCGACCTGCCTCAGGCCGTGGACGCCGCCGGCAACAGCAGCGCCGCCGCGATGCTCGAACGCGACGTCGGCAACCTGGCGACATACTTCGGCCGATTTGCGCCGCAGTTGCTGGTCAGCGAATATGGCAAGGAAATCTGGGCGCTGTATCAGGCCGGGCTGCTCGCCCAAGGGGTGGCGCTGACCGGCCGGGTCGCACCGGAGCAGCGTCCCGCCGACCCGGGCGCGGTGCTGCGCGAACTCGAACTTGCGCGCAAGGAAGAGCGGGAAGAAGCCGAACGCAAACGCGCCGAGCCGGTGTAGGCCCGGGCAGCGGCGCTATGCCTGCCTGGCGAAGCGTAAAGCCCGCTAGGCTTTCGGTGCCTTCGGGGCCTTGGGAGCTTTCTGGGTGTCCGCGGCTTTCGGCGCCTTGGGGGCTTTCTGGGCGCCCGCGGCTTTCTTTGCCTTGGGTTCTTTCGGCGGCTTGGGCGGCTTGGGAGCCTTCGGAGGCTTCACCTTGACCCCGTGCACTTTGATGTACTCCAGCTTTTTTTCGAGCTTGGCTGCCCTGGCAACGTCCTTCTTGGCTTTGGCTTTGCGGCGCCGGGTTTGCACCAATTGTGAATGACTCAAGAGATCTCCGATCAATACGCGGTTGAATTAGCCTCTAGTCTGACGCGTTTATGCTCTCTTGGCCAACCCGCATAGGCGCGCAACGGGATTCAAACCACTCTCAAGGCCGCAGCGCCCGGTACAGAAACGGCAGGCTCGTGTCCATCCGGTAATCGATGTCGGAGTGGTTGTCGTCGAACTCCTCGTAGCGGTGACGGATGCCGGCCTCAGCTAAGCGCCTGGAGAGGATGCGCATGCCGTAGTGGATGTGGTACTGGTCGCGCCAGCCGCAGTCGAGGTAGAGGCCGCGCATCGATTTGAGCTGTTCGCGGTACTTCGCCACCAGGTTGATCGGGTCGTGCTCGCGCCACTTCCGCCAGCGTTTTTCGATCAGCTCGCCCGATTCCATGTTGAACGGCACGCGAAATCCCAGCGGCGCCTTCGGATCCGGATCGTAGGTCGCCGCCATGCACAGGTTCATGATGCAATGGCCTTCGGCGCCCGAGAGCTTTTCCTTTTTCCAGACGGCCTCCAGAAAGCGCCGGATGCGTCCGTCATCGAGGCCCCCGGCCAGGCCCTTGCGGCCCGCTTCGCGGCGCGCGTTGTAGACGCCGGCCTTGCGCTTTACCGCCCTATGCTTGGCCAGTTCGTTCAAAGTATTGGGCCAGTCGTGCCAGTAGACGAAATCGAAATACGCGTCGCCCGAGTGATCGGCAACGGCGCCCCAGTGCTTCGCGTACTTCATCGCGTGGATGATCGAACCGTAGCCGCCCGATGATTTGCCGAAGCAGCCGCGATGTTCACGGCTTGGCAGCGTGCGGAACTGCCGATCGACGAAGGGAATGATCTCGCGCGTGAGGTAATCCGCGTAGTTGCCGATCGCCGAAGAATTCACATACTGATTGCCCCCCAGCGCGGTGAAGCAGTCCGGAAACACCAGGACCACCGGTCCCATCTTGCGATCAAAGATCAGCCGCGCCGCGCGTTCGGGCACGTTGTCGCTGAAAGGCTTCCAGTTGATATGCGACAGCCCGG
>MEQV01000202.1:6226-10595 GCA_001770355.1 Betaproteobacteria bacterium RIFCSPLOWO2_02_FULL_62_17
ATTCTGTTGGATTCGTTGCGTGAATGCTACCAGACGCAATCAAGCCTCGTGCCACAAATACAACGGCTGGCACTAGGACCGCGCGGCCAAAAGCTCGCCGCGCTGCTTCCAACAGCCGGCGCGAGATTTATGCGACGGCGGTCTCATCTAGTACCACTTCACCAGATCGAAGCGCTTGCGTTTCGTCAGGCGGAAGATGCTGAAGTCGCGGATATCCACAGTCAGGACAGCCCGGTTACCGGTTTTTTCAGCGAGCCAGATGATGCCGGCGTCGGCGAAGTCAATATCGCGGTCAGCGTATTTACGAATCAGGAGACGGATGTCCGCGTATGCGGAGCTTGGCACTTCCGTGACCGAGACCGCGCCGCGCTGAATCCATTCGAGCAAACGGGCTTTGCCGTCGGGATCAAGAAAAAAGCAGGTTTCAACAATCACCGGCGCCACGGTGATTAGCTGACGCGTATTGTCGCGCAGAAACTCGCGCGCCGATGCGCGCAGCCGCTCGGCAGGCCGAAAAAGCGGAACAAGAAAACCCGTGTCGACGATGACACCGTTCACTTTGCCCTCGTCAACCTGCGCTTGGCGCCGTTCTTCGCGCGAAAATTCTCGCGCAGCAGCCGTCCGCTATGTAACGCTATGTCCTCGGTCGGCGGCGCATCGGTGTGCGGCCCGAAAAGATCCTTGCCGAGTTCGTAGGCGCTCGGTTTCCCGGCCTTGGCGGAGAGCAATTCCACCAGCGCGAGCTTCACGGCCTCGCTCTTGGTAACGCGGCGCTTGACGCAGTATTCAGCAAGTGCCTGCTCGACGCGATCGGGCAGGCGCACGGTGAGCGTCATGTGAAGTCTCCGGCGTAATACTATGGAACAGGCATTGTAATACAAGTATCCGGTGCAACCAAGCGGCACCGCGGACCTGCGCCGCCCGCGCACACTCCACTCAGGATTTGCAACTCCCCGCTTGGACGTTCACAAGCGCTTCTCAATCGCGGGACGCGGCTCAAATCAGATTCGGCTTTGCCTCACCTCAGGCGCCGTCGATCCTGGCGGGCCGCGCAATGCTACGATAGTCGCCATAAGGAGACACACCGATGCTATCGTTCTTTTCCGTGATCGACGAGATGAACGCGGCCCCGCCTGCGGAACGCGCCAGGGTCGAGGAAGCCATCTGGAAGACCTATGGCGTGGAAAAGGCGATCCTGGCGCTCGACATGAGCCATTTTTCGCTATCGGTGCGCCGCAGCGGCATCCTGCCCTATCTCGGCCTGATTCGCCGCATGCATCGGACCACTGAGCCTATCGTGCGCGAATGCCGCGGCGAAGTGGTGAAATACGTCGCCGACAATCTCCTGGCAGTGTTCGCCGAATTAAGCGATGCCGTCTCGGCGGCCGTGAAGATCAACCAGGCGCTTATCAGAGCGCCGGTACCCCCCGGAACAGAACCGCTGAGCGTGGCCATCGGCATCGACCACGGCCGCTTTTTACTGGTGCCCGGAAAGGACTGCTACGGCGACCCGGTAAACGTCGCCTACAAACTGGGGGAAGACCTGGCGCGCCCGGGCGAGGTCCTGATCACGGCCGCGGCGCGCGAGCGGCTCGACACCGCGTTCGCGTATGCGCTCGCCGAACAGCAGGTTTCCGCCGGGGGACTCACGTTCAAGGCGTACAGGGTAAAGTACCCATGACGTGAATTATCCCATTGCGGCATGACAATCAGCAGCAAGTCTGTCTCCATATCCAATCCGCTGAAAGGATTTAAATGAGCGAACCTACCCAGGTCGCGATCGTCGGTGCCGGCCCCGCAGGGCTGGTGCTTTCCCACCTGCTGCACCTGCAGGGCATCGAATCGGTGATCCTCGAAAGCCGCAGCCGCGAATACGTGGAGAAGCGCATCCGCGCGGGCCTGCTGGAGCAGCGCACCGTGGACCTGCTGATCTCGACGGGCGTCGGCGAACGCTTGAAGCGCGAAGCCATGGTGCACACCGGCCTCAACTTCCAGTTCGAGGGCGAGCGCCACCGGATTCCGCTCGATGAACTCACGCCCGGACGCAACGTCACCATCTACGGGCAGCAGGAAGTAGTGAAGGACCTGATCGCCGCGCGGCTCGCCGCAGGCGGCGTCATCCATTTCGAGGCGGCGGTGGAGAGCATACAGGGCCTGGAGGGGTCGCGCCCGGTGGTGCGCTACCGGCAGAACGGTACGCTCGTGGAACTGGAGGCGGACTATGTCGCCGGCTGCGACGGCTTTCACGGCGTCTGCCGCGGCGCGGTTGCCAATCCCAAAGTCTATGAAAAAGTCTATCCCTTCGCGTGGCTGGGCATCCTCGCGCAGGTGGCGCCCTCGTGCGACGAACTCATCTACGCGCGCCACGAGCGCGGTTTCGCGCTGCATACCATGCGCACCCCCAAGCTCACGCGCCTTTATCTGCAATGCCCGGTGGAGGACAGCATCGAGCAGTGGTCGGACGATCGTATCTGGAGCGAGTTGCGCACGCGGCTGAACATTCCGGGCTGGAGCCTGGCGGACGGCCCCGTCGTGGACAAGGGCATCACCGAGATGCGCAGCTTCGTCCACGAACCGATGCAGCACGGCCGGCTTTTCCTGGCAGGAGACTCGGCGCATATCGTGCCGCCCACGGGCGCCAAGGGCATGAACCTCGCCATCTCGGATGCCCGGGTACTTGCTGCGGCCTTCATCGCGCACTACAAATCCGGCAACCAGCAACTGCTCGAGCGTTACACGGCAGATTGCCTGCCGCGGGTGTGGCGTGCCCAGCATTTCTCATGGTGGTGGACCACGCTGTTCCACCGTTTCGAAGACGAGGATGCCGCCTTCCAGCAGCAACTGCAGGTTTCGCAACTGCGCTACATGCTTTCGTCCCGGCCCGCGCTCACCAGCATGGCGGAGAACTACGTGGGGCTCGAGCGCGTCGTCTGAGCGCGCCGGGCTACTGATCCAGGGAGATGTTCAGCGCCTTGATCAGCGGTCCCCAGGTGTCCAATTCGTTGCGCATGATCTTCCCATACTCATCGGGCGTGCCCAGCGTCCTCAGAAACAGCAGGCTCGCATAAGTCTTTGCGACTTCGGGCGTGGCGGTCGCCTTCACCAGCTCGGCATGCAGCCGGTCCACGACGGGCCTCGGAATACCCGCCGGGCCGACGATCGAAAGGTTGGCCGCCGGGTGAAAATTGCGGATGCCCAGCTCGTCCATGGTCGGCACCTCCGGGAGCGCCGGCAGGCGCTGCTCGGTCGCCGTGGCGATGGCGCGCAGCTTGCCTGCCTTGATGAGCTCGGTGAGCTGCGCGTTGGCCGAGTACGACAGCACCTGGATGCGCCCGGTAATGAAGTCCTGCACCGCCGGGTTCATGCCTTTGTAGGGGACGTGAACCATGTTGGTGCCGGTACGCTGCTTGAACATCTCCATGGTGAGGTGGAACGGGTGCCCGATGCCGGCGGAGCCGAAATTGAGCTTGCCCGGATTGGCCTTTGCGTACTCGATGAATTCAGCGAAGTTCTTCGCCGGCAGGGATGCGTGGATCATGATCTGGATCGAGGCGTCGGCGATCAGCGCGATCGGCGTGAAATCGCGCAGGACGCTGTAGGGAAGCGACTTATACATCAAGCTGCCCACCACCATCCAGCTGCCGCCCGGCATGATGGTGTAGCCGTCGGGGGCCGATTTCGCCACGGCGTCGGCGCCCAGAATGCCGGCCGAAGCCGGCCGGTTCTCCACCAGCACAGGTTGGCCCAAGCCGGCCTGCAACTGCGGCGCGATGGCGCGCGAGACAATGTCAATGCCGCCGCCCGGCGCGAACGGCACGATGAAGCGCAGCGGCTTGCCCGGATAGCTTTGCGCCAGAACGGCGGCGGAAAGCACCGACACCATCCATCCAGTGAATACCGTCCACCCGATCATTTTCATTTCCCTCTCCTCCCCCAAGGTTTGCGAAAAACCGGCTGCGCTGCGCTGGCAATTTACTCCGAATCCGCTTTGCGCTCCTGACGGTGGTGCCGAGTGCCGCCAGCTTGCCGGCTTTCGCCCGCGCGCGCGCGGCGGGCGGTCGCGGACGCACTGGGATATATTGCGCATTGGATACAGTCCGGCACCTGCCTGCATCGGCGCATAGCGCAAGGCAAGTTCCTAAGAAAGAGGGCTGCGTTTACGTAACCGAGTCATTTGTATATCCTCCAGATCAGGGGAGAATTGCTGGTAGTTCTGCCTGAAACAACATTTGATCAGCCTTTCCGAAGGAGAAGTAATCATGACCACCCACCACCTGCCTACCGTCCGGGAATTCATGGACAAGTACCTGGACACGCTCTCGCCGGAAACCGACATCATGGACGCGGTGGACTTCCTGCTGGAGAAGCG
>MEQV01000203.1 GCA_001770355.1 Betaproteobacteria bacterium RIFCSPLOWO2_02_FULL_62_17
ACCATTCAAATGGGATGACAGCCGCGCATACGATAGAGGCAAGGTTATGACGGCCGAGGAACTCGAGGCCGGCGAGGAATTTGGGCGCTATCTTGATGTTGATGGCGATGGCATCCCCTACCGGACGCTTCCCGGGACGCATCCGACCAAAGGGTCGTATTTCACGCGTGGCACGACCAAGGACCGCTACGCGCGATATTCAGAGCAGGGACCGGATTACGTCGACAATATGCGGCGCCTGTTGCGCAAATTCGAATCGGCAAAAGAGCTGGTCCCGCAGCCTGTGGTGAGGCGAGCGAAACAGAAAGCCAGGATAGGAGCCATTTATTACGGTTCGACCAGCCCCGCCATGAACGAGGCGATGGATACGCTGGATGGGCAAGGCGTCATGCTCGATACGCTCCGGATAAGGGCGTTTCCGTTCAGCGATGCCGTTGTTGAATTCGTGGCCGAGCACGACCAGATTTTTGTTATTGAACAGAACCGCGACGCGCAGCTGCGTTCCCTGCTGGTAAATGAATTAAATGTCGATCCGGCAAGATTGATGCCTGTTCTTCACTACGACGGCACACCGATAACCGCGCGTTTCATTCTTGGGGAAGTTTCCGAGCGCATGCGCCTGCTGAATGTTCAGCCCTTAAAGAAAGGAAAGGCCGCCTGAGATGACCTACCTCACCAAACCCCGACTTCATCACCCGACCTTACCCGTCAACAAGGTCGGTTATACCCGGCGCGATTACGAGGGCAAAGTCTCGACCCTGTGCGCCGGCTGCGGGCATGATTCCATTTCAGCGGCCATCATCCAGGCCTGCTGGGAACTGAATGTCGAGCCGCACCGGGTCGCCAAGCTGTCCGGCATCGGCTGCAGTTCCAAGACCCCGGACTATTTTCTGGGCAATTCTCATGGTTTCAACAGTGTCCACGGACGCATGCCTTCGGTGGCGACCGGCGCCAACCTGGCCAATCGTGATCTGGTGTATCTGGGGGTTTCCGGCGACGGCGATTCCGCTTCAATCGGGATCGGGCAGTTTGCCCATGTCATGCGCCGCGGCGTCAACATGACATACATAGTGGAGAATAACGGCGTCTATGGCCTTACCAAAGGGCAGTTTTCGGCGACAGCCGATCAGGGATCAAAATCCAAACGTGGCGTCGTAAACAGCGATTCGGCCATCGACATGGCCTCCCTGGCGCTGCAACTGGGCGCCACGTTTGTGGCGCGCAGTTTCTCCGGAGACAAGCAGCAGCTCGTGCCGCTCATCAAGGCCGCCATTGCGCATTCTGGTGCCGCCTTCATCGATGTCATCAGCCCCTGCGTGGCATTCAACAATCATCCCGGCAGCACCAAGAGCTACGACTATGTTCGTGAACACAATGATGCGGTCAACAGGCTTGATTTCTGGCCGTCGCGTGACGCGATAAGCGTCGATTACGCGGAAGGGGAGGTTATTGAAGTGCCTCAGCACGATGGTTCGATCATGCGGCTTCGCAAGACGCGCAAGGAATACGACCCGACGGACCGCTTGAAGGCCATCGATCAGATCGGCCAGCACCATGCCAGGGGCGAGGTGCTCACCGGCTTGCTGTATCTGAATCCTGATGCCGAGGATTTGCACGAGCATCTCAATACTGTTGGCGTTTCGCTCAATAAGCTCACGGCGCGGGAACTTTGCCCCGGCGCCGCGGTGCTTGAGAAGATCAACGCTTCATTGCGCTGAGAACCGGTTTCAGCAGGCTGCGCGGGTGGCCTTTAATCTGAGCGATTAGGACCGCGCGGCCAGAAGCGCGCCGCGCTGCTTCCAACAGCCGGCGCGAGATTTATGCGCCGGCGGTCTCACCAGTCAGGGTTTCAACTCGTGGAATAATTTCTCCCGTCCGAGTTTGACCATCGGTTCATTCTCGTACATGAATATGTCAGCCGTCGCGAAGGTATCGGCAAAGTTCTCGGGGATGAATGATCCGGTGCCGACGACATCCAGCGGCGCGCGCGCATTCGCGAATATTTTGCACTTGAACAGGTTGAAACCCGATGATCCAAGGATCCTGCAGGCATTGAATCCATTGGCATCGAGAAGCTTGCGCAGATGAATCACGCTCGCAACCGAAACGCCGGTGCCGAACAGCACGCGTCGCGCCCGGTCCTTGGTTATATTCAGGCTGTCCGCATCGAAGGACTCTTCTCCCATCACGTAGCGCACCGCTTCGTACTCGTTTGGCACATGCAGCCAGTCAGCGACGATGTCCACCGAACGCTCATAGGTCAAGCCTTCGGCATAGCGTTCGCCATGGGTATCAAGGCGAAGACTCAGCGTCCGCGAACCCGAGGGATCGCGAGGCAGGTAGTCGTTGTACCACCAGCGGCAAAGTTCAATGGCATCGGTGTACTCGGCGCCAAAGTAATCGATCAGCACGGTCACGTTGTCCAAAGGGTGGGTTTCGACATACATCTGCGCGCTGCGAAGGGTCGATCCCGCGTAGCCGATCAGAGCGTGCGGCATGGTTCCCAGGCCCCTGTCCTGCCCGTAAAAGTGGGCAGTCAAATCCTGTGAACAGCCGATAAATCCGATCGCGCCTCCGAGCTTCGCGACTCTCGATCCGACCGAAGCACCATAAGCGGCCAGCAGTGAAAAATCGTCGCCGGAGGAATGCCGCGCATGCATGTCGATGAAGCCAATTTTTCTCAGGCTTATCGCCATCTTATAGGCGTTGTAGGCGCAGACGCAGGCAACCCCGGTCCTTTGCAGGATCAGCGTTTCCAGTTCGACCAGCGCCGCAAAGGACCCGCTGTAGGTGAAAATCGGCTTCTGATCCGGAACGAATGCCCCTTCCTCATACAATCGGGTGATTCGCAGCGGCGTCGCATCCGCAGGGTAATACTGGCGCAGTAGGTCAATGGCGGGGTTCACCGCGCAAATGACCCCATGCCGCAGAAAAACCCCATAGGTGACGGTGCGGTCCCCGAATCGCTCCACGATTTCGCGGGACTTGGTGAAATACTTGTCGGTCCTTGCGCGCACATACGCAAGCTTGTCGGCTGGGAGGGATTCGATGGGCTTGTTCATGTTGAACTGCCTCGCGCAGGCACGGTTTGCGGAATAAGACTACAAATTGTATCAGGGGAGGCCCACCCCCAAGCCGGTTGGCGGTATCCTTTCCAGGCCATGCGGAAATCGCACCTGACCATACTTCCTGTCTTGATTGCCTGCATTGCGCTGGCCGGTTGCGCGACATGGGGAGCCGGATTTGGTTTTGGTGCTTCCACGGCGTCCAGGGCGCCGATTCCTCAGGGTTCTGGCCACTACGTCAACCTGTCTTTTTCCAGCGACAATCGGGTGGTGACCGGGGTTTTCGTGGCAATTCTGCTTGCCGAGGGGGTACGCTATTACATCCGGCAGGACGATGGCAGCCTGGTTCCGCTTGAGCGAGTACCCGAATCGGATCCAAATAGACGCGTTAGCGAGCAGGATTGCTCGGTGGTGGTTCGGCTGGACGGCGGAAACCTCAGGTGCCGCTGAAGCCTTGCAGGCAAGCGGATTATTGTTTTGACACCCGAATTGAGCTTGCCTAGACTCACCCTTTTCCTGAAACCAGTCTGGACAGACAATGGAGAAAATCATGCTCCGGAAATGTTTGCTTGCCGTTCTTGCAGCAGCCTTTTGCCAGCCGCTCGCGGCGCAGGAGAAGATTAATCTGGCGATAGGAACCGGCGGAACCGGCGGGGTTTATTACCCGCTGGGCGGAGGCCTGGCAAATCTGTTGTCCAAGTTTGTGCCGGGCATGCAGGCAACCGCCGAGGTTACCGGAGGGTCGGTCGACAATCTGCGCCTGATTGCGAGCGGCAAGCCTTATATCGGGTTCACCATGGCCGATGCGGGCCAGGCTGCCTATCGTGGCGAGGACAAGTTCAAGGGCGGCAAGGTACCGCTGAAAACGCTGATGGTCCTGTACCCGAACCGTATGCACGTGGCGACGGTCGAGGGGGTGGGCGTCAATCGGTTCGCCGACCTGAAGGGCAAGCGTGTCTCCACCGGTTCGCCCGGCAGCGCGACCGAGGTCATGGCCTTTCGCGTCATCGAGGCACTGGGCATGGACAAGGACCGCGACATGCGGCGCGAGCGCCTCGGCGTGGCCGAATCCGTGGCCGCGTTGAAGGATAGAAAAATCGAGGCGCTTTTCTGGGTTGGCGGGTTGCCGACCGGCGCGGTCAGCGATCTGGCCAATACGCCCAATACAAAGATCAAGATGATCGACCATGCCGAAGCGGTGGCGGGCATGAACAAGAAATATGGCCAGCTCTATGTCGAGGACACCATACCGAAAACTACCTACCGCGGCATGGATGCGGACAACAAGATCGCCACCGTCTGGAATATCCTGGTCGCGCATGAAAAGCTGAGCGACCAAGCCGCCTATAACATCGTGAAGACGATTTTCGACAGACGCAGCGATTTGATCGCGGTGCACAACGAAGCCGAGAATTTCAAGATCGAATACCAGAAAAGCGCGGCGACACCGATCCCGTTTCATCCGGGGGCCGTGCGCTATTTCACCGAGCGCGGCGGCAAGCTAAATTGAGGGGGTTCCGTCCCCGCAGGGATGTTGTATCGCTGCGTGGTCGATGAATGAGCGCTGTGGAACCCTTGGTCGCGCCCGCAGTTGACGATCATGCGCTGAAGAAGGCCGAAGAATTCGTCGAGAAGGAAGAAGGCGGCGCGAACCATCTGAGCGGGGCGCTGGGGGCGTTTGTAACCGCCATCGCGGTCACGATGTCCGTGTTCCATCTCTACACGGCCTACGCGATCGTGCCAACGCAGGTCATGCGCACGGTGCATGTGGCGTTCGTCCTGTTCCTTGTGTTCCTCTTGTTTCCCATCGCGAAGCGCTATCGTCACCAGGTGAAATGGTGGGATTGGATAGCCGCCTGCGCGCCGGTGGCCATCGCCGCCTACATCATCGCGGGGGGCGACGACTTCACGGATCGCAATACCCTGCCCGATAACTGGGATATGGCCCTGGGGGGCGGTTTGATCCTGCTCATTCTGGAGGCGATGCGCCGCAGCACCGGCTGGATCATGCCCGGGATCGTGATCGCGTTCCTTTTGTATGCGCTTTACGGCGAGCAGCTTCCGGGCAACTGGGCCCACCGCAATTACGAACTCGGGCGGCTGATAGGGCACCTGTACATGACGTTCGAGGGGATATTCGGCACGGCTATCGACGTTTCCTCGTCGCTGATCATTCTGTTCACGATCTATGGCGCATTTCTGCAATTCTCTGGAGCCGGAAAATTCTTTATTGATTTTTCCTTTTCCGCGATGGGCGGAAAGTCCACAGGCGCGGGACGCACGGTCGTGTTGTCCTCGTTTTTGCTCGGCGGACCTTCCGGCTCGGGAGTGGCCACCACGGTAACCCTCGGGGCTGTCGCCTACCCGATGCTGGCGAAAGCCGGATACTCCAAGGAGGCCGCAGGAGGGCTGCTGGCGGCCGGGGGCATGGGCGCAATTATTTCACCGCCTGTATTGGGTGCCGCGGCTTTTCTGATTGCCGAATATCTGCGGATTTCCTATCTCGACGTCCTGCTGATGGCGGTAATTCCCACGGGTCTGTATTACCTGGCGCTGTTTCTCATGGTGGAACTCGACTCGCGCAAGTTCGGGATGCGCGAAGTGGTGATCGAGCGCGTCGATTCCGCCTGGAATCTCGCGTGCAAGTACTGGTTTCACTTCGCATCGCTGCTGTCGATCGTGGTCTTGATGCTGATGGGGTTCACACCGGTGACGTCGGTGTTCTGGGCGACGGTGATTGCGTTTTTCACCAGTTTTCTGCGCCGCGATTGCGCGCTGTTTTCGTACGATCTGTTTCGCGGCCGGCGGCCTGTGGCGCCGCTGATATTCAAGTCCGGGTTCATCAAGGCCCTCGAAGCCGGATCCCGGGGAATGCTGGTCGTGGCGGTGACCTGCGCGGGCGCGGGAATCATCGTCGGGGTGGTGACGCTCACCGGCCTGGGCCTGAAATTCAGCGCCATCATCATCGACTATGCCGGCGGATCACTGCTGCTGACTGCCATTTACACCGCGTTGATCGTCTGGATCATCGGCTTGGCCGTTCCGGTCACGGCGTCCTACATTATCTGCGCCGTCATTGCCGCGCCGGCGCTGATCAAACTTGGCGTGCCGAATTTTGCCGCGCATATGTTCATCTTTTATTACGCGGTCCTGTCCGAGGTGTCCCCGCCCACGGCACTTTCGCCGTTCGCGGCGGCGGCCATCACCGGCGGCGACCCGTACCGCACCACATTGCAGGCCTGGAAATACACCATGCCGGCGTTTCTGGTGCCTTTCATGTTCGTGCTCGATGACGCGGGCCGGGGACTGCTGCTCATGGGTTCGGTAAAGAATCTGGCGAGCGCGGAATGGGGTTCGATTGCCATGGTAACGGCCACGGCCGCGCTGGGAATCGCAGCGCTCGCGGCAGGTTTTCAGAACTGGCTGCTGAGAAAAACCAACTGGGTGGAATCCGGATTGCTGATCGCCGCCGGGCTGGCCTTGGCCTATCCGACCGAATTGGCCGACAGTATTGGAGTGGGTCTCATCGTCGTTGCGGTATCGATGCATTACGCGCGCATCCGGTCGCGCCCATTGCGACCGGAAGCCCGATGATCGCCACGGCTGGCGCGTCGGCAGGCGAGCGGCGATCCGAATCTGATTTTGACGCCTGTTTTGCGCTTCCTGTTTGTGTATTGGGCATACGCACCGATGGCGATGCGCTCACCGGGATCGTCTTTCTGCCTCGATCGGCAAGACTCCGCAATGCGGCAAATAGCATGGCGCAAAAGGTGTGTGAGCAACTGGAACGCTACCTGGCAGATCCGGAGTTTCGTTTCAGTTTGCGGCTCAAACACGGTGGAACAGAACACCAGCGCGCAGTATGGTCGCAGATGCGAAAGATACCGTCCGGCCGGACCACGAGTTACGGGGAGATTGCCGCTCGCCTGGGTTCAGGTCCCAGGGCAGTCGGGCAGGCCTGTGGCGCCAATCCGATAGCGGTTGTCGTTCCCTGTCATAGGGTCATTGCCAGCGCCGGCCTGGGCGGATTCGCGCATCGCGACCAGGGATTTCCCTTGACCGTCAAGCGCTGGCTGCTGGATCATGAACATGCACAATGGCGAACATAGGATCCAACGCTGAGCTGCTGGACGAATTCTGCGACGCGATTTGGCTCGAGGATGGACTGTCGAAGAACACCATCGAATCCTACCGGCGCGATTTGCGCTTGTTTGGTGATTGGCTGTCCCAGGTACGCGGTAAAAACCTTGCGGAAACGGGCGAGGAGGACATTTCGGCGTATCTGGCTCATCGCGTATCCGCGC
>MEQV01000204.1:0-2915 GCA_001770355.1 Betaproteobacteria bacterium RIFCSPLOWO2_02_FULL_62_17
CAACGGTCCTCGGGCAAACGGCACCTTCATTAGGTAAACCAGAAAGCTCAGAACAGGGAGAGAGGGAGAGCCCTCTCTCCCCGTTACCCCTCTCGCCCCGTGGGGCCATGGGGTCAGGTCTTGTATTTCAATATCCGCGCACGCGATCCACGAGGCCAGGCTGTGGTTCGCCGTTCAAATAACGGCGTAGGTTTTCGACGAACATATCCGCGACGATTTTTTCCCGGTCCGGATGCCCGCCGCCCAGGTGCGCGAGTACCAGGATGCCTTCGGTGGTCCAGAACGGATGCTCCGGCGGCAGCGGTTCGACGCGGAACACGTCGAGCACCGCGCCGGCAATGGTTTTCGCCTTTACCGCGGCGACCAGGTCCTCATCGACAATGATGTTGCCGCGCGCGAAGTTGATCAGCCAGGCGCTTTTTTTCATCAGGCCGAGGCGCCGCGCGTCGATGAGATTCTCGGTTTCGGGGGTGTCGGAGAGCAGCACCACCACGTAGTCGGATTGCGCCAGCACCTCGTCGGTGCCCTGCGCACCGAAGACCTTCTCTACATGCTGGACAGGCCGCGCGCTGTGCCGGGTGCCGATCACGCGCATCTCCAGGGCGGCGGCCTTTTTCGCCAGTTCCTGCCCGATGGTGCCCAGCCCCAGGATGCCCAGCGTGGCGCCCGCCAGGGGTTTCGACTGGCGCCGCTTCCATTGCCGCTCGGCCTGGCTCTGCGCCGAGAGCATATAAGGCTTGGTGATGTGGAACAGGGCGCCCAGAATGTTCTCCGGCATCTGTACCCGGTGAATACCTCGGCCGCAGGACAGCTGGATATCGGGCCGCAGGTCGGGCCGCTTGATCCAGGCGGCCACGCCGGTATTGGGGGTCTGGATCCATTTCAGCCGCGGCATTTTCGCGAGCACCCCCGGCGGAACCGTCCAGGTGAGGATCAATTCGGTGCCGGCAAGCTGCTCGGGTGTGGGGAGTGCGTCGGGTGTGAGTTCCTGTACCTCGAGTTGCCCGGCCAGTCCGGTGCGCGCCAGCGCCTGGCGATACAGTGCGGCGTTTTCAATCCACAGCAGAAGCTTGTTTGTCATGTGCGTCCCCGGATACGGCCGATTTCCGGACGATAGCCATAAAATATATTAATCACGAGATAACGGATGCCTGAAAATGCACGCCAACAGGACATGAGCTTGACATAATTTATCCAATTGTGGTTGACGCCCGCTTTTCGGGCGGCGGCGGCGCAGCGCGCGAACCTGCCGGATGCATTCACGCGCCGCCTGTATTAAAGTATGCGCCTCGCAGGAAATCTTCCCTCGCCGGAGTCTGGTTCTCTCCGGATCCGCAATCCACCATTGATATTGGAGACAAGATGAGCGATCTACCGCGGCTTAACGGCATCATTCGCGCCCTGGAGCAGGGCAAGCCGGCTTTTACCGCCTTCTGCGCGCCTGAAGTGGATGCCGCGCTCGCCATGAGCGTGAGCAAGTACGATGGAATTGTTTTCGAAATGGAGCACGGCGCCTACGACATCCGCGGCCTGCGCGACAGCATGCAGTACCTGCTCAACCGGCGGCAACTCGTCACCGGCGGCACGCTCGCGCCCCAGGTGACGCCGACGGTGCGCATTCCGCCCAATGGCGGCGAGATGGCGCAATGGCAGGCCAAGCAGGCGCTCGATCTGGGCGCCTACGGCATCATCTGGCCGCACATCGGCACGGTGGATCAGGCGCGCAACGCGGTGGCCGCCTGCCGCTATCCGCGCTTGAAGACCGCGCCGCGCTATGACCCGCCCGGACTTCGCGGCGATGGCCCCACCTCGGCGGTGCGTTATTGGGGCCTCACGCAGCAGGAGTACTACACGCGCGCCGACGTCTGGCCGCTGGATCCCAAAGGGGAGATTCTGGTGACGCTCATGATCGAAGACGTGGAGGGCATCGGCAACCTTTCCGACATGCTCAAACAGGTGCCGGGCATCGGTGCCATCCTCATCGGCGAAGGCGATCTCTCCCAGGAACTGGGCGTGCCGCGGCAGTACGAGCATCCTTCAGTGCTGGAGAAGATGGCCTACGTCGTCAAGACCTGCAAAGAGCGCAACGTGCCGGTGGGACATCCGCACGTCGATGCCAAGAACGTCGAGCGCGTGCTGGCCGAGGGTTATCGCATCCTCATGCCGGCCCCGGTGCGAACCTATGGCGGGCTGGAGAAGGGGCTGCAGCTCTCGGGCAGATCCTGATTCAGAACCTCCAGCGGAGCAACCACATGGCAGTCATGACCGGCGCCCAGGCTTTTGTGCAATCACTCAAGCACAACGGCATCCATACGCTGTTCGGCCTGCCCGGTGTGCAGCTCGATTACATCTTTGACGCTCTGTATCATGAGCGCGACGCGATCCGCGTGATCAACTCGCGCCATGAGCAGGGCGTGGCCTACATGGCCTACGGCTACGCGGAATCCACCGGCAAACCCGGCGCGTTTCTGGTGGTGCCGGGCCCGGGCATCCTCAACACCTGCACCGCGATCTGCACCGCGCAGGCAAGCAATACGCCGGTGCTGGCGCTTACCGGCCAGATTTCGCGCCGCAGCATGGGACGGGGACTGGGCATCCTGCATGAGTTGTCGGACCAGTCGGCGGTGTTCGCGCCGCTCACCAAAGGCCAGATACTTGCCGATCATGCTTCGAAAGTGGCGCCCGGCATGAACCAGGCGATCACGCTGGCGCTCTCCGGCCGCTGCGGGCCGGTGCTGTTCCAGGTGCCCGACGATGTCACCACGGAAAACGCCGATGTTTCGCTGGGCGTACGTGGCGCGCGCTCCCCCGACCCGGTGCCCGATCAAAAGGCCGTGGAGCAGGCCGCGCAGTGGCTCACCGCCGCAAAAAAGCCGCTCATCATTGCCGGCGGCGGCGCCTTCGGCGCGGAGAAC
>MEQV01000204.1:2933-21932 GCA_001770355.1 Betaproteobacteria bacterium RIFCSPLOWO2_02_FULL_62_17
GAAGCGCTGCAGGCGCCGCTGATGATGACCCGCCACGGGCGCGGCGCGCTGTCGGACCGGCACTATCTTGCGCAGACCGTGATCGGCGGCAATCTGCTGTGGCCCGAAGTGGACGCGGTGCTTGCCGTGGGCACGCGTTATCTCGAAGGCCATGCCTGGGGATCGGATGAGCGCATGAGGACCATGCGCGTCGAGATCGATGCCATGCAGGCGGAAAGGCCGGCTCGCGCGGACCTGACCCTCATCGCGGGCGCGGGCGCGGCGCTCGCGGCCATCAAGGCAGCCCTGCCCTCGCAAGCGCGCGCGTCGCGCCGGACCGAACTCGAGGCTGTGAAGCAGGCGGCTTTGAACAAGATTGCCGTGCTCGAGCCGCAGAAATCGTGGTCGGATGCGATCCGCGCGGGCTTGCCGGATGATGGCATCGTGGTGGCCGACATCACGCAGATCGGCTTCTACGGATGGAATGGATTTCCCTGCTACAGTCCGCGCAGCATCATATATCCGGGCTACCAGGATTCTCTCGGTTACGGCTATGCGACCTCGCTGGGCGTCAAGGTGGCGCATCCGGACAGACCGGTGGTGGCGATCTGCGGCGACGGCGGCTTCATGTTCACCATGCCGGAGATGGCAAGCGCCGTGAATCACGGCATCAACAGCATCGCCATCGTGTTCAACGACAGCGGTTTCGGCAACGTGCGCCGCACCCAGAAACTTCAATTCGACGGGCGCTACCATGGCAGCGACCTAAAGAATCCCGACTTCATGGAACTGGCAAAGTCCTTCGGCATCCTCGGGCTGCGCTCGGGGTCGCCCGCCGAGCTGACCCGGCATGTCACGCAGGCGATTGCCGCGAATGCGCCCGCGCTGATCGAAGTGCCGGTCGGCGCCATGCCGCCCTGGCAGCCGCTGTTACCGCGGGGGCGGGCGCGAGGGAAAGTTTGAGCGCGACTTCGACGGACATCAGAGTGTCGAAGTTGAAATTGCGGAGCGAGGCGCTTGCACCGTTAAATAAAGGTCCCTGTTTGCGACGCGGTTCGCGCGCGAACCGCGTCGCAAACAGGGAGCAGAAAACCGCTAGAATCCGAGACCATGCGATTTTATAGGGAGAGAATAATGAAGCAATTGCAAGCCGTGGCGCCCGTCATCCTGGCGCTATTCGCAAGTGCCTGTTTCGCGCAGTCCTATCCGACAAAACCGCTGCGGGTGATGGTCGCGAGCGTGGCCGGCGGCCCCCCCGATATCATCATGCGCGGCTTCTCCGAGCCCTTGCGCCAGGAGTTCGGCCAGCCGATCATCATCGAAAACGTTCCGCAGGGTGACGGCATCGTCGCCGCGCAGAACCTGATCCGCGCTGCCAGCGACGGCTACAACATCCTGATGGCCAGTGCCGGACCCATCACCGTCAATCCGGTGCTGCAAAAAAGCCTTCCCTACGACTCGCAGAAGGATTTCGCCCCCGTAGTGATGATTGCGCAGTTCAACAGCGTGTTCGTGGTCAATGCCGCGGTGCCGGCAAATTCACTGCGCGAGCTGATTGCGCTGGCCAAAGCGAAGCCCGGTGCGATTACTTTCGGCACTGCCGGCACGCCCACCACCAGCAACCTCTATGCGGAGTGGTTCCGCCACACCCAGAACGTCGATTTCTACAACGTTCCGTACAAGAGCAATCCCCAGGCCTTGCAGGCGGTCGTCGCAGGCGAAGTGCAGGCCACTGTTTTCGCCGCAGCGGCCGCCGTGGCGCAGGCCAGGGCCGGCAAAACCAAGGTTCTCGCCATCGTCTCTGACAAGCGCGTGGCAGGTTATCCCGATTTGCCCACGGTACGCGAACAGGGGCTGGATATTGTCATCCGCAACTGGTATGGCCTGTTCGCCAAGGCGGGCACGCCCCGGGAAATCGTCGACCGTTGGAATCGCACTGTCTCGAAAGTGTCCCTGGACCAGGGCTTTCAAGACAAGATCCTGTTTTCCAACGGCATGGAGCGCGCTGCCCCCAGCGGTGAATCGGCCGAAGTATTTGCCCAGTTCCTGGCCCGCGACCGGGCGCTGTACGTGCGTCTGCAGAAAGAAGGCCGGCTGAAAGTGGAATAGGGCAGTCCGCACAAATCCCAGCAGAAAGGTCTCCGCGCCCTCGACAGCCGGGGCCAGAGATGGGAACATCCGCAATTCGCGATTCGGGAAGGAGAGGCAACATGGACAAGAAGGTCACGCGCAGCACCAACATCGATCTGGACAAATTCCGCCTGCGCCGCTTTGTCGAGCGGCTGGTCGACATGGGCGAGATGGAAGTGGTCAATAATCCG
This sequence comes from Betaproteobacteria bacterium RIFCSPLOWO2_02_FULL_62_17, assembly GCA_001770355.1. GTDB lineage: Bacteria > Pseudomonadota > Gammaproteobacteria > Burkholderiales > SG8-39 > 2-02-FULL-62-17. Next base: position 5,234 of record MEQV01000204.1, read on the forward strand.
ACGCCGCTCGTCAAAATGAGCGAAATGATCGAGACCTCGAAAAAAGGCCTCTTGTTCAAGAAAGCCGGTCCGGAGCAGCTCGAGGTGGCGGCCAAGGTGCTGGGGGGCCGCAAACGCATCGCCGCGGCTTTCGACACCACACTCGACAAGCTTCATGACGAGTACTTCAAGCGGCTCAATACGCCGCAGCAGGTCGTGGAGATACCCTCCGCCGAGGCGCCGGTTCATGAAATCGTGATGACCGGCGAGGATATCGATCTCACCAAGTTGCCCTTCCATCCGCAGCACGAGTTCGACGGCAGCTGCTACCTGTCATCGGGCATCGACTACACGGTGGACCCTGTCAGCGGCCGCACCAACGTCGGCAGCCGCCGGCTTTCGCTCAGGAACAAGACTGAAACCGGCACCAATGTCACCGCGCCTTCGGACCTGAAGCGTATTTACCAGGGCTGCGTGGCGCGCGGCGAAAAGCTGCCCATCACCTTCACCATCGGCGCGCATCCGCTGGACATGTTCGCGGCTACCTCCCGCAAGCCCGGCGACGAACTGAATCTCGTCGCGGGGTTCCGCGGCGAGACCGTGGCGGTGGTGCGCAGCATCACCAATAAGATCCTGGTGCCGGCCGATGCCGAAGTGATCCTCGAGGGCTACCTCGACGAGCACGGCTATGTCGAGCCCGAAGGTCCGTTCGGCGAGTACATGGGCTATTACGGCGCCATTCACATGGATCCGGTATTCCATTGCACCGCGATCACCATGCGGCGCGATGCGATGTACCAGACCTTCCTGCATGGCTCTGCGTTCGACCTTGACCAGTCCGACGGCGCGGTCATGAGCTCGATGCGCGTCGAAGCCGAAGCCATGAAAATCCTGCGCCAGACGGTGAAGGAGCCTCTCGATGTGTATCAGATAGAAACCTCGGGCGGCGCGAACACGCTGCGTGTGCGCATGCGCCAGCGCGTGCCGGGCGAAGCGCGCCAGGCGATCGCGGCGCTGATCGGCGGGATCATGCGACTGAAACATGTGTTCGTCTATGACGAGGACATCGACATCCATAACGACTCGCAATGCCATTGGGCCTTCGGCACGCGTTTCCAGGCCGACCAGGACATCGTCATTCTGCAGGGCATCATGGGCATGACCATGGACCCATCGCTGCAGGGCCGTCGCACCGGCGCGAAGTCGGGCTTCGATTGCACCCGTCCCTTTGGCAAGGATGGCCAGATTCCGCTCACGCGTTGCGCGGCCAAGACCTTCAAGCCGGGGGCCAAATTCAAGACCGCGGAGGAGGCACTGGCTACCGGTCCGATGTTCTATGCCGCCATGGTCGAATCGCTGGGCAGCGAGGATGGCCGCGAAGTGGCGGCCGCGCTGGATGCCTTGCGCCAGAAAGGGAAACTGGGACGCGACCGCGACGGGCGCTATCACCTCGTCACCTCGAAACCGGGAAGCACCGGCATTGTCGGCGAGATGTACCACGATCCCAACGAAGGGACGTAAACCGGGAAAGCTTCAGAACAGGGGGAAGCGACGCTCGCGTCGCTTCCCCTTCGGGGGAAAGAAGGGAACAGGGGAAGAGGGAGTCCCCTCTTCCCCCGTTACCCCCAACGCCCCAAGCCGTGCATTGACTGTGGCACTGGAGGAAATGGATGCCCGATCCGCGCGCGCAACGCTATGCGCAGGCGTTAGCGCTGTACGAGCGCAACGATCCCGGCGCCGCTGCGCTGTTCGAGTCGCTGCTGGCGGAGGACCCGGCGCATGTTGCAGCCCGCTACAAGCTGGCCAATCTGCGCAAGGAGGCGGGCGCGCTCGACGCGGCGATGGCGGGCTACACGGAGGTCCTGCGCCGCGATCCGGCCCATGCCGAGGCGATGAACAATCTTGGCGCCGTCCTGCAGATGCGCGGCGACAATGCCGGCGCCGAGAACTATTACCGGCGCGCGATCGCGACCAACCCGGGGCTGGCGGCACCGGCGGCAAATCTCGGCCGCCTGCTGCAGACCCTCGGGCGCATCGATGAAGCGGCGCGTGTTTTCTCCGATGCGCTTGAGCGCGGCCTCGATGCCGGCTTGTTTGGCCACCTCCTGGATGCGGCGAGCGGCCATGGCAGCGCGCGAGCGCCGGTTTCGTATGTGCGGGAAACGTTCGACGCGTTCGCCGCAGGATTCGAGCAGCACCTGGTCGGCGAACTGCGCTACGAGGTGCCGCGCAGGCTGGCGGCATTGGTCCTCGGCGATAACGAAGGCGGCGAGGGGCGGCGATTCGACATCCTGGACCTGGGCTGCGGAACCGGCTTGGTCGGAGACGCGCTGGGCGCGGTCGCCGCATCGCTGGTCGGGGTTGACCTTTCACCGAAGATGCTCGAAGAGGCGCGCCGCAAAGGCCGCTACTCGGCCTTGCATGAAGCGGACATTCTCGAATGGCTGGTCAGCGCCCCGCGTGACCGATTCGACCTCGTCGTTGCCGCCGATGTCTTCATCTATATCGGGGAACTGGAACGCGTTTTCCGCGAGGTGGCGCGCGTACTGCGCAAGGCGGGAAAATTCGGATTTTCCGTCGAAACCTGCGTCGATGCGCCGTGGCGGCTGTTGCCGACGGGGCGATATGCGCAGTCGGACGGCTATGTCCTCGATCTGGCGTCACGCAACAGCTTGCGCATCGGCGGGAGGGTGCCAGTTGAAATCCGTGGCGGCGTGCCGGGCATGCTTTACTTCGCCGAAAAATGCTGACGGTGCTCGGGCGGCGCTGATAAGCTTTGCCGGACAGTAACTCTCAACAGCCTGGAGCAGGACATTTATGCGCTATCAACAGTTCGGCCTGACGGCATACGATCGCGAGCGTGCGACACCCGGATATACGCTGTATTCGCCGAATTTCGGCCACGAGACTTACCTGCTGGGCCTGCGCGGCGATGTCGTGCACCAGTGGCGCAATCACCCGCTGGTTCCGGGCAATTACGCCTACCTTCTCAAAAATGGCAACCTGCTGTGGGCGGGGCGCACCAAGGAGGGCAATCTGCCCAATACCGGCGGCAAAGGCGGGTGGCTGCGCGAGCTCGACTGGGAGGGCAAGCTCGTCTGGGAATACCGCGACGACAATCAGCATCACGATTTCCGGCGCCTGGAGAACGGCAACACCGTCTACATCGCGTGGGAAAAGATGCGGCCCGAAAACATCAGGCGCGTGGTCGGCGGCGTGCCCGGGTCGGAAAAGGACGGCGTGATCTACGGCGATACCATTCGCGAGATCGACCCTTCCGGCAAGACCGTCTGGGAATGGCACTCGCAGGACCTCGAAATCGAGCGCTACCCCATCAACATGGTGGGACACCGCGAGGAGTTCGCGCACTGCAACGCCGTTTGTCCGCTGGCAAACGGCAACGTGATGCTCAGTTTCCGGCGCATCTCCACCATCATGATCGTCGACCGCGCCAGCGGCAAGCCGCGCTGGGAGAAAACCGATCTCACCTGGGGCATGCAGCACGACTGCGACATGCTTGCCAACGGCAATATTCTGTTCTTCGCCAACGGCCTGGACACCGGCCTGGCGCCCTATTCACGCGTGATCGAGCTGGATCCGGGTAGCGGCAAGACCGTCTGGGAATACAAGGGCGCGCCGCCCTGGACATTCTTCAGCCCGCACATCAGCGGCCAGCAGCGCCTCGCCTCGGGCAATACGCTGATCTGCGAAGGGCAGTGGGGGCGCATCTTCGAAGTGAGCCCGGACATGGAGATCGTCTGGGAGTACATCAATCCCCATTTCGATGTCGGCGGTGGCGGAGCGTTCAAGGGGAACTGGGTGTTCCGCTCATATCGCTACGCCGCGGATTCGCCCGAGATACGCGGGCGGCTGGGACCGGTGCAGCGATAAAACGCGCCGGTCCCTGCGTTTCTAGGCTTTATAGACCTTGCACAGCATTCCCGAGATCGGACCGCCGCCGAAACCGGCCGAGTCCTGGTGTCCCATCGGGATAGTCTGGTTGCAATTCAGATCCCAGATGCCGTAGCTGTTGGGCGATTTGCCTTCGGTCTCGGGCAGCCACCAGGCGTGCGGCACCATGATCATCTGGCGATGGATGATCGGGGTCACCTTGGCCTTGCGTTTGAAGCGGCCCATGGTGCCTTCGATCCACACCCAGTCGCCGCTGGTAATGCCTTGCTCCTTGGCGGTTTCGGGATTGAGCTCGACCAGCGGATCCGGATCGCATTCGCGCAGCCACGGGATCTGCCGGTGCTCGCTGTGGAACAGCACCGGTGAGCGCCGGCCGGTCATCATGATGAGCGGATATTGCTTGAACAGTTCCGGCGTCGTGATCGGCCCTTGCGGGGTGATCTCCTTGTAATAGGGCAGCGGATCGAGATTCCAGTCTTCGTAACTTGTGCAGAAGAGTTCGACCTTGCCGGTAGGTGTGCGGAAACCCTTCTTGCCGTCCTTGCGGAGTTCTCCCTTCTCGTAGCGGCGATACGGGCGGCTGCCGCAGGTGTTGCCCTTGGGTGCGAGATCCCAAACCTTGTCGACCATCTGCTCGAAGGTGTAGCCCGAGGGCTTCATGCGCTCGGTCAACATTTCGCGCACGCTGCCCCAGGGCACCGCCGCCGGATTGAGCCGCTTGGCAAGGGTGAAGTTGATTTCCCAGTCGGACTTGCACTCCTCCACCTGCACCACCTTGTGGATGACGTTGAGCGGACCGCCGATGCAGTAGATGGAATCCTTTTCCGGGAAGCTCGCGGCCGGCAGCACGATGTCGGCGAGCAGTTGCGCGGTCGGCGTCATGAAGGTGTCCACCACGCAGACGAAATCCATGTTCTTGCTCGCCTCGTAGTGGCGCCGCGTGTCCTGCGCCTGGTTGGCGAGGAAGTTGTTGGCCTGGATCCACAGCCCCTTGATCGGATAGGGCTTGCCGGTCTCCATCTGCTCGATCGCGACGTCTTCCTGCGCCCAAGCACGGAAGTTCTTGACCAGCGGATACTTGTCCGCGCCGATGCGTTTCTCGCTGAGCTTGCGGTAGAGCGGCTCACCGTAGAGTTGGATCACCTCCTCGGTCGAGTACGGATAGGTGGTGACGCCGTAGGCCGAGCGGCAGATCACGTTGCCCCCGGGTATGTCGAGGTTGCCGGTGATGGCGATCAGTCGGTGGATGTTCATGATCACCTGGTTGCCCTCGGGATTGCCCTCGACCGGGCGGCCGATCTCGATCGCGGCGGGCTTCGCCTTGGCGTACAGGCGCGCGCACTGGATGATCTTTTCCTTGGGCACCCAGGAGATCTTCTCGGCCCATTCCGGGGTGAACTCCTTGACGCGCTCGGCGAGCTTGTCGTAGCCCGAGCACCATTTGTCGATGAACGCCTTGTCGACCAGTCCTTCAGTGGTCACCACGTTGAGGAAGGCCAGCGCCAGCGCGCCGTCGGTGCCCGGCCTGGGCTGCAGCCACAGCGCGGCGCGGGTGGCTTCCCAGGTGCAGCGCGGATCGATCACGATCAGTTTGGTGCCGCGCTTCATCAGGTCCTGGAACCAGTGGCCCGACCAGTAGTGATCGACGCAGCCGCGGTTGAGCGTCGAACCCCAGCTGATGGCGATCTCGGGCGCCTTCCACTCCGGGTCGTCGTAGCGATCGGGCAGAAACTGCGCCGCGTCGGGGAAAGTGAAGTCGCCCTGCATCACATAGCCGCTGGCGAGCTGCGGGGTGAAGCAGGAGTGACCGGACAGCCCGAGCATGGTCCAGTTGGGGCTGCCGTAAGCGTAGGCGAGGAACGAGATCATGCCGCCGACGTCGCGACCGGTGCCCTGGGTGAAGATGATCGATTCCGGGCCGTATTTCTGGGCGATCTCCTTCATGCGCTTTTCGCAGATGTCGAACGCCTCGTCCCAGGAGATGCGCTCCCATTTGTCCTCGCCGCGTTTGCCGACGCGCTTCTGCGGCCATTTGAGACGGTCCGGGTGGTACATGTACTGCGTCATGGCGAGCACGCGCGGGCAGGCCCTGCCCTGGTACCAGGGATGGTCGTCCATCCCCTCCACTTTCACGACCTTGCCGTCCTTGACGTGCACCTCGACGCCGCATCCGCCGTGGCAACCGGGCCCCGGCGACCAGGCGCCCATTTTGTGAACCGTCACACCCGAAACTTTTTGGTCCCCCGAGACTTTTTGGTCCATATCCGCTCCTCATATATTGGCGCGATCGTTCGCGCATGCCGGTCGGCCGGCGGTCAGTCTCAATCAGCGTGAGTACAGCCTCGCGCGTCCTCAGCGCGAATACAGCACTGCGCGCGGCATTTTTTCCATCAGTGTGGTCAGCTCGCTCAGGGTGCCGGAGTACATGCACCAGGCCTGGCAGTGCTTCACGCAGGCGGGCCGCTCGCCCCGCTTCGCGCGCGCCGTGCACAGGTCGCAGAATTCCGTCGGAAACGGAACGTAGTCGATGCGCAAGCTGTTATTCGGTCTCCTCGGATCGACGAACACCTTTTCCTCGACCTTGATGCCCCACTTGCCCTCGGGATACTTGTGCTCCTGCTTGCACGCCACGACGCAGCTAAAGCATCCGGAGCACTGGTCGTAATCGATCAGCAATCCTTTTCTCGACATCGGTTTTTCCTCCTATTAGGACGACACCCCAGGACGGCGCCCGCCGGTTTCAATTCCGGAACGGGACAAGGCAAGTTACAATATACGTAACTGTATTGTCAATTTCGTAACCAGGGTTTATTCAGCGTTTTCTTGATCAGGATCAATTCGGGGGGCAAGTCGTGGTAAGAACAAAAAAGCCGGTCAAAAGCCAGCGCGGCGTGCAGTCCGCGGAGATTGCCCTGGGACTGCTGCGCGTTCTGGTGGATGCGGGCAAGTCGATGATGCTTCGCGACCTTGCCGCCGGCGCGCGCATGCCGGCGGCCAAGGCGCACCGTTACCTGGTGAGCCTGGCGCGCGAAGGGCTGGTCGAGCAGGACGGCACGGGCGGGCGCTACGACCTGGGTCCGTATGCCCTGGACCTCGCGCTCGCGTGCCTGGCGCGGCTGGACCACGTGCGCGTCGCCAGCGGCGCGCTGGAAGAGCTTTGCCGGCGCGTGGACGAGACCGTCGTGCTGGCGGTGTGGGGCAATCAGGGCCCGGTCTTCGTGCGCTGGGAGGAAGCGCCGCATCCGGTGGCCACCAACGTGCGCGTGGGTTCAGTCGTCCCGGTGCTGAGCTCGGCCAGCGGACGCATCTTTGCCGCGTTTCTTGCCGCCGAGGTGGTGAACCCGTTCATCGAGCAGGAGTTAAAGCAAAGCGCGCATAGCGCCCGGGCGGGCGCTCTGCACTCGCGCGCGAAGGTGGATGCCATGCTTGCCGAGGTGCGGCGAGCGCGTCTTGCGCGCGTCGCGGGCGACCTTCTCACCGGGGTCAACGCCATCAGCGTCCCGGTGTTCGACCACCGCGGGCGCGTGGTGCTGGCCATCACCGCGATCGGCGATGAACGCCGTTTCGATGCCTCGCCCCAGGGCACGGTGGCACGGGTGCTGCGCGAGACCGCGGTGAGCGTGTCGCGGCGGATTGGTTATCGCGAGGACCAACGGGAGCAGGTGCACAGCGGGAAATCTTGAGGAGATCTTCCCGGCAAAATGCAATCAGCGCTAAGCTCGCATCCATGACACAGATCGAAGGAAGGCTGGTCGCCGGCCTGGGCAAGGCAGCGGACTTCACCGGCATCGATTGGGTGCGACGCCAGCTGCTCGAGCGTTCGGGCATCGATCCGCATCCCGGCACGGTCAACCTGCGCATCGAGGATGCGGCGAACCTGGCGCGCTGGCGCGCCTGGTGCGGCGAGCCGGGTCATGCGCTCGCGCCCGAAGACGCGGCTTTCTGCGCCGCGCGCTGTTACCCGGTACGCATCGGCTCGCGCATTCCGGCCGCCGTGCTGGTGCCCGAAGTGCCGGGTTATCCTCCTGACAAGCTCGAACTGGTTGCCGCGGTGCCGGTGCGCAGCCGCCTGGCGCTGGAGGAGGGCGACCGCATAGGCGTGGAACTGTGCCGGCCCTACCCAGCCAAGGCGGTGCTATTCGACATCGACGGCACCATGGTGGACTCCATCGGAGCGTATCTCGAAGTGGCGCGCGTGGCGGCTGCTCCGCTAGGCTTCGAGGTGAGCGCCGAACAGGTGCGAAGATCGCTTGGCGGTGGACTGCGGTTCTGGAACGAAGTGCTGCCGCAGGACCTGCCTGAGCGCGAGGCGGCGATGCAGCAGATGTCCGCCCACGCGGCGCGCGCGTGGCCGGGGGTGTTGCGCGAGCACGCCAGGGTATTCGCGGGACTTGCGCAGACGCTCGATGCGCTGAAGCGCGCCGGCCTGTTGCTCGGCATCGTGAGCGGCGCGCGCGCCGAAGTGCTCGAGCTGCTGCGCGAGGACGGTATCCTCGATCGCTTCGACGCGGTGGTTCTCGGCGCCGACGTGGCACGGCGCAAGCCCGATCCCGAAGGCCTGCTGAAATGCCTTGCCACGCTTGGTGTCGCCGCCGATCAGGCGGTCTACGTCGGCGACACGCAAGTCGACATCCAGGCAAGCCGCGCCGCCGGCGTGCATGCCGTGGCGGTGCTGAGCGGCGCGGCCGACAGCGCGCAGCTTTCGCTGTGCGAACCTGACAGGCTGATCTGGTCACACGCGAGTTTGCCGGAGATCGTGCGGCCGGTTTAGAACTTTGCAAAATATTTTTTCAGCGTTGCTGTTAGCAGGTGTCAGGTATGCCGAGACGGACCCATGAATCCCCGTGCCCTTGAAGTGTTACGCCGACGCTGCGGGCCTATTGTGCAATGAAACATCAACACTTCTCGCGCTTGACTCCCGCATCCGAGCGAGCTTTTGCTCGTTTGCATTAACCAGGACTTTGAATCCTTCGGATATGTCTGGATTCGCAGCGACACGCTGCCAACAGAGGATCGCCAGGCAAAACGCGCTGTCCCATGACTCAATTGCCTGGATGGGTAGCGCCGGGCAGATAAACTCCCGTTCCACCAATTGATCGTTCACCGGGGAGTAAAGCATCGGCAGCATATCGTAGATGGGTGAGAGCCGGTAGCGCGCGTTCCCTTCCGGAAAGAAAGATACATTCCCGAAGTGCATGTCGGTATTTCCGATAAGCAAACCGAAGCAATGTATAAGCCTTATCGTTGCCGCATTTTGCGCGGAAACTCTTCCTGTACGTTCCAAGCGTGCAGCGGCCAGGGTGTAGTTATCACGATTGCCAAAGTAGTAGTCATCCAAAGCGCCAAGCGATATGACTGCCCGGCGTCCCCGTGCGCCCACGCGGTCAAAGCGCTCCACGATTAAATGAGTTCGCTCATCGGTTCGCAATATATGGGTGCGTGCGGCCGGTATGGCTGATTCGCTCAGCACATCCGCGGCAATTGCCTCGCACACGAGGAGATCAGACCAGCGTTGCCCGACGTCGCTGTCATAAGGAGGCGAGAACTTCACTAAAACCTGTGCCGCGCCCCCTCCTGCCAATTCTGCGTACGCAGTGAACTTCGGCCGCTCGCCGCCCGCGCTGGAGCCCGGCGGTTGACCTTCTGTAGCTTGCTTAGCCAGGTTATCAAAGCTTGTGCCTTGAATGCCAATAGGGATCGGCTCGATTGCTGCGGCGGCGGTTTCGAGGAAGCGCTGAAATGAACCTTCACCGATGATTGCATTGCCAATCGTGTCGTCCCCGCGGGCGGTTAATGCGCGAATGACATGATCCTCGCTCCAGTCGGTAATTCGCTCGGGTAATTCAAGATCAGGGTTGTTCCTTGCGAAAGCACGCCCCAAGAAACCTTGTGGTCTCATATCATCGAGAAAGAACGGTATTCCTTCGTAGAGTTCGCCGCTTTCGTTTCGTTGAACCCAAACAGCACCGCCATACAGGGCATTCAGCGTTCCTGTTCTTTGAGCAACCCCCTTCTCGTCGATATCAAACATTGGTATATCCCGCGGTACGCCGGAAATTGTCCGCAAGACTGCGTAACGCGTACTTCTTCCGCGCCCTACCGCGACAACATCATTTGACGCACTCCGGAGGATTCTTGAGAGCGTCGCTTGGCTGATTCCGAGCGCCTGACAAAGCTCACGCGCGGACATCACACCTCGCATCCGAATCAATCGAATTACTGCAAACGTCCTGGCGTCTGAATTGGCCACAATTAATGACTTAAATGAATATGTAATGAATAGAAAAATACATGTTTTTATTATGTATGTCAAATAGTTAGTTATATATATGACATATAAAGCGAATAGAAAATGATCATCCTTTATTCCTATTCGCTTGCGGTCGAGCTATGGTTGGACCGGCTGGTGATGTACGCGGTTCCGGTGAAGCCCGCTATCAGGACGCCGTTCGCATTGGTCACGTCGATGCCGGCGCCGCCTCCCCGCTCATCGGACTGCGAACCCCGTCGACCGGGCGGTCCGCCAGATCGGTCGGCAGTTCCGTACAATGCCGCTTACGCAGGAGAGCGCATGGATCTGATTTTGAAGACGATCACTGAATTTCGCGAGGAGATGCGCGAGTTCAGAATTGAAACGCGCAAAACGCTTGCAGAGCACTCGCATCCATTGAATGTCATTGAAGCGACCATCGCCAGCCTCAAAGCCGATGTGGGCGTACTGCTCAATTCCGTGCCCGTAATAGACGAGCGGCGGGACAATCTCGAAGCGCGAGTGGCCGCTCTGGAAGCCCGCGGTTAAACGCTGAATCGGGGTCGCAGGCACTATTCGCCAGCGCCTGAGCCGTCATTGGGCCGGCTGGTGATGTACGCCGTTCCGGTGAAGCCCGCGATCAGAACATTTTCCGCATTGGTGACCTCGATCCGATAGACACCGAGTTTGCGATTGCGCGAGACCTCGGTCGCGGTCGCGGTCAGCACGTCGCCTAGTTTGGCAGCGACATTGTAAGTGATGTGAACGTCGATTCCGGCGGCCGCCACGCCGTAGGCGTTCGACGCCAGACCGAAGGCCGTGTCCGCCAGGGAAAAGATCGCGCCGCCGTGGCAGGTGCCGTTGTGGTTGAGGTGGCGCTCGACCACTCGCATTTGCACCACCGCGCGCCCCGGCGCGCCGTCCAGGCACTCGATTCCCAGGCTCACCGGGTAGGGATCGCGCGCGAGGTAGCGCTTCATGCGCTCGATCATACTGCTTGCGTCACTCATCGTCGCATCGCTCTTTTCAAAAGGCATAATTGGTGAAATTGCTTCAGCTATCGCCAGTATTGGCGTACATAAGATAGAGATTATGATTCTAAATTTACAATAAATATAGAGATAATTATGATGCGTTTCGGCACATTCCAGAGTCGGGCGTCCTGGCACAGAGCCGAGCGCCAGTGCGCCTGGTGCTTGACACCAACACGGTCGTCTCGGGTTTAAGTGATCGACGCGGCGTAAAAGTCCGGCGCCTGGCCGGTCAAAAGTGATTGACGAAGGCTCGCCCCGACTTGGTCCGGTAGCGCCCGAAGTCGGTACGGTCAACGGTGACAATATCGGTGATATCCAGGCGTTCCGCAGCGATCACAAGCGAGGCGTCGGCAAGGTCCGCCCCAGGGAACTTTTCGATTACCCGAGCCAAGCGGTCAAAATCGGTGTGAGAAAGGTCGACCAGCAGCACTGCCTCGCGCTGCACCGTCTTGAGCATTGCAAGTTTGCCGGCATCATCGAGAAAATGCGCCGCCTCCGTGAGAACTGGCAGAGTGGTATGCAGTGTCGCGGCACACGCCTTTGAGAACGCGACTGCTCGCCCGTGGTATTTGTCCGTGCTCTTGTAGAGCGCGATCAGCGGCCCCGCGTCAACGAGAAGTTTTCGCGGATAGCTTGGCATAAAGCAGGCGCTTGTATCGCGCTGACACATCGGCGGGTAACGAGCGCGATTTGTCCGCGCCGATCAAGTCCGACGCCTTGTCCCAGAGCGTTTTAGCGCGCGCCGGAATCGCCTGTTTATTCTGGAGGGTTTTGCTCACGGTGTGGACCTCGAAGAACCATGGTCGCATTATACCTTGGCGCCGCCCGCGACCTTTGCCCGGCAAGACACAGGTACCGCGTGGTGTCTGGCGCGGCCCTTTCACGACGGCCGGTACCAGCGCATTGTCGATCAGAAATCTCATAAGGCTGCCAGACGCAACCCCCACACACGTACCGCTTCGGCGGCCAAGCGCGGGGCCTCGTGGATATTGGCCTCGGCAAGGTCGGGATTGTTTCGTATCCTTGGCTAGGCTGAGGCGCGATTTCGAAACGGACGTGAGAAGATCTGGTGGCGAAAATGAAGAAGATTCAGGTATAGGTGGGTAGCGTCACGCAGGCGCTGGACCGCTTCGAGCAAGCTTGGCGGCTGGCGGAAAAACCTGGTGCGCGGGCCGCGCAAGTGCGCCTCACCTTCGAGAGCTTGCCGACGCTGCTGAAGAACCTCACGCCGGCGCGCTGGACGCTGCTCGAGCGCTTGCGGCGCGACGGTCCGCTTTCGATCAACGAACTGGCGCGGCGCCAGGGGCGGCACTACAAGAACGTGCATAGCGACGTGACGCGCCTGATCGAGCTTGGCCTGATCGAGCGCCAGAGCGACCGGCGCATAGCGGTGCTATGGGACGTTGTCGCCGCTGAGATGCGGCTGGCCGCGTGAACGGCTTGAGCGGGATGGAAACTATCAACGGTGCCTAAAGCTTGAAAAAACGGAGTAGATCAAGCATTGGCGCGGCTTTCCGGCATTTCTGCGAAATAAAGTTCGAAGTGCGACATCCGGGCCTTCGAGGGATGCAGGCCTTGGATGTACAATATTTTCAGGGTCGATTAGCATCCGAGGCCACCATGAACGCACCTGATACCCGTCGTCGCTTGGCGCCGCCACTCAAGCCACCGCGCTCGAAGAAGGCCCGCCGGTCGAAAGCGTTCGTCGTTGAACTGCGCCGCCAGTGTAAGCTGATCGCAGCAGCGGATCGCCGGGACACAGGCTGGCAGCAGCTCATCCATTTACCTGAATGAAAGTCCAACGCGGCGATATAGTCTTCGTTGCGGTAAAGGGACCTTACACAGCCAAGCCGCGCCCGGTCGTGGTGGTGCAGGCGACCGAGACGCTGGACCTCATGGAAAGCATCACGGTCTGCCCGGTCACCAGCGTTGATCTTGGAGCGCATTTTGTGCGGGTGGTAATCGCGACCGGGCGTCGGAGCGGCTTGGATCGCGATTCCTGGATCATGGCCGATAAGGTAGTCACCGTGCCGCGATCAGCCCTGAAATCTTCACCTGTTGGCCGACTCGACGCACGCGAGTTGTCCCAACTTGAAACGGCGCTCAGGACTTGGCTGGATTTGTAGCGAGTTCCGTTGGAATTCTATTCTTAAACGATATGGTATTTCTGTGCTGCGGTCAGGTGCATTGTAGAGATCGCCAGGACGCCCCGAGCGTCGCGTTACTTGTCAGCGTTTTCGCCGGTTGAAATATTCAGCCCTCTGATGCAGCACGCGCAACAACTCAACCGTCCCGGCGCGATCACGATATACCAGTACGTAGGGATATCGGTCCATCACGTATTCCCGCGTGCCCTCGCGGATTCCCGGGCGGTAATCGACCTCAAGTGCAGCCAGTTTTCTCACTCTCGCGAGAATCGCGTCCACGGCGCCATCGGCAACCGCCTTTCCGGCTTTCCCGAGGTAGTAGTGCTCTACGGTTTCGATGTCCAGTTCGGCGCGGCGCTTGATCCTAAGCCGCCGCCCGGTCACGGCGCTCCCTTCGGCGGACGATTCTGGCCTCAACCTCGTCGATGTCCGAGGACGAGCGATCGGCAATGCCCTCGTTCACCGCCTCAACCACATACTCGCAGTAGTCGAAACCGTCGCGAAGTACAAACTTGAGCATCGCCTGCGGCGTGCGCTCGGCTTTCGCGGCGAGCTTTAGCAGACGGCGGTGGTCACATTGCGTGAGTGCGGCAGTCACCATCTTTTCGTCCTCCGGCGGTCAGTTCTTACCATCATCAACTCGCCAATAATACCCCGGTCCAATCAGCGAGTGTGCAAGGGCGGCCACGCTCTGCACAGGCGGCAGGTAATCACCCCTGTCGTTTTGTATCCCTGTCTACAGGATCTTCGGGCGCAGGTCGCGAACGCGCACGGCCTTGCCCATGGATCGCGGAATCTCCCCCGGCTCTTTCACCACCACGTCGGCGGTAACCCCGACCGTCGACTTGATGTGATGGCGCACCGATTCGCCGACGGCGGCGCGCAGCTCCGCGGTAGGCGCCGCATTGGGAAGGGCTTCGATCTCGACGGTCAGGTGATCGAGTGTGCCCTGCCTTTGCACCACCAGCTGATAATGCGGTGCCACGTTGGGAAGCCCCACCAGCGCCGCCTCGACCTGCGAGGGGTAAACATTCACGCCGCGGATGATGAGCATGTCGTCGTTGCGCCCGGTGATGCGCATGATGCGGGCGTGGGTGCGGCCGCAGTCGCAGCGTTCCCGGCTCAGGCGCGTGATGTCGCGCGTGCGATAGCGGATCATCGGCAGCGCCTCCTTGGTGAGCGTGGTGATGACCATCTCGCCCGCCTCGCCCTCGGCCACAGGTTTACCGCTGTCCGGGTCGATGATCTCGAACAGGAAGTGATCTTCCCAGCCATGCAGCCCCGCCTGGGCTTCCTCGCACTCGCAGGCGACGCCCGGCCCCATGATTTCCGACAGGCCGTAGAGGTCCACCGCCTTGACGCCAAGTCGCACCTGGATTTCGCGCCGCATCGCCTCGCTCCAGGGCTCGGCGCCGAAAGCGCCGATCTCGAGCTTGGACTTGCGCAGGTCCACGCCTTCCCGTTCCGCGACCTCGGCGATCGCCAGCGCATAGGACGGGGTGCACGCGAGCACGCGCGCGCCGCAATCCTGAATCAGCACGATCTGGCGTTCGGTGCCGCCGCCGGACATCGGCACGACGGTCGCGCCCATCCGTTCAGCGCCGTAGTGCACGCCCAGGCCACCGGTGAACAGGCCGTAGCCGTAAGCGTTGTGCACCACATCGCCGGGCCGCACCCCCGCACAGGCCAGCGAGCGTGCCATGAGGTCGGACCAGGTGGCGATGTCTTTCGCGGTATAGCCGACCACCGTCGGCTTGCCGGTGGTGCCCGAGGAGGCGTGCAGCCGCACCAGTTCGGTACGCGGCCGGGCAAGCAGGCCGAACGGGTAATTAGCGGCCATGTCGGCCTTCACCGTGAAGTGCAGCGCGGCCAGATCCTCCAGCCGCTTCAGGTCGCCGGGCTCGAAGCCCATGGCTTTCATGCTCTTGCGGTGAAAAGGCACGTTCTCGTAGGCGTTCTTGACGCTCGACCTGAGGCGACGCAGCTGCAGCGCGCGGATTTTCTCCAGCGGCATGGTTTCCGCCGCCGGGTCGAACTTGTAGGCGCGCGCCGCTGCTTTACGCGCCGGCCGGCGGGAGTCGTTCTTAGCTTTCACTTTGCCCATGTTCCATCCCCTTGGTTTACCAGGCGCCTCACAGCCCGAGGTAGGCTTCTTTCACCTGCTCGTTCTCCATCAGTTCCGCGCCGCTGCCGGCGAGCACCACACGACCGGTTTCCAGCACGTAAGCGCGGTCGGCCACGGCCAGGGCCGCGCGCGCATTTTGATCGACCAGGAATATAGTTGTTGAGGCCTCCTTGAGCGCGCATATACAAGCGAAGATCTCCTCCACCAGCCTGGGGGCGAGCCCCATGCTCGGCTCATCGAGCAAAAGCAGCCTGGGTTCGGCCATCAGCGCCCTGCCGATGGCGAGCATCTGCTGTTGCCCTCCCGAGAGCATGCCCGCGGCGTCACGGCGCTTGTCCTTGAGCACCGGGAACATCGCGTAGACCCGCTCGCAGGTCCGCGCCGCCTGTGCATTGCTGCGCAGGTAGGCGCCCAGGCGCAGATTGTCCTCCACCGAGAGCGGCGCGAAAACCTGCCGCCCCTCGGGGACCTGGACGATGCCAAGGCGCACGCGTTTCTCCGGCGCCGCGTTGGTGATGTCCTCGCCCTCGAACCGCACGCGCCCGGCGCTTACCGGCTGCACCCCGGACAGCGCGCGCAACAGCGTCGTTTTCCCGGCGCCGTTTGCGCCGACCAGCGCGACCAGTTCCCCCTGGCCAACGTGGATGTCCACGCCCTTGAGCGCCGGAATGCGCCCATAGCGGCTGGCGAGACCCTCGACGTCGAGCATCATTGCAGGCTCGCCCGTTGCGGGGCTGTGCTTACCGGTCCGCCGCTTGCGGCAGTGCTGCCTAAGTATGCCTCGATCACCTTGGGATCATTGCGCACCGCAGCCGCCGGGCCTTCGGCGAGCTTGCGGCCGTAGTCAAGCACCAGAATGTGGTCCGACACCCCCATCACCAGGCGCATATTGTGCTCGACCAGCACCACGGTAATGCCGCGCTCGGTGAGCCTGCCGATCAGTGCATCCAGTTCGAGGGCTTCGGTCGGGTTCAGGCCCGCCGCCGGTTCATCGAGCAGGATCAGCCTGGGCTGGGTCGCCAGCGCACGCGCGATTTCCAGCCGTTTGAGGGCGCCGTAAGGCATCGCCGTCGAGGCGGCGGACAGATAAGCCTGCAGGCCGACGTAGCGCATCAGTTCCGCCGCTTCCTCGCGGCAGGCGCGCTCCGCGCGCGCCAGGCGCGGAAAGCGCAGCAACGTCGTGGCCAGTCCGCAGCGCTCGTGCATATGGCGGCCCACCATGACGTTTTCGAGCGCGCTCATGTTGAAAAAC
>MEQV01000205.1:0-417 GCA_001770355.1 Betaproteobacteria bacterium RIFCSPLOWO2_02_FULL_62_17
CGCCTTTCCTCACCAGGAACCTCGGCTACGACCCGGCGAAGGACTTTACCGCCCTCAGCCAGGTGGTCGAGGGCGGCTCTTTCCTCGCCGTGAACGCGGCGCTGCCGATCAATTCGCTGCAGGATCTGGTCGACTACGCGAAGAAGAACCCCGGCAAGCTCGCGTACGGCTCGAACGGCATCGGCTCGAATTTCCACATGCAGGGCGAGTCCTTGAAGATGTCCGCCGGCATCGACCTGCTGCACGTGCCGTACTCCGGCGGCAACATGGCGATCCCGATCAACGACCTCATGACCGGGCGGCTCGACGTCCACTTCCCGTCGTTCTCGCTCATCGGCCCGCACCTCGCCAGCGGCAAGGTGCGGCTGATCGCGGTGATGGGTGCGAAACCGGTCAGGCGCATGCCCAACGTGCCGC